>DAIPYT010000021.1:0-30431 GCA_036782595.1 Mycobacterium sp. | reverse complement strand
GGCGTCCGATCGTCGGTTAATCACATACGTCACAGCTGTCACATGAACTGCTAATCTGCTCCGGGGTCGATTTCGGCGCTGAGAGGACAGCCATGACGCAACCGTCGGAGCACACCGCTCCGGATCAGGCTGCGGCGGCGCCCGAACGGCGTGCGAAGTACCGGCTGCGCGGACACTGGGGGTTGCTCAACCGCATCAGTATTCAATCCAAGCTGATCCTGATGCTGGCGATCTGCACCGCGCTGGCCGCCGCGATCGTCGGCGGCATCGCCTACCAAACCGGGCGCAATTCGTTGCGCACCGGAGCCATCGACAGGCTCGTCGAGATCCGTGAGTCGCAGAAGCGTGCCCTGGACACGCAGATATCCGAACTGCGCAGTGCCCTGGTCACCTACACCCACGGCATCATGACCGAGAATGCGCTGCGCGAGTTCACCGCGGGATTCGATCAGCTGGCCAACGCACCGGTGACCCCGGACATGTCCAGGGCCATCGCCGATTACTACAACTTCTTCGCCCGGGAGACCGAGAAGGACAGTGGAACCCGACTCGACGTCGGCGCGCTACTGCCCACCTCGAATGCCGAACGCTATCTGCAGGCGGTCTACACGGCGAACCTGCCGTCTGATGATGCCGCAATCGCGATGAACGACGAACGTGACGGCAGCGCGTGGTCTGCGGCCAATGCCAAGTACCACGATTTCTACCGGGAGATCGTGACCCGCTTCGCATTCGAAGACGCACTGCTGCTGGACAACCGTGGAAATGTGGTCTATAGCACCTATAAGAACACCGACCTGGGCACCAACATCCTCAACGGCCCCTACAACGGCTCCAAACTCCGCGATGCGTACATCGAGGCCATGTCGAGTAACAAGGCCGACCGGGTGGTGATCACCGATTTCGAGTTCTACCAGCCGGCCAATATGGCGCCCACCGCCTGGATGGTTGCGCCGATCCCGGCTTCGGGAAAGCCGGATGGCGTTCTGGCGCTTCAGTTCCCGATCACCAAGATCAACAAGGTGATGACCTTCGACAAGCAGTGGACTCAGGCCGGTATGGGAGAGACCGGCGAAACCGTCCTGGCCGGTTCGGATTTCCTGATGCGTTCGGACTCAAGGCTCTTCCTGGAGGATCCTGAGCAATACCGGCAGAAGGTCATCGACGCCGGCACACCGCCCGACATCCCCGATATCGCGATCCGGCAGGGCGGGACCACCCTGGTCCAGCCCGTCACTCCAGACGGCCACCGGGAGGCGCAAAAAGGGTATTCCGGGACCACCATCACCCGGGATTACCTCGGCCGGGAAAGCATCCAGGCCTACGCCCCGATCGGCGCGAAAATAGGCATTTACTGGTCGATCGTCGCGAAGATCGACACCAGGGAGGCGTTCGCCCGGGAGGCTACGTTCGCCAGAATCGTCGTACTGGCGACCACCGGGATCATCTTCCTGGTCTGCCTGCTGGCAGTCATCCTGGCCCAGGTTTTCCTGCGACCCCTCCGTCGACTCGAGGCGGGGGTTGCGCGGATCAGTGCCGGTGACTACGACGTGGAGATCCCCGTGGAGACCCGCGACGAGATCGGCGATCTGACCGGAATGTTCAACGAGATGACCCGCAGCCTGTCCGTCAAAGAGGATCTGCTCAATGAGCAGCGCGGCCAGATTCGCCGCCTGCTGCACTCGGTGATGCCGGCCCCGATCGCGGAGAAGTTCGGCCAGGGCGAGGAGGTCACCGCCCGCGAACATCCGAACGTCACGGTGGTCTACGCCGATATCGCCGGCCTGGACCGCGTCCAAGCCGAACTCGAGGTCGGCGAATCGCTGATTATCGCCAACGAGATCTTCCGGCAGTTCGACGCCGCCGCAGCTGAATTCCATGTCGAACGGGTCCGCCCGGTCCGTAACGGGTTCCTGGGTAGCTGCGGCCTGACCACACCGCGGCTGGACAACATCCACCGCACCGTCGACTTCGCACTCGAATGCCAGCGGATCATCGAGCGTTTCAACAGCGAAGCGACGCTGAATCTGAGCCTGCGGGTCGGTATCGACACCGGTACGGTGCGAAGCGGTCTGGTCGGTGAAACCGGTCCGGTGTTCGATATGTGGGGCACCGTCGTCAACCTGGCTCACCGGATCAAGAACGGCGTCCCACAGTCAGGCATCTACGTCACCTCCCGGGTGTACGACGCCCTCTCGGAGACGATGTCCTTCAGCCAGGCCGGCACCATCGAGGCCGACGGCGCACGCGAGAGCATCTGGCAACTGACGGAGCCACAGTGATGCCCAGCGTGCTGGCTGCCCCCTGGTTCTACTGGGCGATCGCGATCGCGATCGGCTTGCCGGTGCTGCTCATCGCGCTCACGGAATGGCAGCACACCCTGCGACGTCGGGGCAGCGCCCTGATCGGCCCGGTCAGCCTGCTGCGCAACTATTTAGTGCCGCTCGGCGCGCTGCTGATGGCGATGATCGGTGCCACCCAGATGCCGGCCGGTTCCACTCCGGTGCGCGTTGTCAGCACCCTGGTCGCGACCGTGGTGCTGCTCCTGATGCTGTCCGGCATCAAAGCGTCGCTGTTCGCCGGCGCACCGGAATCCAGTTGGCGCCACCGCATGCCGGCGATCTTCCTCGACGTCGCCCGGTTCGCGCTGATCGCCATCGGGATCGCCCTGATCTTCGCCTACATCTGGGGTGCCAACGTCGGCGGACTGTTCACCGCATTGGGAATCGGCTCCATCGTCATCGGCCTGACCCTGCAGAACTCGGTGGGCCAGATCATCTCCGGGTTGCTGATGCTCTTCGAGCAGCCGTTCCGGATCGGGGATTGGATCGACACCCCCAAGGCCGCCGGCCGGGTGGTCGAAGTGAACTGGCGCTCCGTGCATTTGGAGACCTCCCAGGGCGTTCTCATCACGCCTAACTCGGTTCTGGCCGGGGAGGCGTTCACCAATCTCAGCCGGCCGGTCGGCAAGCATGCCACCCGGGTCGTCAGCGTTTTCGCCGTCGAGGACCGACCCGATCAGGTGTGCGCCATGCTGGAGCGGGTGGCATCGCAACTACCCGAGTGCCACCCGGACTTGACCCCGGTGGCGGTGCCGCTGGGAGATCTGAAGTACCGCACCAAGATCCCGCTGCGCTCACCTGGCGATGACGGCGACGCAGAGGCGAGATTCCGGCGTTGGATCTGGTACGCGGCACGTCGGGAAGGCCTTCATCTGGACGAGGCCTACGACGTGCTGTCCGACCCCGCGGCAGTCGCCAACGCCATTGCGACTGTGGTCGCACCGACGCTGCGGCTCACCGGAGAGCAGCAGCGGGCGATGGCGCCGCACGCCAGTATCGAGCGCTATGGCGTCGGTGAGCTCATCATTGCGGCCGGCACGGTGCCCGAGGCCATGTCGTTCATCATCACTGGTACGGCGTCACTGACCGCCGACGACGAGGACGGCACCCGAACCGAAGTAGGAACCCTCGGGGCCGGGGCGTTCCTGGGCCAGAGCACGCTGATCCGCTACCCGGTGGCGGGCTCGGTATTTGCTTTTGACGAGGTGACCCTGGTCCGCGTCGACCGCGACGCCATCGAGCGTGTCGTGCAGAAGAATCCGGTGCTGCTGCACGAGTTCGGGCGGTCCATCGACGAACACCGCGCCAGGGTGCGACAGGCTCTATCCGCCAGTGACACCGCGGATAACACCTACAGCGACGCCGGAACGGACCAACCGGTCGAGGCCGGCCAGAGCAGCGCCGAGGACTAGCCCCATTCGTGGTTCATCGCCCGCGAATCGGTGAGTTCGGCAGGAGAGACCTCGCGCAGTCGTGGCTTGCTGGCCGCGATCAGCAGCATCCCGATGACCGCGGCAACCGCGCCGAGGACGAAGGTGGCGGTGTAGCTGCTCTCCGGTGGATAGCCGCTCGGGTTTCGGCTGAGCAGCACCGCCACGATGGCCGCGGCGACTGCTGCTCCCACCGTCCTGGCGATGGCGTTGATGCTCGTGGCGACCCCCGTCTCGTCCATCTCGGCCTCCCGGATGACCAGGGCGGGAAGCGCGCCGTAGGCCAGACTGATGTAGGCGTTGACCAACAGGCTGGCGAGGATGACCTGCCAGACCGTGGCGTGGGCGATCGCCAGCATGACGAAACCGACGACGCCAAGGGCGGTGCCCACGATCAGCACCAGCCGTGCCCCGTAGCGGTCGATGTAGCGACCGCTCACCAGAGCCGTGCCGAAGCCGGCCAGTGCCCCCGGCAACAGATAACCGGCGCTGGCCTGCAGGACAGAGGCGCCGAACCCGTAACCGGTTGCGGTCGGCGCCTGCACCAAACCGGTCAGACCGAGGAACGCGAAGTACAGACCCATCCCCACCGCCACCGTGGCGACGTTCGTCAACAGAACCGGCCGCCGGGTCAGCATCTCAGTCGAGACCAGCGGTTGGGCGCACCGGCGCTCCCACCACCACCAGCCCACGAGCACCGCAAGACCGCCCAGCGAGGCGGTCAGTGTCCACACCGATGTCCAGCCCCAGACGTGGCCCTGGGTGATCGCCAGCAAAACCCCGGACAGGCCGGCCGCGAGCCCGGCCGCCCCGGCCCAGTCCACTGTGCCTTCGGTGGTGTGCGGGCGACTCGGGACCACGATCGCGACCGCGACGATCACCACCACGATGAACGCCGTGGTGAACCAGAACACTCGGTGATAGCTGGCATCTCCCCGCATCAACAGACCGGTGATCACCAGCCCCATGCCGCCCCCGAAGCCGAGCACCCCGGACAGCACGGCCATCGCCCGCATCAACCGATCGGCCGGCAGCTCCTCACGCAGGATCGACACGCCGATCGGATACAGCGCGAAAGAAGCCCCCTGCAGCACCCTCGCGACGATGAGCAACGGCAACGACGATGTCATGGCACCCAGCACCGAACCGGCCAGCACCAGGATCAGCACCATCACCAGGACCCGCTTCTTGACGTGCAGATCGGCAAGTCGGCCCAACAACGGGGTACTCGCGGCAGCCGCCAGCAGATTGGCGGTCACCACCCAGCTCACATCGATCCCGGAGACGTTGAGCTGACGGGCCATCACCGCCAGAACGGGGACCACACCCGTCTGCAGCACCGCCACGGTCAGCGCGACCACGCTCATGGTGCCGACGAGCAGGCGAGGCGAGGCGAGGCTGCCGGCAGGCACCTCGACATCGGTCACCGTGCATCCCTTCGCCCGCCAGATCCCCGGTCGATTATGTCGCCTGTGCGACGATGCCGGTGTGTTCAGGGCCGCAGCGCATTTCTTCGCCGAGTCCGAGGGTTCATTCCATCCCACGGAGTCGGCGCTGAGCCGGTGGGGTCACGACACCCTCAACGGACCTGCCGTCGTCGGCCTGGCGGCCCGCGCCCTGGAGCGCGAATACGGTGTCGACGGATTCCTGCCGACCCGATTGACTGCCGATCTGTTCAAGGCCGCGCGTCGGGTGCCCACCGAGATCCGGACCAGGCTGGTTCGTGACGGCCGTCGCATTCGCAACTCCGAATGCGACGTCGTCCAGGATGGCGCGGTGGTAGCCCGGGCCAGCATGGTGCAGTACCGACAGAGCGAGCCGCCACCGGGCCAGGAGTGGGTAGGAGCGGCCGCGTTCACCGCACCCGCCGGTGTGACCGGTGCGGCCGGTGCGGCCTACGTCGTCGGAAGCGATGCCGCCGGTTGGAGCGACACCGGCGCAGAACACCAGAACACCTCCCGCAAGCGCGTCTACCATCGCACCATCGACGTCGTCGAGGGGGAACGTGCCAGCCCTTTCCTGCGCGCCGTCGTCGCCTCCGAGGCCACCAGTCTGGTGACCAATCTCGGCACTCTGGGCATCGGTTATATCAACGGCGACCTCACGGTGGGTCTATGTCGTCTTCCGTTGGGCGATTACATTGGGGTACAAGCGGATTCGCACTGGTGCTCGGAGGGAATCGCAGTCGGCGCCGCCACCCTGTTCGACGATGCGGGTGCGTTCGGGACGGCCATGGTGACGGCGATCGCCAATCCGGCCGCCCAGATCGACTTCGGCAGTCCGGACGGCCCGCCCGGAATCCGGGTCTGAGCGGCCATGAGCACCCGCGACACCGTTCTGGTCAGCGCAGAACAACTCAAACGGGAACTCGCCGGTGGCGATCCGCCGGCGATCATCGATGTGCGATGGCGGCTGGATAAACCCGATGGGCGCAAGGACTACCTGGCGGGCCACCTACCGGGCGCGGTGTACGCCTCGCTGGAAGACGAACTCAGCGACCACACCCGCACGGGTCTCGGTCGTCACCCGCTGCCCACCGGTTCGGCGATCCAGGTGGCCGCCCGGCGCTGGGGGATTCGGGCGGGCCAGCCCGTCGTCGCCTACGACGACTGGAACCGTGCCGGGTCCAGCCGTGCCTGGTGGGTGCTGACCGCCGCGGGGCTGCCCGATGTCCGGATCCTCGACGGCGGGCTTCCGGCATGGACGGCAGCCGGGGGAGCGCTGCACACCGGCCCGGTCGAGGTACCGCCCGGCGATGTCACCGTCACCCACGACGACCTCTACAGCGGCGGCGCCGCGACACTGACCGCCGAGCAGATCATGCAGGGGGAGATCGGGACGCTGATCGACGCCCGGGCGCCGGAACGTTACCGCGGGGAGGTGGAACCGATCGATCCGGTGGCCGGACACATCCCGGGCGCCCGAAACCTGCCGGCCACCGCGCTGCTCGACGAAGACGGTCTCTTCCAGCTGCAGTCGGCGATCGCGGCACTGCTGGAGACCTCCGGCATCGACCAGGAGGATCCCATCGGGGTCTACTGCGGGTCCGGAGTCACCGCGTCGGTGGTGCTGGCCGCGTTGCGGGCCGCCGGCCAGATCGGAGCGCTGTTCCCGGGTTCGTGGTCGCAGTGGAGCGGCGAGGGCCGCCCCGGACACACCGGACCCGAGTGATTGCTGTCCCGCTCGGCGGTCAAGCGTGCGGTGCAAGGCGGGGCAGCCGGGCTATGCTGCCAACGCGTATAGCGCCGGGCAGGGGGTTGACACAGATGACAGTGGCAAAGATGAGACAGATCACCGCGGCCGGATTGGTGGGACGCGTCGGCGGCCTTGCGGTCGCTCTCGGCGCGGGGGTGGTCATCAGCCTGGCTGCCTCAGCCCCGGCATCGGCGGACTCGTCGCGAGGTGGCGCAGACTCCGCCGCGGCGGAGCGCTCGGACACACCGCGCCGCGGCGTCACCCGAAGCACACCGACCGAGTCGGGTACGCGTGCCCTCGTGGCCCGTCCGTCGGCCAGCGTGACGGCCAGAGCCGCCACCAGTCCTGCTCCCAGGGGGAAAGCGTCGCGCAGCGTCCCGGCCGGGCCGGCACCGGAACCGGTGCTCGCGGCCGCGACCGAACTGTCCCGGCGCGCGGTTAGCCCCTCTCTGCCCGCCGCGTCGGTAGCAGTCCCCGCCGCGAGCACAGCGGCCCCGGTGTCAGTGCCGACCGTCAGCGCTCCCGCTGCGCAACCCAAGTCGGTGCGGTCATTGTTCGGCAGGGGAGACCCACGCGGACGGCTGATCACCATCTACAAGGGCACCCACTTCGCGATCCCGAACAGCTTCGGCTTCTTCATCAAGCAGGTGTCCGGCACCGGAACCTTCACCGCCAACACCGTCTACGACCTCGGAGACGTCGACCAGTTCGACTGGAACAAGTTCACCGGGATCGCGTTCACCCCGCTGCAGCCCGACCGCAATTCGGCGATGGTCGGCTGGCGTTACAACTTGATCAGCAAGGAATTCGAGATCGCCCCGTTCTACAACGTCGACAAGAAGCGAATCTTGCCGAATGAGCGGACCGAGGTCATCTCAGTGCCCGCCGATCAGACCTTCACCTACTTTGTGGACTACACCGGTGTCACCATCAGCTACGGCGACAAGACGGTGTTCAAGCCCTACCCAGAAGGGCTCACCCCCAATGTCTGGACGGCGGCCCGGGTCAGTGGCTGGTTCGGCGGCAATGAAGTGGCACCGCGCACGGTGTCCTATTTCCTGAAGCTGACATGATTTCCGCCGCGATGACCGGCCGAGTCGGCGGCCTGGCGGTGGCACTCGGAGTCGGAACCGCGATCGCCGGCGCCTGTGCGGGGACGGCGTCAGCCGCTCCCACCGACGACCGCGACCGGCCGGGAATCGCCCGCGAGGATTCGAGCAATCGCGGCCCCCGCGCAGCAGACCGACCGGATACCACCGCAACGCGAAAGGCTCTCCGCCACAGAGATTCCAGCGAGCCCCCCAGTGTCAGACCCGCGTCAACGGTATCTACCAGGCGCGCTGCGATGCGCGCGGCCGCGACCGCTGCGGTGACCCCGGTGAAGGTCGACCGGGCGGCCGAACCGCCGGCCCCCGCCGCGGCGACTGCGTCGCCGGCAGCACAGGCGACCCAGCCACGTTTCGGCGATTCGCGAGGACGGCTGGTCACGATCTACAAGGGAACCCACTTCGCGATTCCCAACCGGTGGGCGCTGTGGGTCAAGAAGGCGTCCGGTGAGGCCACCTTCATCCCCGATTCGGCCTACGACCTCAAAGACGGCGACCAGTACGACTGGAACAAATTGGCGGGCATCGCCTTTACGCCGTTGCGGCCTGACCGCAACGCGAGCATGGTGGTGTGGCGCTACAACCTCACGACCGAAGAGTTCGAAGTCGGCCCGTTCTGGAACGTGAACTTCGCCTACGTCTTTCCCACCGATGACGAGGTGATTTCCATTCCCGTCGGCCAGACGTTCAGCTACGCCGTTGACTACGCCGGCATCACTGTCAGTTACGGCGATAAGACGGTCTACAAGCCGACGCCACCGGGACTCACGCCGAATTTCTGGACCAGCGCCCGGATCACCGGCTGGTTCGGCGGCAGTGAGGTTGCCCCGCGCACTGTTTCCTACTACCTGCACATGCGTTAGGACGCCGACGATGAAGAAGCCTGTTCTGGCAAGTCTTTTGCTGGCATCCACAGCGGCTCTCATCGCGCTGTTCTTCGTCATGCGGACCGCGGTCGACAAGGCCGCTGAGCATGCCGCGCCGGCGGCGGTGCGCAACGTCACCGTCACCCTCGACGGCCAAACCTTCGCGCTGACCGACGGGGTCGCCAGCAAGGAGGCAGCACCGGGTTCGGCCGCTAAGAACACCGCCCGCATTGTCGGCGAACCGGCTGTCGGAGACGCCACCGGCGAGGGCGAGCAGGATGCCGCACTGCTGATCGCCAACGATCCAGGGGGCAGCGGCACGTTCTACTACGCGGTGCTGGCGATCAACCACGGCGGTTCCTACCAGGCCACCAACGCAGTGCCGTTGGGGGACCGGATCGCCCCCAAGGGCATCGACTACGTCGACGGACACTTCGTCTACAACTTCCTCGACCGCAAGTCCGGCGAACCGATGGACGCCAAGCCCGATGTCGAAGAGCACATCAAAGTCAACATCGATCCGAAGACCAACCGGATCTCCGTCGGCTGATATCAGCGCATCTGCGCCGCGAAGAACTGCGCGGTGGCCCCGGATGCGTCGACGGCGAAACTGGTCGGGCCCACCACATCGGGCGGCAACGAGAACCGCCCGGCAGGCCAGGTGTGGCCGCCGCCGTTGATCTGGACCAGCACCACCTCGGTGCCGCCCGCGCATCCGGTGGCCGCCATCTGCTGAATCTCACCGCTGGAGGCCGGATCATTGACCAGCGGCCCGGGGCAGCGGTTGATCTCCCGCCAGCGTTCGGCCAGGGCCGGTGCCGACACGATGTCGCTCGCACCGCCACGGCCCATCATGGTGCCGCCGTTGAACGGCACAACCGGGTCTGCGGTGCCGTGCACCGCCATCACCGATACCGGGCGCGACGGTGCGCACGGCAGGCTGGCACCCATGGTCCCGGCCACCGGGGCGATCGCGGTGACCAGATCGGCTCGCTCGCAGACCAGCCGATTGGCCATGAACGCCCCGGCCGACATGCCGGTGACGAAGACCCGACCCGGCGGAATCTGGTAGGTGCGGGAAAGCTGCTCGATCAGGGTGGCCAGGAACCCGACGTCGTCGACGCCCTGACGGTCCGGCAGCGAGGCGCCGCGACCGTCTGCCCAGGTGGTGTCGATACCGTCGGGATAGGCGACGACGAATCCGTACTGGTCTGCGACGGCGTCGTATCCGGTGACCCCGGCCTGCTGCCCGCCGTTCATCCCGGCGCCGTGCAGGTTGATCACCAAACCCCTCGGTGGGCCGGGCGGAACGTGCAGGACATAGCTGCGTTGCAGGCCCCCGAAGGCGAGCATGCCGGGCGGATCCGCCGCTGCCGGTGTTCCGGCCAGCCCCCCGACAACCAGCGTGGCGGCGACCAGAGCCGTCAGACGAGTCATCACCCGTCTAGTTTGCCAGGTCGGTGATCACCCTCGACGTCCTGCTCGATGAACTCGATCAGCACCCGGGTCACCTCGGGTGAGTACAACAACGACAGGTGACCCAGGCCGTCGATGGCCACATCGTCGCCACCGCGACCCGACAGCTCGCACGTGGTCGGCGGGTGAACGATGTTGTCGTGGGTGGAGTAGACGCTCAGCGTGGGGGAGACCACCGGCCGGTCACGGCGTTCGATGTGAAACTCCCCGCCCTCACGGAGTTCCCTGGCCACTCTGCCCAGGATGGGCCCGCGCCACTTGACGCCGTTGTGCGGCGTTCCGATGGTGATGCAGTGCGCTACCCGGTCCAACCCGTTGGGGGAGTGCGAATACTCCAGACAGACCAGGCCGCCGAGTGAGTGCGCCACCAGGGTCACCTTTGCGGCGGAGGTCTCCGCACACACGCGCTCGACAAATCGATCCAGCCGGGGGACGTTGCGATCGACGGAGTCGAACCACGGATAGTTGAAGCCGTAGAGCGGACCCTTGCCCGTCTTGCGGAATTGCTTTGCCATCCACCAGAAGTCGGCGCGGTTCTGAAAGTACCCGTGGACGAAGACCACAGGGATGCCGTCACCGTCGCCGAATCGGCGACCGATGAAGAAATAGAGCGGAATCAGCGGCTGGGTGATCAGCACGTAGTACAGCTCGCGCAACATCGCCTTCACCTGGCTCTGGCCCGGCCGGCGTTCGACGTGCGCGGCCATCAGGAAGAAGGAGCCCAAGAGATAGACCAGCGCGCCCGCCAAGAGAAGGGCGACAACTCCCAGACCGAGGACCTCGGCAGCCTTCAGCGACACGGCCGAATCGTAGCGCGCGGCCGGTTGCCGGTGACGTCCCGCTGATCACCCCTGCGGGTAAGGCGCGAAACGCCGGTTGAATCCTTCCTTGCGCGCCGCGATCTGCACCGCGCGTTCAGCCGGCGTGACGACGACCGTCCCGGCCGGGAGCACCGAGGCCAACTCGCTCAGCGGCACGACCTGCGAACTGACCGTCGGCTTCGTCGGGTTGTTCGGGTCGATGGACTGGAACCGGATGGCCATCGTGCCCTGGTTCAGCCCGCCTGTAGACACCCAGTTCCACACGCTGGTGTCGCCGGCCAGCATCGGCTGCGTCGGCGAGACCACCAGGGTGTAGGACCCGTCGGGGTTGGGTCTGGCTTGGGCGTTGTTGAGGCTGGTCTGCTCGTTCCAGTAGTTGCCGGTGATGGTCCAGTCGTCGGTCACCGGAGCGACGAAGTAACCGGCGTTGTTCGGGTTGATGGTGAGGACCATCGCCTCGTCATCGGCCAGCTGGAAGTAGCCGGCGCTCTGCAATTGGGTCGCCAGGAAGGACGCATTGCTGGTCGGGTCGGTGAACACGTTGGGCGCCTTGGTCTTTCCAGTCACCGGATCAGTGGTGGCCACCTTGATGTAGAGCGCTTCCTGCGAAATTCCGCGCAGCATGAGCAGGCTGGCATACGCACCACGCACGATGGGCGGAACGAATGGCAGCGGGGGTATCAGCGATGCCAGCGCGGTCAGAAACGCGCTCTGTGCCACCAACGGCCCGATCTTCGGAATGGCAAATCCACCGAATTGGCTGAAGAGGCTGTTCGGCGGACCTGCGGTGCGGTGGATCGCCAGATTCATCGGATCCTGAAGGTTCCAGTCCGACAGAGTGTCCCGAATGGCGATCAAGGTGGTGTCCGGCGTGATCTGCAGGTGGTTCTTCTCACCCGGGGCCGCCGGGTCACCGCTGACGGTGATCACGAACGTACGATCTGGTCCCAATTCGAGTTGGTCCCCGTTGAGCACCGCCGCCGTGCTTCCCGTCGTACCGGTCAGGACGCTGAAGCTCGCCTGCGGATCCCGTTCCGGAAGGCGGCCGGTGATCACGTACTCCGAGGCGTAGTTAACCCCCGTGAAGCGGTAGATCGTGTCCGGGTTGTCGTAGAGGATTCGTGAACCCGTCACGTCCAAGCCGTACCACTGGTGCGGCGGCATCACCTGGGTGACGATCGTCGGCTCGTTTGAGTTGAGGATCAACAGTTGGAATCCCGTGCCCATCGCCCATTCGTCGACGGCTTGGCTCAGCACGGCGAGGTTGGCCTTGTCCGGGCCGCCGACCTGGGAGTACTGGATACCGCCGATGATGCGCCACGCGATGTTCAGGACCGCCTTCATCGCCAGCACGGGCAGGGTGCGCACGGTCTGCATCGCGGCCGCCTCGGCGGCGATCTGTTCGGGCGTGCCCAGCGGACTGACGGCTTGACCGACCGGCTGGACCAGCGGGGAGTTGGTGACCATCGACGCGAGGACGGCAGCCCCGGGTACCGCTGAACGACGTCCGACCTCGTTGCGGGCGGCGGCGAGCATCGTCCACGCCAGCGCAGATTGCAGCGGAGCGCCGACACCGCGAGCCAACGCATCGGCCGCTGCAGTGGCGGCCGGCGGCGCGGAGCCGACAAGGCCGGCGGGTTGCGGCACGGCCGGAGATTTCGCCAACGTCACCGCCGCCGAGGGGGAGGACGGGGCGGCCACCGGATCGGCGAGCGTGAGTCCGAGCGGGGAAAGCGCCGCCGGGGCAGAGGAATTCAGCACCGGCGTCGGTGCGACGCCGGTGTCTGGTTCGGCGACGACTTTCGGAGCAACGCCGGTGATTGCCGGCGGTTCGGAAACACGCGGTGCGCGGCGGGCGGACTGGGCTGCGGCGGGCGACGCCCCTGCGTTTCGCTCACGCCGGAGTCCATCCTCACCCACCGTGGACTGCACGGCGCCGCGGGCCGACCCCGCCCTGGGACCCGGTCCAGCTTGCCGACCGGGTTTGGCGACGACGGACCGTTGGGGGCCGCGCGCACTCGCGGACCCTGTGGCTTCCGACGCTGTGGCTTCCGACGCTCTGGCTTCCGACGCTGTCGGCTCCGAATCGGGACTCGCGTGGGCGGCCGCCGCCATGGTGAGACTGCTCAGAACAATCCCCGCCGAGACAATGGCCGCTCCGCGAGCGCCGTTGATGTTGAGTGCCACAGGCCCACCCTTCAGCCGCCGTTCCCGCAGCGTATTCGATACCACCGTCGAAGTCATGTGTTGCTGGGATGACCGTACGGCTATTGACACAGCCTTACCGATGTATCAAAGATGAGACATGCCTGCATTCGTGTCTCATCCGCGGTTCGAACTTCTCGCAGGCCCGACTTGGGCCGATCCGTGGCCGATGTACGGCGCATTGCGTGACCAAGACCCGGTGCACCATGTCGGCACCGAGACGCCCGGCAACGACTACTGGGTGCTGTCCCGGCATACCGACGTCTGGGCCGCAGCCCGGGACCACGAGACGTTCTCCTCGGCTCAAGGACTGACGGTCAACTACAACGAACTCGAACTCATTGGACTCAAGGACAACCCGCCGATGGTGATGCAGGACCCGCCGGCACATACCGAGTTCCGGAAGTTGGTGGCACGCGGGTTCACTCCGCGACAGGTCGAGTCGGTCGAGCCCGCCGTCCGCGATTTCGTCGTCGACCGGATAGAGCGTCTCCGGTCGGCCGGCGGCGGGGACATCGTCGCCGAATTGTTCAAGCCCCTGCCGTCGATGGTGGTGGCGCATTACCTCGGGGTGCCGGTCGCAGATCGCGCGCGGTTCGATGGTTGGACCGAGGCCATCGTCGCGGCCAGCAGTGGGCCCGGCGGCGTGGCGGGAGCAACCGAGGCCGTCATGGAGATGATGGGTTTCTTCAGCGATCTCATCAAACGGCGCCGCGCCGATCCCGGTGACGACACGGTGTCACACCTGGTTTCAGCGGGACTGGGCGCCGACGACGATCCGGCCGGCCTGCTGTCGATCCTGGCGTTCGCGTTCACGATGGTCACCGGCGGCAACGACACAACTACCGGAATGCTCGGCGGGGCAGTGCAATTGCTGCACCGCAACCCGGCGCAGCGCCGACTTCTGATCGACCGGCCCGAACTGATTCCCGATGCGGTGGAGGAGTTTCTGCGGCTCACCTCGCCGGTTCAGGGCCTGGCCCGCACCACCACCCGCGACGTCACCATCGCCGAGCGCACCATACCGGCAGGCCGCAAAGTGATGCTGTTGTACGCATCGGCCAACCGCGACGAGCGCCAATACGGCCCGACCGCCGGTGAACTCGAGGTGACACGCAAGCCCCGCAGCATCCTGACGTTCAGCCACGGCGCACACCATTGCCTCGGCGCGGCCGCCGCCCGGATGCAGTCCCGGATCGCACTCACCGAACTGTTGATCCGGTGTCCCGATTTCGAGATCGACGAAGCCGGAATCACCTGGGCCGGAGGCAATTACGTACGTCGCCCGGTCACGGTCCCGATCCGGATGGTGAGCTGAATGCCGGACTGGCTGGAGCCCCGGCGCACAGAGGCGGCCTGCGACCGCATTCTCGACGCGGCCGGGGAATTGTTCGCAACCCGCGGCGTCGCGTCGGTGGGGATGAACGATATCGCCCGCGTCGCCGGATGTTCCAGGGCCACTCTGTACCGCTATTTCGATAACCGTGAGGCTCTGCACACGGCCTACGTCCACCGGGAGGCGCGGGACGTCAGCCACCGGATCGCCGAGTTGGCCGCGGGGATCGGCGACCCTTCCGATCGGCTGCTGGCAGCGATGACGCACGCCCTTGCGCTGGTTCGGCAGAATCCTTCATTGGCAGCCTGGTTCGCTCGAACGCCGGTCGGTGCGGAAGCGGCTGATGAGTCCGATGTCGTGCAGTCCATGTCCGCAGGGTTTCTGATGTCGCTCGGTCACAGGGACGTCGAGGCGACCGAGCGATGGGCCCGTTGGCTGGTTCGGGCCTTGGGTTCCTTGCTGAGTGTTCCCGGCCGTGACGACCAGGATGAGCAGGCGATGCTCAAGGAGCTTGTTTCCGGGTGTCTCGGGGCGCTGAAGGCGATCCAACCCGTCATAGGGAAGCCGCGCTAGAGTCAGAGGGATCGTCGGCCATACAGCCGACCACGACAGCGGGAGAAGTGCCATGGCTTCGTCACTGATTGACGCGCTCGGTTCACAGACGGGAGGCCTGGCCCTGCTGAAGTTGCTCGCCGACAACAGTTTCGATTCGATCCTCGTCACGGATGCCTCGGCCCGGGGGCGGATCATCTACGCGAACAAGGCGTTCAAGAAACTCACCGGATACGACCCGGCGACCGTGATCGGCAAGGATCCGCGCATCCTTCAGGGCCCCGGCACCGACCGGAAGGTGATCGAACGGATCAGCGCGACAATCAAGGCGGGCGGACGGTTCGAGGGCCGCGCGGTGAACTACCGCAAAGACGGGACGCCGTTCATCATGAACTGGCGGATGTTCCCACTCAAGGACGCCGGCAAGATCATCGCCTGGGTGGCCATCCAGCGGGAGGCACTCGCGGCGACCTAGCGAGATTCGAATACCCGTCGTTGGGTGTCGGCGGGCACAGGACCCCGCCTCCATCCACCAATTCGTCACTGTGACGTTTTGGTGCAGACCAACCCCGAAGTGAGAACCGGGGGTGGCGGTCTCCATTCTGGGCGGGGCGGCCGATGCTGCGAACGCCGCCCGTGTCGCCACGATGATGAATTCGTTGAGCACTCGGGTTGAGCGCTTCAGATTCATTCGTTAAGCGCTTGGCTGTTTCCAGGGGGGCAGGCCGGCCAGCCACGTCGGGGTGGCGACCAGTTGCGCACGGGCGCTGACGAATTCAGTGCAGGAAGGTGCGAGTCCTTTCAAGCGATCTAACCTGCATAGATTTTTTGCCGATAAGCCACATTATGTCAACTAACGTTAACGGGGTGCACTACCCCTGTTTGCCCAGCTCAGGAATCCGACGCTCGTGGGTCGACCGTGGCAGTATCGACTCATGCGAAATTCTTTACGTCGTCCGGCCATCGCCATTCTTGCGGCCACGCCCATTATTGCCGTGTCGCTGTACGGCGCCGGGATCGGTTCGGCAGATCCGCTGAATTGCGTCTACGGACAATTCTGGGATCCGATTACCAACACCTGCCAGACGCCACAGCCGGCGACAGACTGTGCCCCCGGTGAGTACTGGAACCCGTTGTCCAATGTGTGTCGGCCGCTGGGCCAGCTCTAGCCCCCCGGCCGTCAGGCGGGTGCGTATGTCAGCGAATCGACGAGCATCTGCGCTTTGGTGGGCGTCCTGCTGTCCGGCGCACCAGCCCACGGGCCACCGACGGCAAGGTTGATGACGACCGACATCGGCCGGTTGTACACCCATGTTTCCCCCGGTGCCAGATCGGCCGGCGTAAGTGTTCCCAGAGTCTGGCCGTCGACGCCGAAGGTGACCTCATCCGCCAGGTGCCGCACCCAGTAGTCGTGATAGTCGGTCGACAGATCGGGCAGCGTCGAGATGATCTGTGCCTGCTGGGTGGCGGTCGTCCCCGCGATGGGTCCGTGCAATGTGGAGTACACGGTGGTCGTCGTGCTGGGCAGTTCCATGACGTCGATCTCGCCGACCGCCGGCCAGCTGGTGGTGGCCTCGTCGGCGCCGATGAGCCAGAACGCCGGCCACAGTGCCTGTCCTTTCGGGACCTTGATCCGTGCGGTGATGGTCCCGTACCCGAAACTCAGGTTGTTGGCAGTCTGGACCCGACCGGACTGGTACCCACCGGATGTGGTTCTGGTGGCCTGGAGGACCAGATGCCCCTGCCCATCCAGATAGGCACCGCTGGTGGTGTAGTTCTGGATGCCGGTGTCCCATCGTGTGCCGGTGGTCGTGGTCCACATCGTTCTGTTCGCCGTCGAGCCTGCTTTGCCGCTGAACTGGTCTCCGATCGGGCCTGCGCTCGTCGACACCTTGTCCAGATAGAGCGCGCTGCCGGACGTCGCGTTGGACGAGGAGATGCTGATGAGGTGCGTCCCCGCGGGAATGGTGCCGGCGAAGGTGTAGTCCGCATAGCTGGTCGAATTGACGACCACCGTGGTAATCGGGACTCCGTCGATCGCGACGGTCATGTTGGGCGCGCCCCAACTCTTCCTGGCGCGAATCGTCAGGGCGCTCGACGTCGGAATGGTCACCGTCGCCGACACCGATCCGCTGCCGACGACTGCCATTGCCGACTTGGCTGAGGCTTTGCTGTCGTAGATGATGCGGGCCGCGCCGGCCCGCGAAATCGACATCTTCTCGGCCTCGACTGTGGCCGTGGTCGTGCCCGAGGTCTCCGTTGGCACCGGAGTCGTCTGGAACCTGGTCGCTGCAGAAGACCGCGGTGTTGCAACAGTCTCGCGGCGGGCGGCTCCGAGCATGAGTGCCAGCGATGCATCTTGCGGCACAGTCGGCGCGCCCCCGCCGAGAGCGCTGGACAGCGGGGTCAGAACGTTAGTGAAAGTCGTGACAGTCGTTGCAATCCTTGAGCTGGCAGCTGCCGGGGACGTGTCGGACGTACGTGGCGAACTCATGGCTTTGTGATGCTGCGCTGACGATGTGTGGGACTTCGGTCCCCTACGAGGGGTCTCTACCGACTGGGACGTCGACGTGTTCGGCCCATTCGACGATGAGCCGCGATCCCCGGTGTCAGCGCCGGCCGTGGCACACGCCATGCAGGAGCCTGTGAGGGCTGCTGTCCCGATGCCCAAGGCAACTGCGAGAGTCCCGGTCCGGCCCACGTAGGCGCCGCTGGAACGCAGATGCAGGTGGTGGGAATTCCGGTGCATGCGATGCTCCCCCTCTCCCGCTGTCTCCACTCTATTCCGCCGGTTGAGCGCGGCCAAGTGGCGGGGACCGCTGATGCTGGCTGTAGCGTGGTCGACCGTGATCAATACCCGTATGTCCTCTTCCCTGGCCCTTGTCGGCTGTGCCGCTTCGCTCGTCATGGCGCTGAGCGCGTGCAGCTCGAAGACAGAGAACGCAGCCGACAAGCCTGCCGAGGTGGCGTCCTCGACGGTCACCCCCGCCGCCGGCGGCGTATGCCCGTCCGCGGCCCCGGCAGCCGACGCGGCCGCGCAGTGGACGCTCACCGGTGCCACCGGCAGCGTTGCGGTGACCGGCTCCACCGACTCCGCTGCACCCAGGGTGGACGTGACCACGCCGTTCAGCGTTACCGAGACACAGGTGCAGACGTTGACGCCCGGCAGCGGCCCCGTCGTGGCGCCCAACGCACAGGTGTCGGTCTGCTACATGGGTGTCAACGGCCGCGACGGGTCGGTCTTCGACAGCAGCTACGAGCGCGGTGAGGCCGCCGACTTCCCCCTGACTGGGGTCGTTCCCGGGTTCCAGAAGGCCATTGCCGGTCAGAAAGTCGGTTCGACCGTCGCTGTCGCGATGATCTCCGCCGACGGGTATCCCAACGGCCAGCCGCGTGCCGGAATCGAACCCGGCGACAGCCTGGTGTTCGCGATCAAGATTCTCGGCGTCAGCTAGAACCCTGGGCTACTTCGGCCGGGTGCCGACCTCCAGAGCGGCCAATTCCGATGTTCCGTCGAACAGCGCGCGGCCGTTCTCGCGGACCGTCAAACGCAGTCGGCCGCCGAGGTGTTCGAAGTCGGTGTCGATGTTTCGGCGTTCCGCGGGAAGCGGCACGGGCAGCACATGCGGCGGCAGGTGGGTTCCGTCGCCGTCCAATTCGATCTCGTACCGGCGCGACTTGCCGCGCAGGAGCCACCGGTTGTCTCCCACCTGCGAACGCACCAGCAACGGCGGGGTCATCCGGATCACCTTGGTACCTATCCGCACCACCACCCCGTTGACGTCGCGGGCGATAGGGCCGAGTGACAGCAGCCCCCCGGAGAAGGCCACACAAACGTCGGCGTCCCCGAAGTCGTGCGCCTGACCCCACCACCATCGCAAGGGAAATCCCTTGCCCCAGTTGCGCTCCGCGTAGAGCTTGGCATTGTCAAAGGTCCAACTCTCCCCCGCGTACTCCACCGTGCCACTGGCACGTCCGCCCAGGTAGTACGGATGCCAGTACTGGTTGAGGAACGGAATGGCGGAGAACACCCCGCCGCCGCCGAAGGCCTTGGGCCACAACACCCGGTCGCCGAATTCCATATTCAGCTTCAGATCACCGAGTTCGAAGCGCACCCGGTCGGTACCGACGGTGAAATTGCCGGCCTCATCGCCGGCGGTCACACTGAACGGACTGTGCTGCGCGCGGGCGCCAGACAGCGCCGCCGAGCGGACCACCTGGCCGGGATGCACACCGACCGCCGTGGTCGACCAGTCCCCTGCCGGGTGTCGGTTGACGCTGCACAGCGCGATCAGGACCCGACCGCTGGCCTCGTCGGACACCCGCCAGAACCAGCCCTCCATCTCCGTGCCATGTGAGGGCAGCGGATCGCCGAAGGGCACGTCGGCGCCGGTGCGGCGGTACATCTGGATCAGATTTGGGGCCATAGCGAGTCACCCTTTCAGGGATCCGTCGAGGTACTGCGCGCGGCAGGCCCGGCGGGCGAGCTTGCCACTGGTGGTCCGCGGGATCGACCCGGCCGGAACTAAGCGTACGTCTACCGGTGTGATGCCGTGTCGCTGCGACACCGCCGCGCGAATCGCCTCGATTGCCGGGGCGGGATCGGAACGATTTGTCCCGGTTGCTTTTTCGGCGATGACCACCAGGCACTCGCCGGCGCCGTCCGCGGGTGTGCTGAATGCCGCCACATAGCCGCGGCGCACCTGCGGCGAGGCGGCCGCGGCGGTCGCCTCGATTTCCTGAGGGTAGAGATTGCGGCCGTCCAGGGTCAACAGGTCGACGATGCGGCCGGTGACGTACAACTCGCCGTCGTGGAACATGCCCAGATCTCCGGTGCGCAGCCACTCGGTATCCGGTGCGAGGCCATCGGCACGGCTGCCGGTCGGCAGCCGGGAGGTCAGGTGGGCGCCGAAGGTCAGCCGGGTCTCCTCCGGGCGTCGCCAGTAGCCCCGCCCGACATTGTCGCCGTGCAGCCAGAACTCCCCCACGCAGCCGTCGGGCAGTTCCTCACCGGTGGCCGGGTCGACCACCACGGCGCGCAGACTGCGCGCCACCACACCGCAGGACACGTGGGCGACGGCGTTGGGGGCTTCGGCGCCGACCGCAACCGCCCGCCCCTGCGCCAGCAGATCACCGTCGAAATACGTCGCGGCGGCCACCGCGTCCGGTGCGATGTTGGCGATGAACAACGTCGCCTCGGCGATTCCGTAGGAGGGCTTCATCGCGGTGGGCGGCAACCCGTGCGGGCCGAACGCGGCGTCGAAGGCGTCGATCGCAGCCATGCTCACCGGCTCCGAGCCGATGATCGCCACCACATTGGCCAGGTCGATGTGCTCGCCCTCCGCGGGTCCGCCCCGCTGGGCCGCCCACTCATAGGCGAAGTTGGGCGCGGCGGTGACCACGGCACCCTCCGCCGAGGCGTCGGACAGCGCCCGGATCCAGCGCTGTGGGCGCCGGACGAAGGCGGTGGGAGCCATCAGAGTGGAGTGTCCGCCGTAGGTCGCAGGGAAGCCGATCATCGACAACCCCATGTCGTGGTAGAGCGGTAACCAACTGACGCCGTGGGTGTTTCGGTTCAGCAGGTCGATCGACAGGATCATCTGGATCAGGTTCGTCACGAAGGCGCGATGGGTGATCTCGATGCCGACCGGGGCCCGCGTGGCACCGGAGCTGTACTGCAGGTGCGCGACGTCGTCCATGTCGACGTCGACCGGCAGGTAGTCGTCGGCCGCTGAATCGGCAATGCCGTCGATCACCGTCACGGGCAGCCTCGGGCCTGCCATCTTGCCCAGAAATCCCTCCACCGCGCCGGCCGCGCTCCGGGTGGTCAGTAACAACGCCGGCTCGGCATCACCGAGGGCGACCTCGAGGCGTTCGGCGTGCCCGGGCAGTTCCGGTGCGAACAGCGGAACGGCGATGCGCCCTGCCTTGAGCACCGCGAAAAACGCGGCGACGTAGTCCAGACTCTGCGGCACCAAGATCGCCACACGGTCGCCGCGAGGCACCGACTGCTGGATGACAGCGGCGATCGCGCGCATCCGGACGTCCAATTGCGCCCAGGTGATCTCCAGCTTGTCGCCCTCTGACGGGGCGGCGGACCGGGAGAAATCCAGGAACCGATAGGCCACCGTGTCGCCGACGTTGGCGACGTTACGGTCGATCAGCGATACCAACGTGGTGCCCGGGGGTAACGCAATCTCGCCGTACGAGTCCACACAGTCTTCGATCTTGAGCAGACCTCGCGGCGCTTCGAACACCTGCCGGCCGCCCCGATCCATGGCGGTGAGTTCCATGACGGTGAGCTTAAGTGCCACCGTTATGGTGAGCCCCATGTCGTCGAGCTGGATCGCCCGCCTGGTGCGCCTCGACGGCAATGGCAACACCTTCCGCACGTCGAACGCCTTGGGTGCCGGACCGCGCTTGTTCGGCGGGCTGATCGCCGCCCAGGCGCTGGCCGCTGCCGCGGCCACCGTGCAGGCGGACCGACTGCCGCAGTCGTTGCATGCGTACTTCATCAAGGGCGGCCGGGTGGGTGTCGACGTTGACTACACCGTGGAGACCACCCGTGACGGACGCTCGTTCAACACCCGGCGGGTGACTGCCGCCCAGGACGATGTACCGATCTTCGAGATGCTGGCCTCCTTCCACCGTCCCGAGGTGACACTGGATTGGCAGCGGCCCGCCGAACTGCGGCTGCCGTTCGCCGAGGCGACCAACATCGTCACTCCCCCGGAGCGCTGGGGCGGCTACTTCGAGGCTCGGGTAGCGCAAGGTCGACCCCGAGAGTGGCCCATGCAGCCGTTCTGGTTCCGTTCGCGCGAGCCCATCGAAGACGATCCGGTGCTGCGGGCCTGCGCCCTGACCTTCATCTCCGACTTGGGCTTGGTGTCCGCCGCCCGACCCCCAGGCGAGGATGAACCCGGTCCCGGAGGTGCGGCCAGCCTGGACCACGCGCTGTGGCTGCATCGGCCGATCGACCCGCACCGGTGGCACTGCTACGACGCCGTGGGCGTCAGCCACAACGATGCGCGCGGGCTGGCGTTCGGCTCCATTCACGACCGCGACGGCGTCCGAGTGGCCAGTGTGGCCCAGGAGTCGCTCTGGCGGAATTGACCGCCGAAGCAGACTGGCCCGGGGCCGCGACGCGAGTCGATCTGCACCGACTGCGCGTGCGGGCCTCCGGGCCAGCTGGTGAAGCTTCTGACTAGGCGATGATCCGCACCAGGTACGGCGCCATGTCGGTGGTCCGCACCGGGGACACCGTCACGACGTCGCTGACCTCGAGCATCTGGTTATTGCCCAGGAACATCGTCACCGTGGTGGTTCCCTCGGGGCCGTAGAAGATCAGGTCACCGGGCAGCGCCTGGGCGGGAGTGACCTTCTGGCCGACGTTGTACATCGCACCCGAGGATCGCGGCAGCTTGGCGTTCACGCCGGCGTAGACGTATTGGATCAGACCCGATGAGTCGAACCCGACGATGCCTGCGCCGTCTCCGGTGCCCAGGCTGGGTCCTTGGATACCACCACCGGCCCACGAGTACGGAACACCGCGCTGGGCAAGCCCGCGCTCGATCACGAGATTGACGGCTTGCTCCCGAGATACCGGGGCTGCCGATGCCGCGCCGCTTCCGACTGTCAGTCCCAGTGCCGTCAGGATCACCAGCACCAGGCCGACCAACGATTTCTGGGCCGCACCTACGCGCTTCATGTCGACTCCACCTCTCTGGGCGCTCGTCCGGTATTTCCGGAACTTCTGCCCATTCACATCAGTCACTACAACCACTTCTACAACAAGGGATTCCGCGCCACTACCCCTCGCCGGATAGCCGCAGGACGAGTTGCCGAACCGTGACGCAAAGGTGTCGTGTCGGCATCCAAACGTCGCCGAACAGTTGCCAATCCGGTTGCCCTCCACCCCGGCGTGCCGGTGCGCCCCGGCCGGTAAACTTCGCGACCATGACCACCACCGAAACGGCCCTGCCGAACGGGCAGGACATCCAGGCAGCGATCGCGGAGGGCCGCCGGGCCCATGAACTCGACCGCCGGCATGTGTTCCACTCCTGGTCGGCGCAGGGGCAGATCAACCCGATGACGATCGTCGCCGCCGAGGGTTCCTACATCTGGGACGGCGAGGGCAATAGGCTGCTCGACTACTCGGGACAACTGGTCTTCACCAATATCGGACATCAGCACCCGAAGGTGGTCGCTGCGATCGCCGACCAGGCGGCCAAGCTGTGCACGATCGCCCCGCAACACGTCAACGCGGCACGTTCGGAGGCGGCCCGGCTCATCGCGGAGCGCACCCCCGGTGATCTGAACCACGTGTTCTTCACCAACGGCGGCGCGGATGCCGTTGAGCACGCCGTGCGGATGGCGCGGCTGCACACCGGTCGGCGCAAGGTCCTCTCCCGCTACCGCTCGTATCACGGCGGTACCGACACCGCGATCAACCTGACCGGTGATCCGCGCCGATACCCGAACGACTATGGCAGCGCCGGTGTCGTGCACTTCAACGGCCCGTTCCTGTATCGCTCGTCGTTCTACGCCGAGAATGAACAGCAGGAGTCCGAACGGGCTTTGGACTACCTGGAACGCCTCATCGCTCACGAGGGGCCGGCGACCATCGCGGCGATCATTCTGGAGTCGGTGCCGGGAACCGCGGGCATCATGGTGCCTCCGCCCGGCTATATGGCCGGCGTGCGGGAGATCTGCAACCGGCACGGGATCGTCATGATCGCCGACGAGGTGATGGCCGGCTTCGGACGCACCGGAAAGTGGTTCGCCATCCAGCATTTCGACGTGGAGCCCGACCTGATGACGTTCGCCAAGGGTGTGACGTCGGGTTACGTGCCTCTTGGCGGGGTTGCGATCAACGATTCCATCTACTCCACCTTCACCGACCGGGCCTACCCCGGCGGCCTCACCTACTCCGGCCACCCACTCGCGTGCGCGGCAGCGGTGGCGACCATCAACGCGATGGAGGACGAGGGCATGGTGGCCAACGCCGCGCGCATCGGCGAGCAGGTGCTCGGGCCGGCGCTGCGTGAGTTGGCATCTCGACACCCCTCGGTCGGCGAGGTGCGCGGACTGGGCGTCTTCTGGGCCGTCGAATTGGTCGCCAATCCCAAGACCCGCGAGCCGCTGGCCCCCTATGGCGGTTCAAGCCCGGCGATGAATGCCGTTGTGGCGGCTTGTAAGTCGGGTGGGATGTTGCCGTTCGCGAACTTCAACCGCATCCACGTCTGCCCGCCGTGCAATGTCACCGACTCCGAAATCGCCGAAGGTCTGGCGATCCTGGACGCCGCACTGAGCGTGGCCGACGAACACGTCAGCGCCTGAAGCGCCCCTAGTAAGGGGATGTGTGCTGGGTCATCACGAAGAACAGCAGACCTAGGCACAACAGCACGTTGAGTGCCACCACCACCGCTCCGGCGACGATGCCCCAGTGCACGAGACGCCGGCGGGTCCGGCCGCGCTTGGTCCGGCGCTGCTCGGTGAGCAGATTCGTGGCCACCATCGCGAAACTGACGTCGACCCACTCCGCTTCGGTGGCCGGCGCACCGTCGGCGATCTCCCTCAGCCGCTCGGGCGCGATATCGATCCCGACCGCGCTGAACCTGCGGCTGAGCCTGCGCAACTCGCCGCCGGAATGCACCGAATTCGGCCACGCCGTCATAGCTGTCTGACTGTAGTTCGCTTCCTGGGTAGCCACACCCGAAACCGTATCTATGCTGGGGTTTGGAGCGGGGTCGGTCGACAGGCAAAGGAGCCTCTGGTGACGCGAAGCATCGAACACGGCAAACGAAGCGGCTACGCGTTGCTGGGCGCAGGCGGGCTGAATCGGGATTCGTTCCCGATGCGGCTGTTCCTCAAGGGAACCTCCAAGCATTGGAACCCGGCCGATATCGACTTCAGCCAGGACGCGAGGGACTTCGCCGCGATGACCGACGACGAGCGTCGCTACATCAAGAGGCTGGCCGCACAGTTCCTCGCCGGCGAGGAATCGGTGACCCAGGATCTGCAGCCGTTCGTCGCCGCGATGGCCGCCGAGGGCCGGATCGCCGATGAGATGTATCTGACTCAATTCGTCTACGAGGAAGCCAAGCACGCATTGGCCTTCAGGCTGTGGTTCGACGCGGTCGGCGTCGCCGAGGACCTGCACGAACACGTCGAATACAACCAGCCCTACACCCAGATCTTCACCCGCGAACTGCCCGACAGCCTCTACGCCCTGGAAAGCGATCCCGGGCCGACCAACCAGGTCCGTGCCTCGGTCACCTACAACCACGTCGTGGAAGGCTGCTTGGCGCTCACCGGCTACTACGGCTGGGGCAAGGTCTGCAGCAGCCGCGGCATCCTGCCGGGCATGCAGCGGATCATCAAGCACATCGGCGATGACGAGCGACGCCACATGGCCTGGGGCACCTTCACCTGCCGCCGCCATGTCGCCGCCGACGACGGCATGTGGCAGGTGGTCACCGACCGGATGACGGAGTTGATGCCGCTGGCGTTGGGCACCGTGGAAGCCGGCGCGGACGACTTCGGCGACGATCCACCATTCAATATCGATCCGGCCGAGATGGCCGCGTACGCCGCGGACAAACTCACCCGCCGGCTCGGGGCCATCGAGTCTGCTCGCGGCGCAGATCTGCGCATGATCGACCGCGACGCCTCCCCGGAGACCTTGGAGGAGCAGTTCCACAGCGAGGATCAGTTGGCGCTGAGTAACTAGAACCACTGCAACTAGAACACTGCAACTAGAACACTGCAATCAGGGCTGCAGCACCACTTTGATCGCGCCGCTCGCGCGGTCGGCCGCCACCCGGAAAGCCTCGGCGGCCTCAGCCAGCGGGAAACGGTGGGTGATCAGCGTCGCCGCGATCTGGGGATCCGCGGCCAGCACAGCGGCGGCTTCGGCGAACTCATGTCGGCCGGGTCGGTTGGAATAGCAGTTGCAGCCCACCATTGTCAGTTCGTTCATCACGAACGGGATGCTGGGGACGCGACGGTCATCGGTGGCCATCCCCACCAGTGCGATCCTGCCCCCGGGCGCGGTCGCACCGACGCACTTGGCCAGCGCGGAATCAGTGCCCGCCGCTTCAATGGTGATGTCGTACTGTCCACTCGGCGCACCGGCGCCGAGCCGATCGCCGGCCGCGCGTTGATGGTTGTGGCGAGCATGCAGGTCAACCTCCAACCCCATCGCTCGCGCGGCGGCGACTGCGAGCAGACCCACGCTTCCGCCGCCGACGACCAGCGCCCGCTCCCCCGGCGAGGCGGAAACCATCCGCAGCGCATGCCAGCCGACCGCCAGCGGTTCCACCAGTGATGCATCGGTGACCGAAAGGCCATCGGGCAACCGCACCAGGCACTCCGGCGGCACGGCAACCCGCTCAGCCAGCCCGCCGTCGAAGGCGACACCGATAATCCCGTGCGGCGATGTGCCCCGACACCGCTGTGTAGAGCCTGCCCGGCACTGATCGCACACACCGCACCGGACGGTGGGCTCGACGCAGTAGGCGACGCCGTCAACCGTGCCGGCGATCTCATGGCCGAGAGTCACCGGCAGGCTCCAACCGGCCAACGTCAGGTCACTGCCGCAGATACTGGCCGAGCCCACCCTGAGAACCGGCCAGTTCGAGGTCGTTTCGGCGGTCCGTTCGGCGGCCGGTTCGGCCACCTCAACGACGGTCGGCTTGCCTGAGATGGACCGGAGAGCGCGCATGAGCAGCCATTGTGCCTCTGCATTATTTCCGCCGCACGGCCGTCATCGATACGGAGTTGTCCGGAACCCGAATCCGGGCCGGCGACAAAGTAGCGATGTACTACACCTCAACGATTCGCTGAAGGTCCTTCCGATCCGGCTCTCGGCGTAACCGGTCCGGGGCGAGTTTCTATACTTCGCCGATGCAGTGCGATTACGTGGTGGTCGGTACCGGCTCGGCCGGATCGGTGGTTGCCAATCGGCTCAGTGCCGACTCCCGGGTTGAGGTCGTGGTGCTGGAGGCCGGCCCGATGGACGACGACAAGTTCGTCCACATCCCGGCGGCGTTCTCCAAGCTGTTCCGCAGCCCGATGGACTGGGATTATCTGACCGAGCCGCAAAAGGAGGTCGGCGGCCGCGAAATCTATTGGCCGCGAGGCAAAGTCCTGGGCGGCTCCTCGTCGATGAACGCGATGATGTGGGTTCCCGGCTTCCCCGCCGACTACGACGAGTGGGCCGAACACGCCGGTCAGGACTGGGACTACGCCCACCTGAAGCCCTACCTCGACCGGGCGGAGAACGGCGCGCTGGTCATCTCCGAGCAACGCAGCCCACGGGCGTCGACCTCGGCATGGTTGCGAGCCGCCGAGCAGGCAGGCTACAACCTGACCTCCCCGGACGCCCCGATGCTCGACGGGTTCTGCCAGACCGCCGTGACGCAACGCCGCGGTGCGCGCTGGAGTTGTGCCGACGCCTATCTCAAGCCGGTGCTGTATCGGCGCAACCTGCGACTGCGCACCAACGCCATGGTGCGCCGGGTGCTGATCGGCGGTGGCCGCGCGGTGGGCGTGGAATTCGACGACGCAGACGGTCGCCGGCAGACCGTGTGGGCCTCCCGCGAAGTCATTCTGTGCGCCGGCGCGGTCAATACGCCGCAACTTCTGATGCTCTCCGGAATCGGCGACGAGAGGGAGCTCTCCGAATTCGGAATCGGGACGGTCAAGCACGCCCCGGAAGTCGGCAAGAACATGCTCGATCACCTGATCACCCCACTCGGTTTCGAGGTTCGCAAGGACAGTCTGTTCGACGCGGAGAAGCCGGCGGAACTGGCCAGTTACCTGTTGCGCCGGCGCGGAATGCTGACCTCCAACGTCGGCGAGGCCTATGGCTTCGTCCGCAGCCGGCCGGACCTGGAGCTGCCTGACCTGGAGCTGATTTGGGCACCCGCACCCTTCTACGAGGAAGGCATCGGTGACGAGGTCGACGGCCACGGCATCGCCACCGGACCGGTCTTACTCAAGCCGCGCAGCACCGGGACGGTGACCCTGCGCTCGGCCGACCCGTCGGCCAAACCGATCATCGACCCTCACTACCTGTCCGACCCCGACGGTATCGACCGGCAGGCGATGATGGCCGGTTTACGCGCCACCGCGGCTATCGCCCAAGCTCCTGCACTGAAGGACATCATCGGCAGGATTCTGCGCCCCCTGCACTCCAGCACCTTGGACGACGAGACCTTCGAACGGGCGCTGGAGAGTTGCTCGCACACGCTCTATCACCCGGTCGGGACCTGCCGGATGGGCAACGACGAGGCCAGTGTGGTCGACCCGCAACTACGGGTACGCGGAGTCGAAGGCTTGCGGGTGGCGGACGCCTCGGTGATGCCCAGCATCATTCGCGGCCACACTCACGCTCCCACGGTGATCATCGGCGAGAAGGCAGCGGATCTGATCGCATCGGCGCGGGTGTGAGATTGCCGCCAGACGGCGATTGCTACGTCAGTAGTGGTAGGTGTCAGACGGCGCCGTCACATGAACGGCTTGATCGTCGAACTCCGAAACCTGGATGCCATAGGCGCGAGCCAGGTTGATGATCTTGGTGGCGCGGGCGATGCGAGGCAAGTCGGATCCGTTGCGGATTTCGCCGCCGTCCCGCTCGTACTCGGCGAAGAACTCCTGCGCCCAAGTGATCTCCTCCTGCGACGGCGCCAGCCCTTCGTTGACCGTAGGGCACTGGTCCGGCGTCAGGCAGATCTTGCCGGTCATCCCGAACTCCGCAGAGACGGCGGTCGCCTCGCTGAGTTTGAGCGCGCTGGAGCCCACCGTGGGTCCGTCGATCGCGCCCGGCAGGTGGGCCGCTTTTGCCGCGATGGTGAATCTGGACCGCGCATAGGCCAGCGTGGTGGGGTTCTCCCCGAACCCGGTGTCGCGGCGGAAGTCGCCGATGCCGAAGGCGAGTCGGAAGGTGCCCTTGGCAGCGGCAATCTCAGTGATGCGCTCCAGACCGCGGGCGGTCTCCACCAGTGCGACGATCGGAATATCGGGCAGCCGCTTGGCGGTCTCGGTGACGTGGTCGACGGATTCCACCATCGCCAGCATCACCCCGCCGGCCGATGTCTTGGACAACATTGCCAGGTCGTCCTCCCAGAACTGGGTGCCGAACCCGTTCACCCGCACCCAGTCGGTGTTGCCCTCGGCCAGCCAGCGCACGACGTTCTCCCGCGCGGCGGCCTTCCCCTGCGGTGCCACCGCGTCCTCGATGTCGAGCACCACGATGTCGGCACGCGACCGCGCGGCGGGGGCGAATTTATCGAACTGGGCACCGTTGACCAGCAACCAGCTACGCGCCAGTACCGGGTCGATCCGACGTCCCGCTTCGTGGTTGTCGGTGTCCCATCCGATGGCTTGGTCGTACATCGTTCTAGCCCTGGTGCCTTCCGCTGCGCCAAAAGTTGACGATTAATAGTCGCATTACAGCGGCAGGTGACCAACACCAGCGTCCCGCAGCCTCGCGATGGCGGAGGGCGACACCGGGTACGTTGACGGCGTGCCGCTTGCACCGGAGGTTCGCAAAGCCGGTGCGGTGATCCTCATCGCGCTGGTGATGGCATCGTCCTTCGTCGCCGCCTACACCGTGGCGCTGGGCCGGCCGCTTCCCAGGCACCTGCCCATCGGCATCGTCGGTCCGCCGGCGTCCGCCAACGCGGCGATCGGGACGCTGCAGGGTGGTGAGCACGCCTTCGACGTCCACGCTTTCCCGACTCGCGAGGCCGCCGTGGCGGCCGTGCAGCAGCAGCAGATCACCGCAGTCGTCGATGCCACGGCGAGTCCGCCCACACTGCTGCTGTCCAGTGCCAGTGATCCGTCCGCGGCCAGGGCGCTGACCACCCTCGACCAGGAGGCGCCCGGTCGCTCTCTGATGCCGATCGTGGATCTGCATCCGCTTCCTGATTCCGATCCTGCCGGGTTAGCCACCTTTTACCTGGTGATCGCCGCCACCATTCTCGGCTTCGTGACGATGTTCCAGCTGCGGGCTAACGTCAAGACGCTGACCCTTAAGCGTTGGCTCGCTTGCATTTTCATCGTCGCGGTCGCCGGCGGAGCCGCCCTGTCGGCGGT
>DAIPYT010000020.1:7283-31806 GCA_036782595.1 Mycobacterium sp. | reverse complement strand
TACGTCCTGCGCTACGTCCTGCGCTACGTCCTGCGCTACGTCCTGCGCTACGTCCTGCGCGACGTATTCGTAGGTCGCAGAAGCGGTGTACTCGCTCGCGTACTCGGGGACCTCAGCGGAGGAGTAGACGACCACGGTCTCGGAGGACTCGACGACGGGGTCTTCGACGGTGTCCTGGTAGACGGTGTCGTCGTAAGTGACGACCGATTCCTCGTCGTAGGCGACAGCAGGTTCCTCGTCGTAGGCGACAGCAGGTTCCTCGTCGTACACCCCGACGTCCTCAGCGGACTCCTCGTCGGTGACCACCACCGGGATCTCACCGGTCAGCTCTGCAACGGACAGACCGTCGCTGTTGCGGCGGCGTCGGCGGCGCCGCCCCCCGACCGGCGGTGAGCCGATGGTCCCGTTGCGGGCAAGCAGCTCGGCGACCGAAAGCGGCCGCGTGCTGTCATCTGATGCGCTCATCGTTGTCTCGCCTCTCAATCGGCCCGCGCAGCCTGCACGAACGCGGTCCCGTCAGCCTCGCTGTCCAGCCGGCGCAAAATGATGCCCTCACGCAACGCCCACGGGCAGATCTGAACCGACTCCAACGCCAGTGCTCGCATACTCGCCTCCGCCACCAGTGCGCCGGCCACTATCTGCGGTGCCCGCTCGGCACTGACCCCTTCCAGATCTGCACGGTCTGCAGTGGTCATCCTAGAGATGAACGCTATGAGTTGCCGAAGGCCGTTGGCGGTAAGGACACGCTTGACACGCGGTCCGGCGGCCGATGGCGCCGCCCCCGTCAGCCGGGCCAGCGATCGGAAGGTCTTGGAAGTTCCCACCGCCAGGTCTGCGGGGCCGGCGTCGATCATCGCCTTAGCCGCGTCGGCCAGCTCGCTGTCCAGCCAGTCCCGCAGCATCGCCACCCGCCGCCGGCCTGGCGGATCGCGGTCCAACCACTCCCGGTTCAGCCGTCCGGCGCCCAGCGGCAAGGACAGAGCCACATCAGGTGCCTCATCAACCCCGGAGGACATCTCCAGAGATCCGCCGCCGATATCGAGGTCGATGATGCGACCGGCACTCCAGCCGTACCAGCGCCGCACCGCCAGGAAAGTCAGCCGGGACTCGTCAACGCCGGAGAGCACCTGCAGGTCGATACCGGTCTCGGCGCGTACCCCGGCCAGAACGTCGTCGGAGTTCGTGGCATCACGGACCGCGGAGGTGGCGAAGGCCATGAGGTCCTCGCAGCCGGAACTGCGGGCGATCTTGGCGAACTCCCCGACGGTGTCGATCAGCCTCTCGGAGCCCTTGCGGGTCAACTTGCCGGAGTCGTCGATCGCTTCGGCGAGCCGTAGCGGTGCCTTGGTCGAGCTCATCGGTGTCGGGTGCCCGCCGTGGTGGGCGTCGACCACCAGCAGATGAACCGTGTTGCTGCCCACGTCGAGCACGCCCAATCGCACGGACACCAACCTAGCGGTCTGCGTGGTCTACCGTTGCACTCCGTGACACGCAGGCACTCTGGCGAGGTCGACTTGGACTTCCCCCGCGAGTGGGTGGAGTTCTACGACCCGACCAACTCCGAGCATCTCATTGCCGCCGACCTGACCTGGCTGCTGTCGAATTGGACCTGCGTGTTCGGCACACCGGCCTGCCAGGGCACGGTCGCAGGGCGCCCCGACGACGGATGCTGCTCGCACGGGGCGTTCCTGTCCGATGACGACGATCGGGCGAACCTGGATGACGCCGTCAAAAAGCTCACCGCCGCCGACTGGCAGTTCCGCGATAAAGGCCTGGGCCCCAAGGGCTACCTGGAGATGGACTCCTACGAGGACAAGCCGAACCTACGCACCCGCAAGCACAAGGGCGCCTGCATCTTCCTGAACCGCCCGGGCTTCGCGGGTGGGATCGGCTGCGCCTTGCACAGCAAGGCACTCCAACTCGGCGTGGAACCACTGACCATGAAGCCCGAGGTCTGCTGGCAGCTTCCGGTCCGACGCACCCAGGAATGGGTGACCCGGCCCGACGGCAGCGAGATCCTCAAGACCACGATCACCGAATACGACCGCCGCGGGTGGGGTGAGGGCGGGGAAGACCTGCACTGGTACTGCACCGGCGATCCGGCTGCGCATGTCGGCAAGAAGCCGGTGTGGCAGTCCTACGCCCCCGAGCTCACCGAGTTGCTCGGCAAGGAGACTTATGCCGAACTCGCGTCGATCTGTCAGCGACGCAGCGGATTTCCACTGATCGCCGTCCACCCGGCGACCGACGCTTCGCAGCGCTGACGGTCGGCTAGCCCTCCAGCTTGTAACCCAGGCCGCGCACCGTCACCAGCAGTGTCGGGTTGGCCGGATCGGTCTCGATCTTCGAGCGCAGACGTTTCACATGAACGTCGAGGGTCTTTGTGTCGCCGACATAGTCCGAACCCCACACCCGGTCGATCAACTGCCCCCGGGTCAATACCCGGCCCTTGTTGCGCATCAGGTACTCGAGGAGATCGAACTCCTTGAGCGGCATGGGAATCTGGGCGCCGTCAACGCTGACGATGTGGCGCTCGATATCCATCCGAACCGGCCCGGCCTCCAGGATCGCGTCGCTGATCTCGTCGGCCTCGGTCCCGCGACGCAGCACCGCGCGGATCCGGGCGATCAGTTCGCGCGCCGAGTAGGGCTTGGTGACGTAGTCGTCGGCGCCCAATTCCAGGCCGAGAACCTTGTCGATCTCGCTGTCGCGGGCGGTCACCATGATGACCGGGACGGCGGATCGAGCCCGCAATTGCTTGCACACCTCGGTCCCGCTCATCCCGGGCAACATCAGATCCAGGAGGACGATGTCGGCGCCGGTGCGGTCGAACTCGGCCAGGGCGGCGGGGCCGTCGACCGCGACGGTGGTCTCAAACCCCTCCTTCCGCAGCAGGAAGGCCAACGGGTCGGCCAAGGATTCCTCGTCTTCGACGATCAGCACCCGGGTCACTGTTCCTCCTGATCTCTGGGGTTTGCGGCGTCCGGACCGCTGTAGGCGGGAATGGACAAAGTGAACGTGGAACCGGTCCCCGGCTGACTCCACAGCCTGATGCTGCCGTTGTGATTGGCCGCGACATGTTTGACGATGGCCAGGCCGAGGCCGGTTCCGCCGGTGGCACGGGATCGCGCCTTGTCCACCCGGAAGAACCGCTCGAACACTCGTTCCTGGTCGGACTTGGCGATGCCGATACCGCGGTCGGTCACCGCGATCTCGACGGTGTTTTCGCGACGGCGACGGCTGATCGACACCGTCGAGTTGTCCGGCGAGTAGGAGCTCGCATTGGAGATGAGATTAGCGATCGCGGTCACCAACTGTTCTTCATCGCCCAGCACCTCGAACCCGGTGGCATCGTCGGTGGTGATCGCGATACCTGCTTTCTCGGCGACCACCTTGTAGCGGGAAATCGCTTCCTGAACAACGGAATCCACATCTACCGCCATCAGGTGCGGTAGTGCCTCGGCGCCCTGTAGACGGGACAACTCGATCAGCTCGCCGACCATGCTGGCGAGCCGCTGGGACTCGGCGTAAATCTTGCTGCCGAACCGCGTGACGTTCTCCGGGTCGTCAGTCGATTCCAGTAGCGCCTCGGACAGAACTCCCATCGCCGCAACCGGCGTTTTGAGTTCGTGGCTGACGTTGGCGACGAAGTCCCGGCGGGTGGCCTCCATGCGGGCCTGCTCGGATTGATCGTCGAGGTAGATCACCGCAAGGCGGGGCGTCTGATCGCGCAGCGGCCGGATCATGGCGTGGACCGCGATGCCGGCGCGGCGGCCGGCCAGACCGCGGGGTGCGGAGAGATCGATCTCACAGTCCTCGCCGCTGGCCAGCGTCCGCTCGGTGGCAACCCAGAGTCGGTCGTCGAGCACCCCCTCCCGCACCATTCCCATTCCGGCGACGAGGGTGTTGCTGACAAGGACCTTGCGTGAGGCGTCGACCACCAGAACACCTATGGGGGCGTTGGAGAGGGCGCTGCGCAGCAAGTCCGACTCGGACATCCGGTTGACGTCGGTCGCTGAGTGTCGCCGCGGAATCCTGGGCAGTAGCCCAGCCAACAGCACGCCCGACGCGAGACCCACCATTCCCGCGAGGCTCCCGAGAGCCACCGCGCTAACACTCACGCCGAAAGCGTACGCATCCGCCTGCCCCTCGAAAAAACCCGGTACACCGCGAAAGCCCCGAGTTCAGAGGGTGTTCATCGGTTGTTCTATTTGGATCCTTGGCTCGCGACGGCGGCGGCGCCGGCAGCGGCCGCCTCGGGGTCCAGGTAAGTCCCACCCGCCACAACGGGCTTGAGACTGGCGTCAAGGTCGTAGCGCAACGGGATCCCGGTGGGGATGTTCAGTCCGACGACATCGTCATCGGACATCCCATCGAGGTATTTGACCAGTGCCCGAAGCGAATTGCCGTGCGCGGCGATCAGCACCGTCTTGCCCGCCCGCAGGTCGGGGGCGATGGTTTCTTCGAAGTACGGGACGAACCGGACGACCACGTCGGCAAGACACTCGGTCAGTGGACCGCCGTCGATGTCGGCGTAGCGCGGGTCGGCGTCCTGACTGAACTCACTGCCGCGCTCGATCGGCGGCGGCGGGGTGTCGTAGCTGCGCCGCCAGGCCATGAACTGCTCGTCGCCGTACTTGGCCTTGGTCGCCGCTTTGTCCAGGCCCTGGAGCGCCCCGTAGTGCCGCTCGTTGAGCCGCCAATCCCGGTGCACCGGGATCCAGTGCCGATCGGCCTTGTCCAGTGCGATGTTTGCGGTGGTGATGGCCCGGCGCAACAGCGATGTGTAGAGCACATCGGGTAACCGGTCGAGCCCGGCGATCAGTTCCCCGGCGCGGGCCGCCTCGGCGCGCCCCTTGTCGGTGAGGTCGACGTCCACCCAGCCGGTGAACTGATTGAGGGCGTTCCACTGGCTTTCGCCGTGGCGGAGGAGGATCAGCGTGCAGTCACTGTCAGCCATAGCCGGAAGTGTCTCACGACGAAGCTGCGCCGTTGGGGGGTTCGCCGGCGTCGTTCGGATCGCGATCGTTGTCGTCGTCGTGGATCAGGTGCTCGAAGGCCTTGAGATTTTTCAGCGACTCCCCGCGGGCCAACCGCCAGGCCCATTCCTTGCGGATCGAGGAGGCGAAGCCGAGCTCCAGCAACGTGTTGAAGTCGTTGTCGACCGCCTCGAGCACCTGCCCGAGCACTCGGTCGATCTCATCGTTGTTGACGATGTCCAAGGCGATCCGACCGATGAGATAGATATCGCCGATGTTGTCCAGTGTGTAGGCGACCCCGTAGAGCCTGCGGTTGCGCTTGAGCAGAAAGCGGTAGACGGCCTCGTGGTTCTCATCCGGTCGGCGGCAGACGAACGATTCCACCCGCACCGAGTGCTCTCCGATGCTGAGCAGGGTGTTGGTGATCAGCTTGCGCTCGCCGGGCAGCTCGACGATGAGCCCGGGCAGCCCGCCGTGCGCACCCTCGTACCGGGTGAAATTCAGTCCGTGTTCGGTGAGGGTCTCCTCGATCTCCCGCTGGACACGTTGCTCGACCTCCCGCGGGTCGCCCGACGTCATGCGCGCACCCCGCGCCGCATCGTCCACCGGCGCCCGGCACGGCGGGCGCCGGGGTCATAGGCCGATCGATGAGTGCGGCCGTAGTCGGCGATCGCCCGGCCGTAGCTGGCGAGCAACGCATCGACGGTGTGATCCCAGGAGAACTGCGCTGCATGCTCGATCGCCCCGCGGCGCAACACCTCGGGGTCGGAGTGCAGCAGCGCGGTGATCGCCTCGGCCCAGCGTCGGGGATCGTGGCCGGACACCAGGCTGCCGCTACGGCCATCGGCCACCGCGACCGGCAATCCGCCTACCGCGGCCGCCACCACCGGCGTCCCACAGGCCTGGGCTTCGACCGCGACCAGCCCAAAGGACTCGGAGTAACTGGGCACCGCCACCAGATCGGCGGCCCGGTAGACGTTGACGAGTTGGTCGCGGGGCTGGGGCGGCAGGAACGTCACCCGGTCGGAAATGCCGAGTTCATCGGCGAGCCGGATCAGTCCGTCCGGTTCAGCCAGCCCACTGCCGGACGCACCGCCGGCGATGACCACGCGCACGGGGCCGGCGTTCCCGGGGGGTAGCAGCGCCGCCGCCCGCAGCAGAACATCGGGGGCCTTCAACGGCTGTATCCGGCCGACGAACACAACAGTCGGCTCACCGGCGGGCAGTCCCAATGCCGCCCGCGCGGCCGAGCGGTCACCGGGTGTGAAGATCTTGAGATCCACGCCGGGGTGCACCACATCGATACGGTCCGGATCGGCATGATGCAGCGAAACCAATTGATGTGCTTCGTCTTCGGTGTTGACGATCAACCGGTCCGCTTCATCGACCACCTGCTGCTCTCCCACTGCGCGTAATGGCGGTTCGGGACGGTCACCGTCGGCCAACGCGGCGTTCTTGACCGCCGCCAGGGTATGGGCGGTGTGCACCAACGGCACCGCCCAGCGCTCGCGTGCCAGCCAACCCACCTGCCCGGAGAGCCAATAGTGCGAATGCACGATGTCGTAGTGGCCGGGCTCGTGGTTCGCCTCGGCCCGCAGTACCCCCGCGGTGAACGCGCACAACTGGGTCGGCAGATCGTATTTGTCCAGCCCCTCGAACGGCCCGGCGACCACATTCCGCACCAGCACACCAGGGGCAACCCGCACCGTCGGCGGATCCGCCGACGACGTGGCCCGGGTGAAGATCTCCACGTCCACGCCCCGGGCAGCCATGTGCAGGGCGGTCTGCAGAACGTAGACATTCATGCCGCCGGCATCACCGGTACCCGGCTGGGCCAGCGGGGAGGTGTGCACCGAGAGCACCGCGACCCGTCGCGGCATCGGACCGGCGTCGCTCAGATCCCGGGGATGCCGCACCTGACCATCATGTCACCGAGTCGGGACAACGCTGGATAGAGTCGGTTTGATGACCGATAACCCGGACTCACACTCGCGCTCACACTCGCGCGTCGCCGTGGTGACCGGTGCCAGTTCGGGCATCGGCGAAGCCACCGCCAGAACGCTGGCCGGGCAGGGCTTCCACGTGGTGGCGGTGGCGCGTCGCGCCGACCGGATCGAACGACTGGCCGCCGAGATCGACGGAACGCCGGTAGTCGCCGACATCACCGACGATTCCTCGGTGCGCTCGCTGGCCGAACGCCTCGAGCGCGTCGACGTCCTGGTCAACAACGCCGGGGGCGCCAAAGGCCTGCAACCTCTCGCCGAGGCGAATCTCGACGACTGGCGCTGGATGTGGGAGACCAACGTCATGGGGACCCTGCGGGTCACCCGGGCACTGCTGCCGGCATTGATCGCCTCCGGTGACGGCCTGATCGTGACCGTCACCTCAACAGCCGCCCTGGAGGTGTACGACGGCGGTGCCGGCTACACGGCCGCCAAGCATGCCCAGGGTGCACTGCATCGCACCCTGCGCGGCGAACTGCTCGGAAAGCCTGTGCGTCTCACCGAGATTGCGCCCGGCGCGGTGGAAACCGAGTTCTCCCTGGTGCGATTCGGCGGCGATCAGCAGCGCGCGGAGAAGGTCTACGCCGGGATCACCCCGCTGGTGGCTGCGGACGTCGCGGAGGTGATCGGATTCGTCGCATCCCGACCGTCGCACGTCGACATCGACCAGATCGTCATCCGGCCCCGCGACCAGGCGAACGCCAGCCGGTTCAACCGCCGGGTCTGACCGCCGCCGAGGGGGTCGAGGCCGTAGGCGTGCCGGACAGAGTGGGCGCACCGGTCGGGGTCGCCGGGGCGCTGACCGGGAGCTTGGATCGCGGCTGCTGATCGGACAGCGCCGACATGGACAGCTTCGGCTGAGGATCAGCGCTCACAGGAAATAAAGCTACAGCGCACAGCCGACCAATACCGGCTCCGGAACCAGCGTCACCCCGAACGCGGCACGTACGCCGTCTCGCACGGTTCGCGCCAGTGCCAGTACATCGGCCGAACCCGCCCCGCCGCGGTTGGTCAGTGCGAGCGCATGTTTCGTGGATAACCGGCAGGGGCCCGCACCGGGGAAGCCCTTGCCGAATCCGGCCTGCTCCACCAACCAGCCGGCGGCCAGTTTCACACCGCGCTCCGCCGGGTAGTGCGGTACCGGCAAATCGGACGTCCCGCGGATCCGGTCGAACTCCTCATCGCTCACGACCGGGTTGGTGAAAAACGAACCGACACTCCAGGTGTCGTGATCGTCAGCGTCGAGCACCATGCCCTTGGCGGCCCGCAGCGCCAGCACCGTAGAACGCACCACCTGTGGGTCGGTCCGATCCCCGGCGGAAACCCCCAACGCCTTGGCAAGTTCGCCGTAGCGCACCGGCGCCGATTGCCCGGCGCCGTCGAGTTCGAACTCGACCTCCAGGACGGTGGCGTCGTCGGAGTTCTTCAACACGCTGTGCCGGTAGCCGAATCCCAACTGGTCGGCCGGCACCCAGCGCACCTCACCGGTGCGGCGATCAAGCAACCGGACCCGAGTCATCCAGTCGGCGACCTCGACACCGTAGGCCCCCACGTTCTGCACCGGGGTGGCTCCGGTAGAACCGGGGATTCCGGACAGGCATTCCAGCCCGCCGAGGCCGGCCTGCACAGCGCTGGCGACGACGGTGTCCCAGTCGGCGCCGGCTTGCGCCCGAAGCGTCGAGCCGTCCACGGCGATCGTGGTGTTGGCAATCCGCACCACGGTGAGGCCGGAGAGGTGGTCGGCGACGACCACGTTGGAACCGCCCCCGAGTATCAGCAGTGGATCGCCCGCGGCGTCCAACGTCCGCAAGGTGGCGACGATCTGATCGGCGGTGGCACAGGTGATCACGCGGCCGACCGTCGGTCCGACCCGCAGCGTCGTCATGGTCGCCAACGACACATTCGCGGTGACCCGCGCTCCACCGAAATCCCCATCCAGTGCCACGTTCATTCCCGGGTCACTCCGCTCCTGCCCTCCGTAACGCGGCTAACGGTAGCCTCAACCGCTATGCCCCGATCGTTCGACATGGCCACCGAGTACGCGGGGACTCCTGAGCAGGTTCATGGCGCATTCTGCGATGAGCAGTACTGGGTGGCGCGGCTGGCCGCATCCGGCGCCGACGGGTGGGCGCTGGACTCCTTCCGGGCCGGAAGCGACGGCGGCGTCGACGTGGTGACCACCCAGGTCCTGCGCGCCGATCGGCTGCCGGGCGTGGTTCACCAGTTCCACCACGGCGACTTGGAGATTCGGCGGGCCGAAACCTGGACGGGTCTGTCCGACGGAGCGGCGCAAGCCTCGGTGGCCAGTTCCATCGTTCGGGCACCGGTCGCCCTCAACGGCGAGGCAAGCCTGTCGGCAACCGCCGCCGGGACGCGGCTGGCCTTTCAGGCCACCGTCGAGGTTCGCATCCCACTGGTCGGCGGCAAGATGGAGAAGTTCATCGGGAACCAGTTGATCAACCTGCTCAACGAAGAGCAGCAATTCACCACTCGGTGGATCGCCGGTCGGTAGTAAGGCAAGGTTGGGATCGTGCCCCGCAGCATGGTGTTCGACATCGACGTCAAGGTGCCGGCCGCCAGGATGTACAGCCTGTTCACCAAGGTCGACTACTGGCAGGACCTGGTGGCCTTCTACCTGAGTCACTCTGCGCGGACCGAGATCGCGCACTTCTCCTCCGATGAGACCGGCACCGACGTTTCGTTCACCCACATCCTTTCCGCTGACGACCTGCCGCCGATCGCCCGGCCGGTCGTCCCCGGCACCTTCGTCGTCACGCGCGAGCAGCACTTCGAACCGTTTCACGCCCCGACCAACCGGGCCCTGGGCCGCTACCGGGCACACATCCCCGCACCGGTCGAGCTCACCGGCGACTATGTTCTGGCCGACACCGAGCACGGCAGCCGGATGCGGCTGGAGAGCACATGCCAGGTGAAGGTCCCGCTGATCGGCGGTCAGATCGAACAACTGGTGATGGGCGGGCTGAAACTGTTGCTCGCCGAGGAGGGTCAGTTCACCGCCGACTGGATCGCCGGCCATCGCTAGGCCTCGGCGGCCGGTCGGCATGCCGACCCGGGGCACCACCGGCGCCAACCGCCTGCGTCGAGCCGACCGCTGGCTGACCCACTCGCCGCGGGTGCTGGCTGCGCTGGACTCGACCGAGGCACCGGTGGTGGTGGACCTCGGCTACGGCCGGCTGCCTGTCACCACCCTGGAACTGGCGGCCCGACTGCGCGCAGTGCGGCCCGATGTCCGGGTGGTTGGGCTGGAGATCGACCCGGACCGGGTCGCAGTCGCCAACGACAGCGCGAAGGCAAGCGACGGCGTGGGCACCGAATTCCGGCTCGGCGGTTTCGAGCTCGCCGGCCTGCAGCCTGTTGTCGTCCGTGCATTCAACGTACTGCGCCAGTACCCCGAGGACGCCGTGGCCGAAGCCTGGCGAACCATGCAGGACAACCTGGCCCCCGGCGGCGTGCTCCTCGACGGAACCTGCGACGAAGTGGGCCGGCGCAGCTGCTGGGTGCTGCTGAACCGTGACGAGCCGGTGAGTCTGACACTCGCCTGCGACGCCCGGGATATCGAGCGGCCTTCCGACTTGGCCGAACGTCTACCGAAAGTGCTTATCCACCAGAATGTTTCGGGTGCGCCCATTCACACTCTTCTCGACGCAGCAGATCGCGCCTGGGCAGCGGCAGCCGGGCAATCGGTGTTCGGGCCGCGAGCGCGGTGGCGGGCGATGCTCGCCGCGCTGACCGACGCCGGTTTCCCGATCGAAGCGCAGCGACGCAACCCCCGGGACGCGATCCTGACAGTGCCCTGGGCATCGGTGGCCCCGATACCGTAGGTCACTACCCTGAAACGATGCGGATCGCACTGGCGCAGATCCTGGCCGGCACCGACCCGGCGGAGAATCTGAACACCGTCCGGGACTACACCCGCCGCGCTGCCGATGATGGGGCTCGGCTAGTGGTGTTCCCCGAAGCCACGATGTGCCGCTTCGGCGTTCCACTCAGGCCGGTCGCCGAACCGCTGAACGGCAGATGGGCAGACGCCGTGCGGGCGATCGCCGCCGACGCCGGCATCACGGTGCTGGTGGGCATGTTCACCCCCGCCGACGAGGGACGGGTCACCAACACGCTGTTGGCCACCGGCGCCGGCGTGGAAGCGCGCTACGCCAAGATCCACCTTTACGACGCGTTCGGATTCACCGAATCAGAGACCGTCGCACCGGGACGGGAACCGGTCGTCATCGATGTCGACGGCACCGGCGTCGGGTTGACGTTGTGCTACGACGTCCGATTCCCCTACCTCTACACCGAGTTGGCCGACCGGGGTGCGCAGGTGATCACCGTCAGCGCCTCATGGGGAGCGGGCCCCGGAAAACTGGACCAGTGGACACTGCTGGCACGGGCCAGGGCATTGGACTCTGGCTGCTTCATCGCCGCCGCCGGACAGGCGTATCCGGGCCCGGAAATCGCCGCCACCGCTCCCACCGGAGTCGGTGGGAGCGTGGTGACCTCCCCACTCGGCGAGATCCTGGCGTCAGCAGGCCCGGATCCGCAACTGCTGGTCTGCGATATCGATGTCGACAGCATCGCGGGAGTCCGCGACACCGTCGGCGTGCTGCGTAATCGACGGCGCTTAGATTCGTAGGGCAGAATCGCGCGGGTGACGAATCCGCCGCAGGGTCAGCCCCCGCGCCAGATCCCGGGTCAGTACCCAGGTCCGATTCCCCAGGGTCCGATTCCCCAGGGTCCGATTCCCCAGGGTCCGATTCCCCAGGGGGGCCAGTACCCCGCCCAGGGCTTGCCGCCGGCAGTGCCGGGTTACCCGGAACCCCCCACCCAGTACATCCCGCAGCCCCCCACCCAGCAGATCCCCGCCCCGCCGGCCCCACCGGCCGGGCCACCGGTCGACATCACGTCTCCCGAGCCCGAGCGACCCCGCCGGGGCCTCTTGCGCGATCCGCTATCGGCCGCGCTGATCCTGGTGATCGTCGGTGCGCTTGCGCTTGCCGGGCTGCTCGGCGGTGAGTTCTACGCCCGGCACCGGGCGAATTCCATCGTCGCCAATGCCGTCGGCTGCGTGGTGCAGGACAGCGCCAAAGCCTCCTTCGGGATGCGCCCCTTCCTCCTGCAGCATTTCAGCCATAGCTACCGCGATATGAGGGTGGAAACCGCGGGCAACCAGATCCGCGAAGCCAAAGGGATGAAACTGCAGCTGCTTCTCGACGATGTGCGGATACACCAGACCGCCGACTCAGCCGGGACCCTGGGCTCCCTCGAAGCCGATATCACCTGGTCCGCAGACGGCATCAAGGAGACGGTCGCCGGCATGATCCCGCTGATCGGCGGTCTGGTCAACGGGGTCACACCGGACCCGTCGAGCGGCACCTTGGAAGTGCAGGGACCGTTGGGCACCGTCACCATTCGGCCGACGGCGGACAACGGCGCACTGTCGCTTCAGGTGCTGAAGGTGACCGGGCTGGGCTTCACCCTGCCCCGGGAGACCGTGCAACCGGCGCTGGACGCCTTCACCGGTCAGCTGACCGAGAATCTGCCGATGGGTATCCGCGCCGAGAGTGTCGGGGTGACCGACAGCGGAGTGGTGGCACGGTTCGTCACGCGCAATGCGACGATCCCCAACGGCCAGCAGGATCCGTGCTTCGCCGGGGTCTAGCCTCGCGGCGACCGCGCTAGCCCTTCTCGGCTCCGCCCGGGTTGCAGCCGGCCAGGATCATGGTGTTGTCGTCGACCACGGGCCGCCACGATTCGAGGTCCCAGCTGGTCTTGCCGGGCGCCGCGAACTCGGCGAACCGCCAATGGCACAGGAATTGGGAGCGAATGCCCGGGCTGTCGGCGTCAGGCGCCAAGGCGACCACCTCGGCCCAGGCCTCGTCGGTCTGTACGGCGGTCTTGCCCAACTCGCCGGCCACCTCACGGCCCGCCGCGGTGGGGTAGACGCGCAATGTGGGCAGACCGCTGTAGCTCACCCACCGGACATAGTCGATGTACGGCGGCGGAGTGCCGGCATCCGCCCGGGCGGTGGGCACAGCGGTGGCTATCAGCGACATGACACATGCAGCCACGATCACCGGGGCCGACACCCGTGTCATATCAGCGCGACTTCCCCTGCACCTCGAGGAGCTTGGGCCGCACGTCGGCCAGGTACACCCCGGCGGCCACCGCGGCGATGACCATCCCGGTCACCCCGAGGACCCACGACAGCAAGCCGGCGCCGCCCAGGATCACCAACCACACCGGCTTGGTCAGCTTGTCTGCAGCGGTGTACGCGTCCGGGCGTTGCATGGCCGCGTGCACGAAGGCGTACACGGTGACGGCGAGCACCACCCACGAGAGCACAGAAAGAACGAGACCCGCCACACCTTGAAGCATCACGACTTCAAGGGTAGGCGGGTCTCGTCCTCAGGGTGGCGATAGGGGTCGCCACTCGAGAATTACTTCTGGGTGACCTTCTTGGCCGGAGCCTTCTTGGCCGGCGCCTTCTTGGCCGGAGCGGCCTTCTTGGCAGCAGCCTTGGCCGGGGTGGCCTTCTTGGCCGGAGCCTTCTTGGCGGGCGCCTTCTTGGCCGGCGCCTTCTTGGCCGGGGCGGCCTTCTTGGCAGCGGCCTTCTTGACCGGGGCCGGCAGCTCGACACCCACCAGCTTGGCGGCACGCTCACCGACGGCGCGGGTCTGCGCGGAGACGTTGCCCAGCGCTTCCTGAGTCAGCTCGACGGCCTGGTCGACGTAACCCTCGACGCGATCGGCGGCTTCCTTGAACTCAGGCTGACCCTTGATCCGCTCCAGAGCGGCCTCGCCGCGGGCGACCAGGCTGTTGTAGGTCTCGGTGGCATCGACCAGGAACTCGTCGGCAGCCTTGCGCAGCTCCTCGGTGGTGAGCTTGCCGCGAATCTCCTCGGTCCGCTTGGGCAGCTCCTCCTGCAGGCGGGTCAGCGCAGCGCGCCGGTCCTCCATGCGGTCGCCGGCGACCTCCGCGCGCTCACGCAGGGTGGCGACGATCTCGTTGACCGTGGCCAGCGCGAGATCGGCAGCACCGACCGCGGCAAGCAGCGGGGTCTTGAGATCTTCGATGGTGTTCTCGTTCTTGTTCTTCTTCGCCATGATGTTTGTTCCTTTCGGTGTTCTCGTGAAGCTCGTGATTTCAAAGAATGCGGTTTACTGCGCCGGCGGCTCCTCAGGGGCTACCTGGTTCTGCTGGCAGAACGATGTGTAGATGTCGAGCAGGACGCGTTTCTGCCGTTCGGTGATCGCAGTGTCACCGACGATGACGTCATGCACCTGGCTCGGCTGCCCGGGCTCGAGAATTCCGGCCCGCACGTAGAGCACTTCCGCCGACAGCCTCAAGGCCTTGGCGATCTGGCTCAGCACTTCCGCAGACGGCTTGCGCAGCCCCCGTTCGATCTGGCTCAGGTACGGGTTGCTGACGCCCGCCCGCTCAGCGAGCTGCCGCACAGAGACCTGGGCCGCTTCCCGCTGAGTGCGGATGAAGCCCCCGATGTCCTGCGCTGCGTTGCTCACAACGGCGGCGAGGTCTGACTCCTGTGCCATTACTCGCCTCCTCGCGGGAACGGTTGTCGTTTGCATGTTGACATGAGCGTACCCAAGAGTGCTAACAATTGCAAGCACCTGCTAGCGCAGGTCAGAAAAGGATTTGGCCGATCGCATAGATCGCCAGGCCGGCCAGGGCGCCCACGACGGTGCCGTTGATCCTGATGAACTGCAGGTCACGGCCGACGTGCAATTCGATACGCTGGCTGGCTTCCTCGGCATCCCAGCGTTCGATGGTGTCGGTGATGATCGTGGTGGCCTCGGCACCGTACTGACTGGCGAGGTGCTGGGCGCCGCGGACGATCCAGTTATCGACCTTGTCGCGCAGTTCGGCGTCATCACGCAGCGACTCCCCGATCCGCACCACCGAATCGGCGATTCGTCCGCGCAGGGCGCTGGAGGGATCGTCGACGCCCTCGAGAACCAGCTTTTTGAGCGTCTTCCAGGCCGTCTCCGCGGCACGGGTCACCTCGTCGCGCTCCATGAGTTGCTCCTTGACCGTCTCGGCCTTCGAGATGGTGGAGGGGTCGTTCTGCAGGTCGCTGGCGAATTCGAAAAGGAACCGATTGGCCGACTGCCGCAGCTCGTGGTTGGGGTTGCGGCGCACCTTGTCGGTGAAGTCCATGAGCTCGCGGTGGATGCGGTCTCCCAGTAGCTGGTCGACGAACTTCGGCGACCAGCTGGGGGAATCCCGCAGCACCACCCGTTCGATTGTCGGGCCGGCACCCAGCGCCCACTCGAAAGCCCGGTCTGCCAGCAACTGGATCAACGCCTCCTGGCGGTTCTCCGTGAGCAGCTGGTTGAGAACCCGGCCCGCCGGAGGTCCCCACTGGGGTTCGGCGAGCCGTTTGACGATCGTCCGGTCGATGGCCTGCTGGATGTCTTCGTCGTTGAGAAGTTCCACCCCCGCCCGCAGCACCGTCGACGCCTCGTTCGCCACCCGCGCGGCATGGTCCGGCTCGGCCAGCCACTTGCCGAGCCGGCTGGCGATCTCGGCGTCGCGCAACTTGGTCTCGACCACCTCCGGGGACAGGAAATTCTCCCGGACGAAATTTCCAAGCCCCTCCCCCAGCTGGTCTTTCTTTCGCTTGATGATCGCTGTGTGCGGAATCTTCAACCCCAGGGGATGACGGAACAGCGCGGTCACCGCGAACCAGTCCGCCAACGCGCCGACCATGCCTGCCTCCGCGGCGGCGCCGACATAGCCGATCCATCCGGGTGCGCCCTGGGACAGCGCCCACCGGCACAGCAGGAAGATCACCGTCGCGCCGATTAGGAAGCCCAGCGCCACCGCCTTCATCTGGCGGAGACTGCGCGCCCGCTCGGCGTCGGCCACCTGATCGGCTCCCGCGAACGATTCAGCAAACGACGCACTCGAACGCCGGTGTTGGGCAGCCACGTCTCCATCATCCCTATTTCGCGGCGGGCACTGGCGACTATTCGCCAGCAGCGCAGCCGTCCGTGGCTCCAAAACGATTTGTGTGTGACCGTCGGTCACAACTTTCCGACGCGGCGCCGGTAGACTCGGCACGAAGAGATGAGGACGGAGTCGGCGATCGTGACACAGCCTGGAACCCGGGGAGCACCCGCGCCAGCGCACACGCCGGTCAAGACCGACGGCCGAAAGCGCCGCTGGCATCAGCACAAGGTGGAACGGCGAACCGAACTGGTCGACGGCGCACTCGACGCCATCCGTCGGCGCGGGCGCGACGTCAGCATGGATGAGATCGCCGCGGAGATCGGTGTCTCCAAAACAGTGCTGTACCGGTACTTCGTCGACAAAAACGATCTCACCACCGCGGTGATGATGCGCTTCGCGCAGACCACACTCATCCCCAACATGGCCGCCGCGCTGTCCTCGAATCTCGACGGATTCGACCTGACGCGCGGACTCATCAGGGTGTACGTCGAAACCGTTGCCGCCGAACCGGAGCCGTACCGGTTCGTCATGGCCAACTCCTCGGCGAGCAAGAACAAGGTGGTCGCCGACTCCGAGCAGATCATCGCCAGGATGCTGGCGGTCATGTTGCGCCGGCGCATGCAGGTGGCCGGGATGGACACCCGCGGCGTGGAACCGTGGGCATTCCTCATCGTGGGTGGGGTACAGCAGGCCACCCACTCCTGGATGTCACATCCGCGGATGAGCGCCGATGAGCTCATCGACTACCTGACGATGCTGTGCTGGAGCGCGCTGTGCGGGATCGTCGAGGTGGGCGGATCACTGGAACGGTTCCGATCTGAACCGCACCCCGCCCCGGTTTTGCCCGCATTGCAGCCCGCATCCCCGATTTAATCTCGCTCCCCCGATTTAGACTCTAAGGTTCGGCCATGGCGAAAGAGCTATGGACCCACAGGCCGTCCGAAGCGCTGCGTTTCCGGCCCGGCGACAAGGTCAGCGAAATCGACGCCGACTCCAGTCCGGGTTTCAGCGGTAAACGCGAGGACGCCGAGCAGATCACCGCCGAGCGCGGGGAACGCTTCGCCGAACTGCAGGAAATGCTGTACGCCAACGGCAGAGAGGGCGACCACCGATCGGTGCTGCTGGTGCTGCAAGGCATGGATACCGCCGGCAAGGGCGGCATCGTCACCCATGTGGTCGGCGCCGGCAATCCGATGGGCATCGACTATCACAGCTTCGGCAAGCCCACCCCGGAGGAGCGATCGCACCACTTCCTGTGGCGGATCAACAAGGCCTTGCCCCGCGCGGGGCACATCGGCGTCTTCGACCGGTCGCACTACGAGGACGTCCTGGTGGTTCGGGTGCACCAACTGGTTCCGGCCGAGGAGTTGGCGGGGCGCTACGAGGAGATCAACACCTTCGAACAGGAACTCATCGACGCCGGGACCTCGGTGGTGAAGGTGGCGATGTTCGTCTCACTCGACGAGCAGAAGGCCAGACTGACCGAGCGGCTGCAGCGGCCCGACAAGTACTGGAAGTACAACCCGGGCGACATCGACGAGCGCAAGCTCTGGCCGTCGTACCAGGAGGCCTATCAGATCATGCTGGACCGGACCGCGACCGACCGCGCGCCGTGGTTCGTGGTGCCCTGCGACAAGAAGTGGTACGCCCGCCTGGCGGTGACCGAACTACTCATCGAAGCGATGACCGCCATGAATCTGTCTTGGCCAGAGGCCGACTTCGACATCGAAGCGGAGCGCAAACGGGTCGCCGAACTCTGACGAAGCCCTTCGGCTACTCCCCCTTGACCAGGGTGAACTGCCCGATGTTGGTGACGCCGCGGCGGAAGAAGTCCGCGCATCCGGTCAGGTACTTCATGTACTTGTCGTAGGTCGCCTCGTCGGTGATGGCGATGGCCTCATCGCGCGCGGCCGACAGGTTGTCGGCCCACATGTCCAGAGTGCGGGCGTAATGCGGGCCCAGCAGGTGGACGCGCTGAAGGGTGAAGCCGGAATCGTCGGCGAGCGTCTCGATATCCTCGACGGCCGGTAGCCGGCCGCCCGGGAAGATCTCGTCGCCGATGAACTTCATGAACTTCAGGTCGCTCAGGGTGAGCTTGATTCCGTTCTCGCGGAAGAACTTCTGGGTGTGGGCGAGGATCGTGTGCAGCAACATCCGGCCGTCGCTGGGCAGGATCGAGTAGGCCCGCTCGAAGAACAGCGGATAGCGCTCGACTTTGAAGGCCTCGAAGGCGCCGATGCTGACGATGCGGTCGACCGGTTCGTCGAACTCCTCCCAGCCCTGCATCCGGACCTCGATCGTCCGCTGGGTGTCCAGCTTCGCCAGCCGATCCCGGGCGTACTCGGATTGCGCCTTACTCAGCGTGATACCGATGACGTTCACATCGAACTTCTCGACCGCCCGTTCCATACAGCCGCCCCAGCCGCAGCCGATGTCGAGCAGGGTCATACCCGGCTCGAGGTTGAGCTTGCCCAGCGCGAGGTCGAACTTGGCGTTCTGCGACTCTTCGAGATTCATATCGTCGCGCTCGTAGTACCCGCAGGTGTAACCCATGGTGGGTCCGAGCCACAGCGCGAAGAAGTCGTTGGAGACGTCGTAGATCGACTGCGACTCCTCGTAGTACGGAGTCAGGTCCGAGTCGAGGTTCGTCATCTACAGCTACCCTTCAAATTCTCATCCGTCCATCGTCGGAGGCTGTCCAGATTTCCGCTCTGCCTGCGCAGACAGTCCCCAACCCAGACCCGAGGGTCTATCGGTCAGGGTAGCCCAACGGCACTGGCGATTGCACATCCGCTCGTTAATAGGAGTAGAAACCCCGACCGGATTTCTTGCCCAGCCGCCCCGCCTCCACCATGCGCAGCAGCAGTGGTGGCGGCCCGTAGTGCGGCTCCTTGAACTCGTCGAACATCTTGTCGGCGATGAGCTTGAGGGTGTCCAGCCCGATCAGGTCGGACAGCCGCAGCGGTCCCATCGGATGGGACAGTCCGGCCACCACAGCCTTGTCCACGTCCTCGATGGTCGCGACGCCGGCTTCCACCATCCGGATGGCCGACAAGAGGTAGGGCACCAGTAGGAAGTTGACGACGAATCCCGAGCGGTCCGAGCAGCGCACCACCTGCTTACCGAGCACCTCACTGGCGAATTTCTCGGTGCGAGCCGCGGCGGCCTCATCGGTCGCCAGGGTGGTCACCAGTTCGACCAGTGGCAGGACCGGCACCGGATTGAAAAAATGCAGTCCGAGGACCCGGCCGGGATTTTTGGTGGCAGCGCCCAGCTTCATGATCGGGATGCTCGAGGTGTTCGAGGCGAGCACTGCATCGGGGTCGGTGATGATCTCGTCGAGCTGTCCGAAGATGCCCGCTTTGACGTTCTCGTCCTCGATCACGGCCTCGATGACCAGCTGGCGGTCGGACAGGTCGGTCAGCCTGGTGGTGAATTTGAGGTTCTCCACCGCCCTGTCCCGCTCCCGCTCGGTGATCTTGCCGGCACTGACGCCGCGCTCGAGCGACTTGACGATGCGGTCGCGCCCGTTGTTGATGAACGCCTCGGTGGTGTCGAAGACCACCACACCGACACCGGCACGCGCACACACTTCGGCGATACCGCCGCCCATCTGTCCGGCGCCGATGACCCCGACGCGCTCTATCCCTGTTGCACTCACGTTCTCTCCCAGAAGCTCACGACGAAGAGAGACCCCGCCCGGATAACCCGGGCGGGGTCTGTTCGTCCTAGTGGAACTGACCCTCTTCGGTCGAGCCCGCGAGCGCGGTGGTCGACGAATTCGGATCCACCGTGGTGGCGATCTTGTCGAAGTAGCCGGCGCCGACCTCGCGCTGGTGCTTGGTGGCGGTGTATCCGCGCGCCTCGGCGGCAAACTCGCGTTCCTGAAGCTCCACATAGGCCGACATCTGGTTGCGGGCGTAGCCGTAGGCCAGATCGAACATCGAGTAGTTCAGCGCGTGGAAACCGGCCAGCGTGATGAACTGGAACTTGAACCCCATTGCGCCAAGCTCCTTTTGGAACTTCGCGATGGTGGCGTCATCGAGGTGCTGCTTCCAGTTGAACGACGGCGAGCAGTTGTAGGCCAGCAACTGGTCGGGGAATTCGGCCTTGACACCCTCGGCGAACTTCTTCGCCAGCTCAAGATCCGGGGTGCCGGTCTCCATCCAGATCAGGTCGGAGTACGGCGCGTAAGCCTTAGCGCGGGCGATGCACGGCTCGAGGCCGTTGCGGACGTGGTAGAAGCCCTCCGAGGTGCGCTCACCGGTGACGAACGGCTTATCGCGCTCGTCGACGTCGGAGGTGATGAGGGTGGCGGCTTCGGCGTCGGTACGGGCGATCACCACGGTCGGGACGTCAGCCACGTCAGCCGCGAGCCGGGCGGACGTCAAAGTGCGGATGTGCTGCTGGGTCGGGATCAGCACCTTGCCACCGAGGTGGCCGCACTTCTTCTCCGAGGCGAGTTGGTCCTCCCAGTGCGAGCCGGCGACGCCGGCGGCGATCATCGCCTTCTGCAGTTCGTAGACGTTCAGCGCGCCGCCGAAGCCGGCCTCGCCGTCGGCGACGATGGGAACCAGCCAGTTGTCGATCGAGGTGTCGCCCTCGACCTTGGCGATCTCGTCGGCGCGCAGCAGCGCGTTGTTGATCCGGCGCACCACCTGCGGCACCGAGTTGGCCGGGTACAGGCTCTGGTCGGGGTAGGTGTGGCCGGACAGGTTGGCGTCACCGGCGACCTGCCAGCCGGAGAGATAGATGGCCTTCAGTCCGCCACGGACCTGCTGGACGGCCATGTTGCCGGTCAGCGCGCCCAAGGCGTTGACGAAATCCATGTTGTTGACCTGATCCCAGAGGATCTCCGCACCGCGGCGGGCCAAGGTGGCCTCCTCGACGACGGTGCCCTGCAGGGCGACGACCTCGTCGGCGGAGTAGGTCCGGGTGATGCCCTTCCACCGCGGGTTGGTGTCCCAGTCGCGCTGGATCTCAGCGGCGCTCTTGGGCTTGCCGACGTTGGAAACGGACATTGGACTTCTCCTTCTTTCGTCTTCGAAACTTCGTTGATCTCAACTGGGGCGTTGCGCACTGCGAACCCCAGCCCCCCTTAGCTTCTGTGCTAACGAAACCCTCCCATATCGGATATCCGCAGGTCAAAACGTTGCATTTTGCCAACTTTGGCAACACGAGACCCTTAACTTGCGAAGGTTGCGAAGTAGGGGTCAGTCGGTAAATCGAATCCGGCAGGTCAATCGCGGTGTCCTGCCGGCTGGGAGAAGTCAGATCGGGAAGATCGCCGCGACGGCCTTCACGTCGTCACCGACGAGGTATGTGAGGGTTCTCACCGTCCGGTCGGTCAGATCCGGACCGAACATTTCGGTGGAACCGGGCGGGTACACATGGGAGAGGATTTCCAGTTTTTCGCCGTACGCCACCGCCGCATCGTGCTCGATGGTCACCCGCAACGGCGCCTCCAGCAGTTCCGGATGCGGCGCGAGGAATTCCTCGACGACCTTCCAATACACCGAGTTGTTGACGTGGTCGAACAGATCGATGTCGCTGACGCGGATCGGGAATTCGCGGATCTCGTCAGCGTCCGCGCGCGATCCCGGCTTCAGATAGGACTTCCACCGCACCCGGTTGACCGTGGTGGTCTTCATCAGACTCTCCATGAAGTCATCGGCGATGCGGGCCGGGGTCTGTGCCTGGCGATTGAAGTTGATCCAGAATGCCTCGGTTTCGATGAGCCCGCCCCTGCGGCCGTCGATGCGGACCCGCATTTCGCACCAGCGGTTGGACGCGCCGGAACACCACCGTCGCAGCCGCAGCATGTCCTGGAACTCGATCGGCCGGATCAGATCAACCATGGTGCGCCGGACGATCCACAGCGGATGGGTGTCGTTATGCCCCATCTCGCGAAGGTGATCCTGACCGATGTCCATGATGTGCCGGGTGGCGGCATCGAGTCGTAGGCGGCCCAACCGGTCGACGTCGGCCGGGCGCAGCGGCCACTGCCGGTCGAAAACATCGGGGTGCGGATCGGGCACAGGCATCAACACCTTGCCCAGACCGGTGCTCTCTGTCACGTTCCCCATATTCGCTGATCATGCCAAATGCCCAGTTCTAAAACCAATAGCCCGCCGCCACGCCATCGCCGCGCCATCGCCGCGGAAAGCCGCCCGCCCCCGCCGGTACGCTGACCGGATGCCCAAGACCTTCGTCGGCTCGCGGGTGCGCCAACTGCGGAGCGAACGCGGGTTCAGCCAGGCAGCGCTGGCTCAGATGCTCGAAATCTCGCCGAGTTACCTCAATCAGATCGAACATGACGTTCGTCCGTTGACGGTGGCGGTCTTGCTCCGGATCACCGAGGTTTTCGGTGTGGATGCGACGTTCTTCTCATCGCAGGACGACACCCGCCTCGTGGCCGAGCTACGGGAGGTCATGTACGACCGCGATCTCGACGTCGACGTCGATCCCGCCGAAGTGGTCGACATGGTGGCCGCACACCCGGCCGTCGCCCGGGCGATGGTCAACCTGCATCGGCGTTATCGGATAACCACGGCGAAATTGGCCGAAGCGACCGAAGACCGATTCAACCTCAACACAGGAGGCAGCGGCACCGGGTCCATCACGATGCCGCATGAGGAGGTGCGCGACTACTTCTATCAGCGGCAGAACTATCTGCACGAACTCGACACCGCCGCCGAGGATCTGACTGCGCGGATGCGGATGCACCGCGGAGATCTACGCCGCGAACTGTCCAAGCGGCTCACCGAGGCCCACGGGGTACACATCGTCCGCCGGATCGACCTGGGTGACACCGTTCTGCACCGCTATCACCCAGCGTCGAAGATGCTGGAGATCTCCACCCACCTGTCGACCGGTCAGCAGGTGTTCAAAATGGCTGCCGAACTGGCGTATCTGGAAGTGGGCGACCTGATCGACTCCCTGGTGACCGATGGCAAGTTCACCAGTGATGAGTCCCGCCGGCTGGCCCGGCTCGGTATGGCCAACTACTTCGCCGCGGCAACGGTGCTGCCCTATCGGCAATTTCATGATGCGAGCGAGAACTTCGGCTACGACATCGAGCGACTCTCGGCGTTCTACCAGGTGAGCTACGAGACGGTCTGTCACCGACTGTCCACTCTGCAGCGGCCCTCCATGCGCGGCGTTCCGTTCTCCTTCGTGCGGGTGGATAGAGCTGGCAACATGTCAAAACGCCAGTCTGCCACAGGTTTTCACTTCTCCTCGGCAGGCGGCACCTGCCCGCTGTGGAACGTCTACGAGACGTTCGCCAACCCCGGGAAGATACTGGTTCAGATAGCCCAGATGCCGGACGGCCGCAGTTACATGTGGGTCGCGCGGACCGTCGAACGGCGAGCGTCGCGCTATGGACAATCCGGAAAGACCTTCGCGATCGGCCTGGGGTGTGAAGTCCGCCATGCCAACCGCCTGGTGTACTCGCGCGGTCTTGATCTGTCCTCCGACAGTGCAACCCCGATCGGCGCGGGCTGCCGGGTGTGCGAACGCGACAACTGCCCGCAGCGCGCCTTCCCGGCTTTGGGCCGCGCCCTGGACATCGACGAACACCGCAGCACAGTCTCGCCCTACCTAGTAAAGGAGAACTGATGGGTGATCTCGCCCGCATCCCCCCCGGCGGACGCCGGGAACTCGGCTTGGTCAACTGGATCATCTCGAAGATCGCCGCTCGGTCGATCCGGGCGCCGCAGATGCACCTCTTCCAGATACTGGGCCAGCACAAGGTGTACTTCTTGGCCTTTCTGCTGTATTCCGGCGAGTTGTTGAACCGAGGCAAGCTGCCCAAGCTCGAGAAGGAGATGGTGATCCTGCGGGTCGGTCATCTTCGTAACTCGGAGTACGAACTGCAGCAACATCGCCGACTGGGCCGCTCACGCGGCGTCGATGACGTCCTACTGCAGCGGATCTTCGAGGGCCCCGAGGCCGAGGGGCTCACCGGCCGGCAGCGCGTCCTGCTGCAGGCGGTCGACGAGTTCGTCCGCGACCGCGATCTGTCCGATGAGACTTTCGCGGCGATCTCGGCGCATCTGACCCGGCCGCAGATCATCGAATTCTGCGCCCTGGCAGGGCATTACGATGCGATCGCCGGAATCCTGGCCACCCTGCGGATACCGATGGACTTCCCGGACTAGGAGCTCGCATCAGGCGGCTGCCGGGGCAGTACACCCCGCCGCGCGGCTTCAAAGATAGGTCTGGCCCAGCACAACCAGCGTGAAAATCACCGGTGACACCGGCAGGGCTCCCAAGAAGGCGGCCCACACGAAGTCCTGGCGTTCATAACGCTGCCAGGCCCGACGGCCGACCAGGACGGCACCGACGACCACCAGCAGCGAGATCACCAGAACCCAGGTACTGACCGACGACGACGCGGTGGCCAGCGATATCAGGATCAGCCAGATGATGTGGCCGATCAGCAGGCCGCCGACGCCGGCTACGACCACCGACCTCACTGCGCCCGCCTTCACTGTGTCCAACTTAGAACCTTCACTGTGTCCAACTTAGAAACTGTGTCCGACTTAGAAA
>DAIPYT010000020.1:0-7183 GCA_036782595.1 Mycobacterium sp. | reverse complement strand
CCGTGGAAGCATTCCTGCAGCGCCTCCGACAGCGTCGGGTGGATGTGGACGTTGCGGGCCAGCTCAGTAGCGGTGAGGTCCCACTTCTGCGCCAGGGTGAGCTCGGCCACCAGTTCCGAGACATCCGGCCCGATCAGGTGCGCCCCGAGCAATTCGCCGTACTTGCCGTCGGCGATCACCTTGACGAAGCCGGTCGGGTCGGCCAGCCCGTGCGCCTTCCCATTGGCGGTGAACGGGAACTTGGCGACCTTGACGTCATACCCCTCAGCCTTGGCCTGTTCCTCGGTGAGCCCGAAGCTGGCGACCTGAGGCTGGCAGAACGTCGCGCGCGGCATCATGCGGTAGTCGCCCAGCGTCATCGTTTCCGCTCCGCCGATCGTCTCGGCCGCCACCACGCCCATCGCCTCGGCGACGTGGGCCAGTTGCAGCTTGGCGGTGACATCGCCGATGGCGTAGATGTGCGGAACGTTGGTGCGCATGTAGTCATCGATGGCGATGGCACCGCGGTCGGTCAGCGCCACCCCGGTCGTCTCCAGCCCGTAGCCGGAGATGTTGGGCGCGAAGCCGATTGCCTGCATCACCTTGTCGGCCTTGAGTTCCTGGCTCGCGCCGTCCTTGCTCACCACCACGGTGACCGTCGTACCGTCGTCGGTGATGGACTCCACCTTCGTACCGGTGAGGATCTTGACGCCGAGTTTCTTGTACTGCTTCTCGATCTCCTTGGAAACCTCGGCATCCTCGTTGGGCAGTGCCCGCGGTAGGAACTCGACGATGGTGACGTCGACGCCGTAGTTGACCATGACGTAGGCGAACTCCATGCCGATCGCACCGGCACCCGCGATGACGATCGAGCGCGGCAGATCGCGGTCGAGGATTTGCTCCTCGTAGGTGACGACGTTCTTCGACAGCGCCGTGCCGGGGATCAGCCGGGTGCTGCTGCCGGTGGCGATGATCGCGTTGCCGAAGGTGACGGACTCAGAACCGCCGTCGTTGAGATCCACCACGATGGTCTTGGCGTCGGTGAACCGCCCGTACCCGTTGATCTCGGTGATCTTGTTCTTCTTCATCAGGTAGTGGATACCGGCGACCCGGCCGTCGGCGACCGTGCGGCTGCGGTCGAACGCGACGCCGAAGTCGGCAGTGATCTGACCGGTGAAGCCGAACGTCGCGGCTTCCTTGGTGACGATGTGGGTCAGCTCCGCATTGCGCAGCAGCGCCTTGGAGGGGATGCAACCCACGTTGAGGCACACCCCGCCCCAGTACTTGGGCTCGATGATGGCGGTGTTCAGGCCGAGTTGCGCGCAGCGGATGGCCGCGACATAACCGCCGGGGCCGGCACCGAGGACGACGACGTCATAGTGGGTCACGGCCTTACCCTAACCGGAGCAGCGCGCCGGAAAGGTCGAGTCTCCTAGACAATCGGAGCGAAGTCACCCGACAAACGGGCGAGCGATCCATTCGAAGTAGTAGGCGCCGTGCAACACTGCGGCGGCCGCCATCGAGGCCAGCGGAGCGCCCATGAGCGCGATCGCGAGGGCCGTCACCTGTGGCCGGTTGGGCACCATCGAGACCAGCAGGCTGGCCACCATACAAATTCCCAGAAACAGCAGGATGCCGAATACCGGGATGGTCTTGACCAGGGCGATGTACCACCAGTAGTAGAAACCCAATCCGGCCGCGGCGGCAAGCACCCAGACGCCGGCGAGAATCAGGGCGAACTTCCACCGCTTGACGAACTGGTAGGCACCCGGGACCACGACGGGATGCGGCGCAAGCACCACGGGTTGCATGTGTCCGGTAACCGAGCGCAGGAACGCGTCGGTGTCGACGTTCTCCAGTTCGCTGAATGCCTGCGCAATCGGGGCTTCCGGATCTGCGTCGATCGCATCGAGGGCGAGGTTGAGATCGGGATCGATGCCCTCCGAGGTTGATTCGACCTGCGGTGCGTCCTCGGCATCCGGTACCGGATCGGGATTGCGCCACTCCGCGGCCGCCCATTCGTCGGAATCCCATTCCGCGGAAGCCCACTCGTGCGACTCGGCTTGCACCTCCGCGACCTCAACCGGCTCATCGGCGGAGTCCGTGGAGGTGGAGTGCAAGGGGTCCGGGTGCGGCCCGGTGTCGAAGATCGGGGCGGGATTGGGTTCGGTGTTGGGCGACAGCGCCGGCTGCGCGCCGGTGGTGAACATCGGCGTCAGATGCGGCTCGGTGATAGGCGAAGCGGTATCAGTCACCGGACACCACCTGCAACAGGAGCAGTACCGAGAGCCAACCGGGAGCCATGGCAAGGGTGAATGCCCCGGCAGTGGTGACCCATCGGCGACCGGAGCACAGGACGAGCAGCAGTCCGATCACGCTGGGTACGCCGATCACCAGAGCGACGACGAGGTCAGGGCGGATGGTGGCGTCGACCATCATCTTGGCGACGACCGCGGAGATCTGACCCGCGACGCAGCCGAGGAGCAACGCGCTTGTGAGCAGCCATGCCCTAGGCAGGGGTATCACGGTTGAGACGATACGGTCTGACGGCCTGTCTACCGTGGACCCGCGTCGGCGCGCCGAGCAGGTATTTGGCACGCATCTGCGGCATCGTCGACGACGACCCGATTCGCCGCAGGGGGCCGGGCGCCCCGTTCGTAGTCCGCGCCGGTCAGCGGCGGGTCCTGCGCCAGCAACTCAAGTTCGGCAGCGGCGAAGGCGCGGCCGCGGCTGAGGAACCGGACACCGTCGGGGGCTTCCAGGCTGAATCCTCCACCCCGGCCCGCGACGACGTCGATCACCAACTGGGTGTGCTTCCAGGTCTGGAACTGCGGACCGGAGATCCACACCGGCGCGCCGACGAGTACCCCGAGGAGCACGTCACGGTCTCCGACGATGAACTCACCGTCCGGGTAGCACATCGGCGAAGAGCCGTCGCAGCACCCGCCGGACTGGTGGAACATCACGGGTCCGTGCCGGTCCTGCAGCGATCGCAGCAGGTCCGCGGCTGCCGAGGTGATAAGCGCGCGCGGTGGGGCGATCAGAAGAATCCCACCGCCTTGTCGCTGTAGGACACCAGCAGGTTCTTGGTCTGCTGGTAGTGATCGAGCATCATCTTGTGGTTCTCCCGGCCGATACCGGACTGCTTGTATCCGCCGAACGCCGCATGGGCGGGGTACTGGTGATAGCAGTTGGTCCACACCCGCCCGGCCTTGATGTCGCGGCCGGCCCGGTAGGCCACGTTGCCGTTGCGGCTCCACACCCCCGCACCCAACCCGTAGAGGGTGTCGTTGGCGATCCGGATGGCGTCGTCGTAGTCGGTGAACGACGTCACCGACACCACCGGCCCGAAGATCTCCTCCTGGAAGATCCGCATCGCGTTGTCACCGGCGAAAATGGTCGGCTGCACGTAATAGCCGCCGGAGAGGTCTCCGCCGAGGTCGGCCCGCTCACCCCCGGTGAGGACCTTGGCGCCCTCACTCTTGCCGATCTCGATATAGGACAGGATCTTCTCCAACTGGTCGTTGGAGGCCTGGGCGCCGATCATCGTCTCGGTGTCCAGGGGGTCGCCCTGGCGGACAGCCTTGGTCCGGATCGCAGCCATGGCCAGGAACTCGTCATAGATGTCGGACTGGATGAGCGATCGCGACGGGCAGGTGCACACCTCACCCTGATTCAGGGCGAACATCGTGAAGCCCTCCAGGGCCTTGTCCTGATAGTCGTCATTAGCCGCAAGGACATCGGAGAAAAAGATGTTCGGGCTCTTGCCGCCCAACTCCAAGGTCACCGGGATGAGGTTCTGGCTGGCGTACTGCATGATCAGCCGGCCGGTGGTCGTCTCCCCGGTGAAAGCGATCTTGGCGATCCGGTTACTCGATGCCAGTGGCTTGCCGGCCTCCACGCCGAACCCGTTGACCACGTTGACCACCCCCGCCGGGAGCAGGTCGGCGATTAGCGAGATCAGGTACATCACCGAGGCCGGGGTTTGCTCGGCCGGTTTGAGGACCACCGCATTGCCGGCAGCCAGGGCTGGCGCGAGTTTCCACACCGCCATCAGGATCGGAAAGTTCCACGGGATGATCTGTCCGACCACACCGAGCGGTTCGTGGAAGTGGTAGGCGACGGTGTCGTCGTCGATCTGGGACAACGACCCCTCCTGCGCGCGGATCGCGCCGGCGAAGTACCGGAAGTGGTCCACCGCCAACGGGATGTCGGCATTGAGCGTCTCGCGGATCGGCTTGCCGTTGTCCCAGGACTCGGCCAGGGCGATCTTCTCCAAATTCGCCTCGATCACGTCGGCGATCTTGTTGAGCACCACGGCGCGCTCGGCGACCGAGGTCTTACCCCATGCCGGGGCAGCGGCATGCGCCGCGTCGAGCGCCTTGTCAATATCGGCGTCGGTGGACCGGGCGACCTCGCAGAACGGCTGACCGTTCACCGGTGAGAGGGCCTCGAAATACTGTCCGCCGGCCGGCGGCATCCACTGGCCGCCGATGAAATTCTCATAGCGACTCTGGAAGGACATCAGGGCATCGGAGGCACCGGGACGTGCGTAAACGGTCATTCGACACTCTCTTGAAGGTGGCGGTATGTAACGCAGCTCACACTACCGTTCCGAGGGGACAGGTCCGGTAAGAGATAGTCGCTGCGACAAGAATGGCCCTATGGCCGACGACCCGCACCTCTGGCTGGAAGATATCGATGGCGACGATGCCCTGGACTGGGTGCGCCGCCGCAACGACACCATCATCGCCGAGTTCGCCGGCGACGAGTTCGACCGGATGCGCGCCGAGGCACTTGAGGTCCTCGACACCGACACCCGCATTCCCTACGTCCGCCGACGCGGGGAGTACCTCTACAACTTCTGGCGTGACGCGGCCAATCCCCGCGGGTTGTGGCGGCGCACCACACTGGACAGCTACCGCACCGACAGTCCCGCCTGGGACGTCATCATCGATGTCGACGCGTTGGCCCGCGCCGATGGGGAGAACTGGGTGTGGGCCGGGGCCGACGTCATCGAACCCGACCACTCGCTGGCACTGATCTCACTGTCCCGCGGCGGATCCGACGCGTCGGTGGTCCGCGAATTCGACATGGCGACACGGTCTTTCGTCGACAGCGGTTTTTCGCTACCCGAAGCCAAATCCCGGATCTGCTGGGAAGACCACAACACCTTGCTGGTAGGCACCGATTTCGGTCCCGACTCACTGACCGACTCGGGGTACCCCCGAATCGTGAAGCGCTGGAGGCGTGGACAGCCGTTAACCGACGCCGAGGTCCTGTTCACCGGATCGCGCACCGACGTTACGGTGGCCGCCGGGGCGGATCGGACACCCGGCTATGAACGAACGCTGATCTACCGTGCGATCGACTTCTTCAACGACGAGCGCTACGAAATGCGGTCCGGCGAACTGATCCGCATCGACGCTCCCACCGATGCTTCGGTATCGGTGCACCGGGACTGGCTCCTGATCGAACTGCGAACCGACTGGCACACCGGTACCGCCGATTTCACCGCCGGCTCGCTGCTGGCTGTCAAGTACGAGGAATTCCTCGCTGGCACAGCCGAATTGACGCCTGTATTCCAACCGGACGCCCACACCTGCCTGCACCAGTATGCCTGGACGCGTGACCGACTCGTGATGGTGACGTTGGCCGATGTCGCCAGCCGGGTCGAGATCGTCACACCCGGAACGTGGACCCGGGAACCGGTTACGGGCCTGCCGTCGAGCAGCAACACCGTCATCGTCGCCACCGACGACACCGGTGACGAGATCTTCCTCGACTCCAGTGGATTCCTCACCCCATCGACGCTGCTGCATGGCAGGGCGGGTGGTTCGCTGACCCCGATCAAACAGGCGCCGGAATTCTTCGACGCCTCGAGTCTTGACGTTGCCCAGCACTTTGCAACCTCCGATGACGGCACCCAGGTGCCCTATTTCGTCGTGGGGCCGCGCGGAGAGCATCGGGCCGGGCCCACACTGCTCGGCGGCTACGGCGGCTTCGAGGTCTCCCAGACCCCCGGCTACGGCGGCGTGCTGGGACGACTGTGGCTGACCCGGGGCGGCACCTACGTGCTGGCCAACATCCGCGGCGGCGGCGAGTACGGCCCCGGCTGGCACACCCAGGCGATGCGCAGCGGCCGACACAAGGTCGCCGAGGATTTCGCCTCGGTGGCAAGGGATCTCGTCGAACGCGGGATCACCACGCCCAGCCAACTGGGAGCCCAGGGCGGCAGCAACGGCGGGCTCCTGATGGGCATCATGCTCACCAGATACCCAGAATCGTTCGGCGCACTGGTGTGTCAGGTGCCGCTGCTGGACATGAAGAGGTTCCACCTCCTTCTGGCGGGCGCCTCCTGGATAGCCGAATACGGCGATCCCGATAACCCGGAGGACTGGTCGTCCATCAGCGAATACTCCCCGTACCAGAACATCAGCACCGACAGGCGCTATCCGCCGGTGCTGATCACCACGTCCACCCGCGACGATCGGGTGCACCCCGGGCACGCCCGGAAAATGACCGCCGCCCTGGAGCAGGCCGGCAAACCGGTCTGGTACTACGAGAACATCGAGGGCGGCCACGCGGGGGCGGCGGATAACGCGCAGACGGCGTTCAAGTCGGCCCTGGCGTTCGGCTTCCTGCACCGGATGCTTGATTCAGCGGCGAGCATCGACCCTCGGTGAGGGCGACGGGTGCGCCAAGCCCGCGAGCAGTGTCACGATCACTCCGACTATCACCAGACCAGCACCGGCGATCATGGTCACATTGAGCCACTGGTGCATGCTGCCCTGCGCGACGGCGGCCATCACCTCGACGATGCGACGGGTACCGCCTGAGGTCTGGTCCAGCGCTGCCCGCAGTTGCGGCTGTCCCAATTCGATTGCCGCCCAGCCTGCCCCGCCGACCAGCAGGGCTGAAACCCCCAGAGCGACGAGTGCCCTACCCCGCCTCCTGGCCGCCAGCAGGGTCAGCACAGCGGCCGGCGCCGCGCATACGGCCAGTCCCCAGCTGACCCACGGACCCCACAATGCGAACCGGTATAGGGATCCGGGGCGCAAGACCGACGGGGCGCTGTCGGTCAACGGAATCGGTACCGAGGCGGGCACCGTGATGTTGTAGTCGCGCAGCGTTTGCGCGAATGCCGCGTCGTTGAGCATCGGGGCGAAGTCGATCACCCACCGGCCCTGCGAGTCGACGCTGG
>DAIPYT010000019.1:9635-32699 GCA_036782595.1 Mycobacterium sp. | reverse complement strand
TGCGTCCGGTGCGGGAGCGCATCGGCGCAGAGATCCACAAACGCATCAAGTCCGCACTCGGGCCGGAAGGCGACGCCCGCACGGTGGCGGCCTGTGAGATGAGCTACTTCGGCGCCCTGGTGCAGGCGGGCAGCGGAGCATTCACCTACCGCCAAATCGCCGATCGACTCGGCTATGTCGCGAGTCTCATTCTGGGACATGGCAAATGAGTGCCGTCGACATCGTCCTGGACCCCTATGACTACCACTTCCACGAGGACCCCTACCCGTATTACAAGCGCCTGCGCGACGAGGCGCCGCTGTACCGCAACGAGGAACTGAACTTCTGGGCGCTGACCCGGCACGCCGACGTCCACACCGGCTTCCGCAACAGCACCGCACTGTCGAACAAGCTGGGTGTCTCCCTGGATCCCATTTCCCGCACGCCCGAGGCCTACCGGACCATGTCGTTCCTGGCGATGGACGACCCGGGGCATCTGCGTCTGCGCACCCTGGTGTCGAAGGGCTTCACCCCGCGGCGAATCCGCGAACTCGAAGCCCGGGTGCGTGAGCTGACCAGGGAACATCTCGCCACCGCCCTGGAGTCCGAGAGCTTCGACTACATCACCGAATTCGCCGGCAAGCTGCCGATGGACGTGATCTCCGAACTCATGGGCGTACCCACCCAGGATCGCCAGCGGCTGCGCACACTCGCCGACACCGTCATGCATCGGGAGGACGGTGTCACCGACGTCCCGAAATCCGCCCTCGTCGCCGCGATGGACCTGCTCGTCTACTACGCCGACATGGTCAAGCAGCGGCGCAAGACGCCGCACGACGACCTGACCTCGGCACTGCTGGAAGCCGAGATCGACGGCGACCGCCTCGGCGACGACGAGATCATGGCGTTCCTGTTTCTCATGGTGGTCGCCGGCAACGAGACCACCACGAAACTGCTTGGCAACGCGGTGTATTGGGGTGGCGTGAACCCGGATCAGCTCACCGGGGTGTACGCCGACGACTCGCGTATCCCGCTGTGGGTGGAGGAGACCCTGCGCTACGACACCTCCAGCCAGATCCTGGCCAGGCTGGTGGTCGAGGACATCGAGTTCTACGGAACAACCCTGCACGAGGGCGACACCCTGCTGCTGATGCCCGGCTCTGCGCACCGCGATGAGCGGGTATTCGACGAGCCCGACGAATTCCGGATCGGCCGCGACATCGGTTCGAAACTCCTGAGTTTCGGCAGTGGAGCCCATTTCTGCCTGGGCGCGCACCTGGCCCGGATGGAGGCACGGGTAGCACTCACCGAACTGTTCCAGCGCATCCGCGGCTACGAGATCGACGAAGCGGGCGCGGTGCGGGTGCACTCCAGCAGCGTCCGGGGTTTCGCGCACCTGCCCATCACAGTGAAGAAGGTTTGATGCCCAGATTCGACCCGCATCCGGCCCGTCGGCCGACACTCATCGCCGGCGCCTCCTCCGGAATCGGCGCAGCCACCGCAACCGAACTGGCTTCCCGCGGCTTCCCGGTGGCTCTCGGCGCCCGGCGGGTGGAGAAGTGCGAGGATCTCGCCGCCAAGCTCCGCGCCGACGGAGGCGAGGCGGTGGCCCTACCCTTGGATGTCACCGACCCGGACTCGGTGGCGCAGTTCGTCGAACGGGCCGAGGCGGAACTCGGCGATATCGAGATGTTGGTGGCCGGCGCCGGCGACACCTTCTTCGGGCGCATCTACGAAACCGGCACCGAGGAATTCGAGGCGCAGATTCAGATCCACCTGATCGGCGCCAATCGGCTGGCGACAGCGGTGTTGCCGGGCATGGTGAAGCGGCAACGAGGCGACGTGATCTTCATCGGATCCGATGTCGCGCTGCGGCAGCGCCCGCACATGGGGGCCTACGGTGCGGCGAAGGCCGGCCTGGTCGCGATGGTGACCAACCTGCAGATGGAGTTGGAAGGCACCGGTGTGCGGGCCTCGGTCGTCCACCCCGGGCCAACCCAGACCTCGATGGGGTGGAGCCTGCCACCGGAAACCATCGCCCCAGCCCTCGAGGACTGGGCCAAGTGGGGACAGGCCCGACACTCGTACTTCCTGCGGGCCGGCGACCTCGCGCGGGCCGTCGCCTTCGTCGCCGAGACACCGCGCGGCGGATTCGTCGTCTCGATGGAACTGCAACCCGAGGCGCCGCTGTCCGATGCGCCGAGAGAACGGCAGCAGCTGAGATACCCGGAGGAATCGTGACGGTGTTACGGGACGGCGGGCAGGAGCGCAGCGACCGGGGATTAGCAGAAGCCCAACGCGTCTCCGGCGGAGAGCAGGAGCACGGCCACCTCGAGGAGTTCCGCACCGACCCGATCGAACTGATGCAGCGCACACGCCAGGAGTGCGGGGACGTCGGCTACTTCCAGCTGGCCGGCAAGAAGGTGATCCTGCTTACCGGCGCAGAGGCTAACGAGTTCTTCTTCAGGTCGGCCGACGAGGATCTCGACCAGGCCGAGGCCTACCCGTTCATGACCCCGATCTTCGGTCAGGGCGTGGTCTTTGACGCCAGTCCGGAACGTCGCAAGGAGATGCTGCACAACTCCGCCCTGCGTGGTGACCATATGCGCAGCCACGCCCGGACCATTGAGCGCGAAGTGCGCCGGATGATCGAGAACTGGGGCGAGCAAGGCGAAATCGACCTACTGGACTTTTTCGCCGAACTCACGATCTACACCTCGACAGCGTGTCTGATCGGCCGCAAGTTCCGCGAACAACTCGACTCCCGGTTCGCCGAGCTCTACCACCTGCTCGAGCGCGGCACCGATCCGCTCTGCTACGTCGACCCCTATCTGCCGATCGACAGCTTCCGGATCCGCGACGAGGCTCGCGCGGGTCTGGTCGAACTCGTGCAGGAGATCATGAACGGCCGGATCGCCAACCCGCCGGAGGACAAGAGCAAACGGGACATGCTCGACGTTCTGGTGTCCATCACCGACGAGGACGGCAATCTCCGGTTCTCCGCCGACGAGATCACCGGCATGTTCATCTCGCTGATGTTCGCCGGCCACCACACCAGCGCCGGCACCTCGGCGTGGACGCTGATCGAACTGATGCGTAACCCCGATATCTACGCCGAGGTCATCAGCGAACTCGACGACCTCTACGCCGACGGCCAGGAGGTGAGTTTCCATGCGCTGCGCCAGATTCCGCTGTTGGACAACGTGGTCAAGGAAACGCTGCGGCTGCACCCGCCGTTGATCATCCTGATGCGGGTCGCCCAGGGCGAGTTCGAGGTCGAGGGGCACGCGATCCACTCCGGTGACTTCGTCGCCGCCTCGCCGGCGATCTCCAATCGGATCGCCGAGGACTTCCCGGACCCGGAGTCGTTCGACCCGAGTCGCTACGACAAGCCGCGGGAGGAAGACGTCCTCCACCGGTGGACCTGGATCCCGTTCGGGGCCGGCCGGCACCGCTGTGTCGGCGCGGCCTTCGGCACCATGCAGATCAAAGCCATCTTCTCGGTTCTGTTGCGCGAGTATGAATTCGACATGGCCCAGCCGTCTGAGAGCTACCGCAACGACCATTCCAAGATGGTGGTTCAACTGGCCCGCCCGGCTAAAGTCCGCTACCGCAAGCGCGGCGTCAGTGGGTAGCGTCAGTGGGTAGCTACCGCGTCGAGGTGGATCTCGACCTGTGCCAGGGCCACGCCATGTGCGAGTTGGAGGCCCCCGACTTTTTCCGCGTTCCCAAGCGGAGCACCGTTGAGATCATCGACGCCGAACCGCCCGACGAGGCTCGGGCCGAGATCGAGCGCGCCGTTGAGAGTTGCCCAACCCGAGCACTGTCGATCATCGAGAAAGGGAACTAGATGGCTGCCCTACCCCGCGAACAGTTGGAGGACTTCGTCCAGCGCTGGCTGGAGGTCAACAGGGAAGCCGAACGCAACGGCGACTGGACTCCGCTCGCGGACTTCTACGCCGAGGATGCCACCTACGGCTGGAACATCGGCCCCAAGGAAGACGTGATGTGCGTCGGCAAGGAACAGATCCGCGATATCGCCCTGGGTCTGGAGATGGGCGGACTGGAGGGCTGGACCTACCCGTACCAGAAAGTCCTCATCGACGAGAAGATCGGCGAGGTGGTCGGCTTCTGGAAACAGGTGGCCACCGATTCCGATGGCAATAGCCAGGAGATCTACGGAATCGGCGGCAGTTGGTTCCGTTTGAACGGTCAGGGCCTCATCGAGTGGCAGCGCGACTTCTTCGACTTCGGCCACGTGCAGAAGCTGTATTTGAAGTTGATGCAGGAGGGCAAACTCTCCAAAGGCATGCAGGAAAGGATCCAGCGCAGCATGGCCGGCGAGAAGCTCCCCGGCTACTACCCGTTGGGTCAGACTCCCGTACCCATCTGGTGACTTGACACCCGTCAGGTCATAGGATGCCAGAAGTGATCGAGAACACGTTCTAGGTCTGCCCCATCGTCGTCGGAAGGTTTGCAGTGAAGACAAAAGGCGCGCTCATCCGCGAGTTCAACCAGCCGTGGACGATCGAGGAGATCGAGATCGGTGACCCGCAGCCGGGTGAGGTCAAGGTCCAGATGGAAGCCTCGGGCATGTGCCACTCCGATCACCACCTGGTGACCGGCGGCATTCCGATGCTGGGCTTCCCTGTCCTGGGCGGACATGAGGGCGCGGGCATCGTCACCGAGGTCGGCGAGGGCGTGGACAGTGTCGCCGTCGGCGACCACGTGGTGATGTCGTTCATCCCGTCCTGCGGCAAGTGCCCGTCGTGTCAGGCCGGCCTGCGCAACCTCTGCGACCTGGGTGCGGGCCTGCTCGGCGGCGTTGCCATCGCCGACGGCACCCACCGGATCCACACCACCGACGGTAAGCCGGTGTTCCCGATGACCCTGCTGGGCACCTTCTCCCCGTACATGGTCGTGCACGAGTCCTCGGTGGTGAAGATCGACCCCACGGTCCCCTTCGAGGTCGCCTGCCTGGTCGGTTGCGGCGTGACCACCGGCTGGGGATCGGCCACCCACACCGCCCAGATCAAGCCCGGCGAGGACGTCGCCATCGCCGGCGTCGGCGGCGTCGGTATGGCCGCCCTGCAGGGCGCAGTCGTCTCCGGCGCGCGCCATATCTTCGTCATCGAACCGGTGGAGTGGAAGCGCGACGCCGCACTGAAGTTCGGCGCCACTCACGTCTACGAGGACTTCAACGCCGCGTTGATGGGCATCGCTGAGGTGACCCAGGGCCTGATGGCGAAGAAGGTCATCGTCACCGTCGGCGAGTTGGACGGCGCCGACGTCGAGAACTACATGATGATCACGTCCAAGGCCGGCACCTGCGTGATGACCGCGATCGGCAGCATGACTGACACCAATGTGACGTTGAACCTGGCGATGCTCACGCTGATGCAGAAGACCATCAAGGGAACCATTTTCGGCGGCGGGAACCCGTACTTCGACATCCCGCAACTGCTGTCGATGTACAAGATCGGCAGGCTCAATCTCGACGACATGATCACCCGGCAGTACAAGCTGGAGCAGATCAACGACGGCTACAAGGACATGCTGGAGGGCCGCAATATCCGCGGCGTCATCCGCTACACCGACGAAGACCGGTAGGGCGGGCTGTCATGTCGGAGACCACCACCGAGCTGACCCCCGCGCTGGCAGCCTCCCATGCGTCGTGGCGTTGCGTGCAGACTCACGACCGGGAGGGCTGGCTGGGCCTGATGGCCGATGGGATCGTGATCGAGGACCCGATCGGGAAGGCAATCACCAACCCCGACGGTCTCGGTGTGCGCGGCAAAGAAGCGGCCGCGGTGTTCTATGACACCAACATCGCCGCCAACACGTTGCGGGTCACCTGCGAGGAGACCTTTCCTTCCAGTTCGCCCAACGAGGCCGCACACATCCTCGTGCTGCGCAGTGAGTTCGAGGGCGGATTCACTTCCACCGTGCGCGGGGTGTTCTGCTATCGAGTCGACGACGACGGTCTGATCACCAACCTGCGTGGCTACTGGAACATGGAGGGCATGCAGTTCGGCAAGCGTGACTGACCTCACCGGCTACGGCGCCGTCGTCGTCGGCGGATCCCGCGGGATCGGTGCGGCGGTGGCCGACCTGCTGGCCGAACTAGGCGCCGGCGTGATCATCAACGGCCGTGACGCCGATGTCGTCGACGCCACGGTGGACGCCATCACCGCTGCCGGCGGCGCAGCCCTGGGACACTCCGGACCGGCGAACGAGGAATCGGTTGCCGCTGAGCTGATCAGCATGTGCGAGAGCGAATTCGGCCGCATCGACGCGCTGGTGAACTGCGCCGGCACCGCCGAACCGGTGGGTTCGTCGATCCTGACCGTCAGCCCGGCGGAGTTCCGGGAACTGATGGACGCTCACCTCGGCACGGTGTTCGCCACCTGCCGCGCCGCCGCACCGCGGATGGTCGCCCAGGGCGGTGGATCGATCATCAACACCGGTTCCTTTGCGTTCCTGGGCGACTACGGCGGCACCGGTTACCCGGCCGGGAAGGCGGCGGTCAACGGACTGACCATGGCTATCGCCGCCGAACTACGCGAGTCCGGTGTGCGCGCCAACGTTGTCTGTCCGGGTGCCGCCACCCGGCTGTCATCCGGACCGGACTACGAACTGCACATCGAGAGCCTGCGGCGGCGGGGCATGCTCAACGATCTCAGTGCCGACGCCGCACTGGCCCCGGCTCCGCCCGAGTACGTCGCCCCGCTGTACGCCTATCTCGCCGGTCCGGTTTCGACGAGCCTCACCGGCCAGATATTCGTTGCCGCAGGCGGATTCGTCGGCCGCTTCGACCGTCCGTCCCCGACCCCGCTGGCCAATCGAGACCATCACGACTCACCACCCTGGACCCTGGCCGAGATCGACGGGATGCTCACCTGATCCGGACCCTATGCTTGGGTTCATGGCCTCGGTATTCACGATGATCATCAACGGCGATCTGCCGGGTCGCTTCGTCTACGAGGACGAAGACGTCGTCGCGTTTCTGACCATCGAGCCGATGACGCCCGGCCACACCCTGGTGGTGCCCCGCGCCGAAGTGGACAACTGGCAGGACGTCGACCCGGCGCTGTTCCACCGCGTCATGGACGTGTCCCAGCGGATCGGCAAGGCGGTATGTGCGGCGTTCGGCGCCGAGCGCGCCGGGATGATCATCGCCGGACTCGAGGTTCCCCATTTGCACGTGCATGTGTTCCCGGCCTACAACCTCACCGACTTCGGCTTCGCCAACGTGGATCGGAATCCCGCGCCGGAGTCCCTCGACGAGGCGCAGGCGAAGATCAGGGCGGCGCTGGCACAGCTGTCGACGTGACGGTGAGTGCCGAACGGCCCTGATCCCCCACCTGCCGCCCTACAATCGGCATATGGACTGGGCGAAGGTGCTGGTGGACATCGCTTCGACGCCGGTGCGGGTGGGTCTGGCCGCAGCCGGCGCGGGGCTTGATGTCGCAGAGGCCACCCTCGACATGGCCAAACGAAGCTTCGGCGACACCACCGTTCCGTCGCCCAGTGAGTCGGTCGCGCACCTATTCGGCCTGGACGAGACCATCGAGCGGGCCAACCGGTTCGCCTCGCTGCTCGACGAGGACACCCCGCTCGGCCGCGCGCTCGCCTCTGAAGGCGCCCTGGACCGGCTACTGCAACCGGGGGGTCTGGTCGATAAGCTCCTCTCCCCCGACGGCGTACTGGACCGCATGACCGCCGAGGGCGGCGCGGTGGATCGCGCGCTGGCGCCCGGCGGCCTGGTGGAGCGGCTGCTCGGTGAGGACGGAGTTCTCGAACGGGTGCTCGCCGAAGACGGGGTGGCCGACCGGCTGCTCGCCGAGGGCGGTCTGGTGGACAAGCTGACCGCCAAGAACGGCCCCCTCGAACAGCTGGCCGCCGTCACCGATTCGCTCAACCGGCTGGCTCCCGGGATGGAGGAACTTGCTCCGACCATCGAGATGCTGCGGGAAGCCGTCATCGCGATGACCCTGGTGGTCAACCCGCTGAGCACTATCGCCGAACGCATTCCGATCCCCCGGCGGGGGCGCTGGCCGCTCGGCATCTTCGGCAACGAAGAGGACGACGACCGCGAATGAACCCCTCCGCCTGAACCGTTAAGGTGTCGGTGGCCGGTCTCGGACTAGGCCACGCCTCCTTAGCTCAGTGGTAGAGCACTCGCCTTGTAAGCGAAAGGTCGTCGGTTCAATCCCGACAGGGGGCTCCACAAAAAACACCCACTTGTCCGAGATCGGCGCTGCTAGCCTGCATCGGGGCGCCCGTTTTCCGAGTGTCACCAAGGAGTCATCAACGATGCCAACCATCGCAATAAAGCGGGAACGCCCCCATGTCGAAGAGCTGTTTGCACGATACGAAAAAGTGATCGGCAAGGACTTCCCCGGCTATCGCAACCATGTTCATCGCACGATCACATATGCGATGCATTTTCTGGATAACGCACCCGAGCATGAGCGGCTTGTGGAGACGGTATTCGTCTACCACGACATCGGGCTTTGGACAGACCACGAATTGGCCTATCTGGAACCATCCGAGGCTGCGGCTCTTACCGATAACGAAAAATACGGATGGGGCCTGGATCCCGAAGTGCTGCGCGGCGCCATCCATTGGCACCACAAGATTTTTCCCTACAAAGGGCCTCACAGAACCGTCATTGAGTCCTGCCGCAAGGCCGACTGGATCGACGCCTCGAAAGGAACTCTTCGCAAGGGCATGAGCAAGGCCGCGATCAAGGAAGTTGAAGCAGCGTTTCCCAACTTGGGGTTCCATGACACATTGCTGCGTCTTGCGAAAGACTACGGAGGATCTACGCTTGTCGGGGGCACCAAGGTAACGATGGGAATCGTGAAGTGGTGATCACACCAGCATCTCGGACTTGGGTATCTTCGGCATCTCGGTGGTGATCCGCTGCATCACGCCGGGGAACATGTGCAGTTCCGGGTACACGATCGGCTTGCCGCTGTTGATCACCGATACCGAGATCGCCCGCTCCGGGTCCGACCAGGTCAGCTGGTTACTGAAGCCCATGTGACCGAACGCGTGCTGGGTGTCCAGACCGTAGAGGCTGACCACCTGGGCACCCAGCATCAGGCCGTAGGAGAAGCGGGTCGGATATCCCAGCGAGAAGTCGATCTCCAGATGCGAACGCTCCAGGAGTGCGCGGCGGATGGTGTCGGTCTCGATCACCCGGACACCGTCCAGTTCGCCGCCGCAGCGCATGATCTCGAAGAACCGCGACAACTCCCAGGCCGTGGACACCAGGTTGGCCGACGGCACAATGCCGGTCAGATAGCGGGCGTCATTGGTCAGCGCGACGAGGCGGTCGAGCTCGACCCCCAGCGCGCGGGTGAGAAGGGTGGACAGCGGCGGGGCGGTCGGCGGTCCGGTGACATAGTTGCGAGCCACCTTCCCGACGTCCTCCGCAGCCACGCCGTAATTCGTCCAGCGGAAGTCGAGCGGATCGAGGAACTCCCGCGCGAGCACCGAGCGGATGTCCTTACCGGTGACCGCTTGGACGACTTCACCGAGGATGAAGCCGCCGGAAACGGCGTGGTAAGCCAGGTAGCGGCCGGCCTTGGCAAACGGCGCGGCGTTGACCAGGATGTCCACCATGAACTGCCGATCGGTGAGGTGGTCGAGGTCCATCGCGCTCGCGGGCAGGTTCGGAACTCCTGACCGGTGCGCCAGTACATGTCCGATGGTGATCTCGTGCTTGCCGTTCTTTGCGTACCCCGGGATGTAGTCGGCGACCGGGTCGTCGAGTTCGAGCCTTCCGCGTTCGATGAGCTTGTGCACCAGGAAAGCGGTGACGGCCTTGGACGTGGAGTACGTGCAGAACGGGGTGTCGACCGTCACGGGCACCTTCTCGGTGCCCTTGCGATCGGCCGGCCCGTTTCCGCTGGCATTACCTATCGCGCGGTTGAGGATCACCGCGCCGTGCCGGCGCACGCAGATCTGGATCGCCGGATGCACACCGCTGCGGTACCAATCGAGAACCGCCGCCCATATCGCCTGCACCCGGCGGGGGCTGACGTCCCCGGCTTCGGGAGGATCCTCGGGACCGACGTCGATCACCGAGTCGAGGTCCTTCGGGACGTGAATGCGCCGAAGCGGGTCCGGCAGGCCCAGCGGAGGCCTGGGCAGCGGCGGAATCAGCGACGGCATCCGCGAATCGTATGCGCGGCCGGTGATTGATTTCGCGGATAACTGACAGGACTGCTAGCTTACTGACCGGTAATCGGCGTTCGCCGTGATGAGGGTCAACTGGGAGGGGTCCGGTGACGGCTGCTGCGACGCATTCCGACCCGCTGGCGCTGATGCAAGCCGATCGTGAACAGCTGACCCATCTGCTCAGGAGTATTGCGGCACGGCTGGATCAGCTGGACCGCCAGCTGACCGATCTGGCGTGGCGCGGACGTGGCCCCGGCATCGGTGCCGCACTCGGGGAAATGATCTGCGCCAGAACAGCTTTGGAGTCCGAGCGGGAACGGCTCACCGACCGGTTGACCGTTCTGGCCGGCCAGCTCAACACCCTTGACAGCCGGATATCCGATGGCGACTACCGGGACAAGACTGCCTCGACGCGGGTGGGGACCTGCCCCTACTGCGGATACCCAAGCCTGGGTTCAGGCCTGTGCGCCTTCTGCCGTCCGCATCTGGCGCGCTGACGACTCAGGCCGGACTCAAGCCGGACCGATCCGCTCGGAGTCGTAGATAAGCAGCTGGCCGTTGCGGGGAACTACGCTCAGCCAGCGATTCTCGGTGTCGATGCGACCGTCGCGCAGAACGTAGCGAATCGTGGCCACCACGCTGGTGGCGTCCCGAGGCGTGACCGACAACACCGAGACGGACTGGATCGTCGACCAGAAGCCAAGGTAGTCATCGAGGCCGTTGCGCTGTTGATAGTTGCTGTCCAGCCTGCTCCAGGCGGCTCTGGCATCGGCGGGCAGCTGCCCGTAGAAGCCGATCACCGCGTCCCGCATCGATTCGAAGGTCACCGCTGGTGCCGGTGCCGACGTGGAGGTGGACGGGCTCGTCGTCGTTGTTGTGGTCGTGGTCGTGGTCGTGGTCGTGGTCGGGGCCTGCGGCCGGGAGGTCAGGATCGTTCCCGACGAGGAACTGGCGGGTCCCTGTTGGCGCGGCCAGACCGCGACCACGAGCGCGCCGAGGATCAGCAGCAGCGCAACGGCGGCCAGGGCCCACGGCCAGCGGGACGGCGCGGGAGCAGCCTGGATCGGTTCGTCCAGATCGCCCTGGTATTCGGTGCCGAACACTGCGGTGTGCTCACGCGGCGGGGGCGCAGCCGGGATCGGGGCAGGCGGGCGGCGGGGCGCCGGGGGCGCGATGGGTGGCGCGGGCTGTGCCGGTGCGGGCGGCGGTGCGGGCCACTGCGGCCGGGAGCCTTCGGACACTTGGCGCAAAGCATTGGCGAAATCGGTGCAGGTGCGGAAACGCTCCGCGGGGTTCTTCGCCAACGCCCTGCCCAACACCGGATCCAGCGCGGCCAGCGCGGGACGGTGATCGCCGAGCCGGGGAGGCGGTGCATTGAGATGCTGGCCGATCACCACTGCCGGGTTCGATGAGCCGTACAGCGGCGTACCGGTCAAGAGGTGATAGGCAGTCGCCGCCAAGCCGTACTGGTCCGCGCGGCCGTCAAGGGCCGACCCCATCAGCTGTTCGGGGGACGCGTAGTTGACCGTGCCAACCGTCATATTGGTCTCGGTCAACCCGGTGGTCTCGGCCGCGTCCCGGGCAATCCCGAAGTCGGCCAGCACAATTCGACGCCGGCCACGTTCGGGATGGGTCAGCAGAATATTCGGCGGCTTGACGTCGCGGTGCAGCAGACCGCGTGCGTGCGCGTAGTCGAGGGCATCGGCGACCGCGGCGACGATCTCCACAACGTCCCCGGGGGGCATCCCGCCCGGGTACTGCTCCCGCAGCAGCCGCCCGGCGTCGGGTCCGTCGATGAAGTCCATCGAGATCCATAACTGGCCGTGGAACTCGCCGCGGTCATGGATGCCGACGATGTGGGGGTTGTAGAGCGAGGCCACCAGCTCGGCCTCGCGATTGAAGCGAGCGCGGAAGTCGGCACCGGCTGACATCTCGGCGGGCAGGATCTTCAGTGCATCCTGCCGGGGCAGCCTCGGATGCTGTACCAGGTACACCTCACCCATGCCGCCGAAGCCGAGCGGTCGCAGAATCTGATAGCCCGCGAATACCTCGCCATTAGCCAGCGGCATGTGCGGCATCGTACCGGCCACCGCACCGGCCAGCGTCAGGCTTCTTCGGTGTTCTCCAGCCTGCGCAGCGCCTCCCGGTCCCCAAGCAGTGGGCGACGCACCTGCTGGTGTCCGTGCACACCCTCGGCGTAGGCCGTCTCAGCGTGCTGGGTGAAGTCCACCCCGCTGGCCTCGTCCTCGGCGCTGATCCGGAAGCCCATGAACCGATCGATCAGTTTGGCCAGGCCGTAGCTGACGGTGAAGGCGTATGCAGCGACCACCACAATGGCCAGTGCCTGCTTGCCCAACTGCCCGAGTCCACCGCCGTAGAACAGGCCCTGTGCGCCACCGGTCATCGTGGCGGTGGCGAGCAGTCCGATCAACAGCACGCCCACAACGCCACCGACGAAGTGGACACCGACGACATCGAGTGAGTCGTCGTAATTGAGTTTGAATTTCAACCCGATGGCAAAGGCGCACACGATGCCGGCCGCCAATCCGACCACCGCCGCTCCCAGGGTCGACACAGTTCCGCAGGACGGTGTGATGGCCACCAGTCCGGCAACGATGCCCGAGGCCGCGCCGAAGGTGGTCGGTTTACCGTCGCGGATCTGTTCCACCGTGAGCCAGCCCATCATGCCGAGGCATCCGGCGACGAGGGTGTTCAGGAACACCGCCGAGGCAATCCCGTTGGCCGCCAAGGCCGAACCGGCATTGAACCCGAACCAGCCGAACCACAGCAGGCCGACACCGAGCAGAACGAAGGGCAGGTTGTGTGGGCGCATCGCCTCCTGCTTGAACCCGAGCCGCGGTCCCAGGACCAGAGCCAGGGCAAGCGCCGAGGACCCGGACACGATCTCGACCACCAGGCCGCCCGCATAGTCCAGCACCCCCATCTTGAAAAGCCATCCGCCCGGCGCCCATACCCAGTGCGCGACAACGGCGTACACCGCGATCGACCACAGCGGCACGAACACCATCCAGGCCGCGAACTTGGCCCGATCTGCAACCGCACCGCTGATCAGCGCGGCGGTGATAATGGCGAAGCTGAGTTGGAATGTCGCGAACAGCAATTCGGGAACCGGCCCGTGCGCGGTTTCCGGGCCTATACCGGCCATCCCGGCGTAGGACAGGCCGCCGATGAATCCGGTCGAGCCGTCGGAGAACGCCAGGCTGTAGCCGACCAACAGCCAGGCCACCGTCACCAGCGGTATCGAGATGAAGCTCATCATGATCATGTTGAGAACGCCGGTGGTGCGCACCATGCCGCCGTAGAAGATCGCCAGCCCCGGCGTCATCAGCAACACAAGCGCAGTACTGGTCAACAGCCACGCGGTGGCCGCGGGATCGATGTCCAACGTGCTCAACTCCTTCGACGTCGTCGATGAGGATGTCGGCGTGGTGTTTCAAATCCGGGGCGGCAGTGTTTCAGCGATGTTTCGCCGAAACCATTGGCACCGCCGGCGATGTTTCGCCGAAACCATTGGCACCGCCCGGCCTACCAGCCCATCGAGCCGGGGATGCCTTTGAACGGGCCGACGACCCAGCTGGTGATCCAGCCGCCGTAGAAGCCGCCGGGCTGAGGAGTCACCGTCTCGCCGTTGACGGTGCAGCGGTCGACCTGGCCTGCCATGACGGCTACGGCGTCGGAGATCGCCTCGAAACCGCGTGTGGGGTTGGGGTAGTTCCAGGCGGCCTTGACGGCAACTTCGGTGGGGCTCACCAGGTCGAAGTAGCGGGCCTGCCCCTTCCATTCGCACCACGATGCTCCCGGTGCCTCGCGCAGAACGCCTTCTTTGAATGCAGTCCGCGGCAGGTAATAGGTGGGGGGATGACTGGTTTCCAGAATCCGCCAGCCGGTGTTGGTACTGGCCACCGTCTCACCGCCGAGTTCGATGGTGATACGTCCGTCGAACGGTTCGATCCGCGGCGGTCGCGGGTAGTCCCACACCGACTCCTGGCCCGGGCCGGGTTCCTGAGGCTGCGGTCGCATATCGGCTCAGACGAGGCCACGCAGGCCGTCGGCGCCGAACGCCGGTTCCAGCATCGCCGACATGTCGGGGCCGCGGCGCAGCCCGTGTCCGCCGTCGACGTTGATGATCTGACCCGTGATCCAGCCCGCGGCGTCGGACAGCAGGAACATCGCCATATTGGCCACGTCGGTGACCTCGCCGACCCGCGGCAGCGGGGTGCACTGCCGATAGTCCTCGCTGACCGCGGGGGAATCCAGGATGACCTGCACCAGGTCGGTGCGGATCAGTCCGGGGCGGATGCCGTTGACCCGCACCCACGAGGGTCCGAGTTCGTCGGCGGCCAGCATCATCAGATGGTCAAGGGCGGACTTGGTCACCCCGTAGGCGCCGAACCAGCGGTGCACATTGCTGGCCGCGATCGAGGAGATGCCGACGAAGGATCCCCCGCCGGCGCGGACCATCTGCCGAGCAGAGTGCTTGAGGACGTACATGGAGCCGTTGACGTTGAGGTCGACGGTGCGCCGCCAGGCCGCGGAGTCGATCTGGGTGACCGGCCCGATGGTCTCCGATCCGCCCGCGCAGTGCACGACGCCGTGCAACCGGCCGTTCCACTCGGTCGCGGCGGTCACCGCGGCGTCGACCTGCTCCTCGTCGGTCACGTCGGCGGGCTGGGGACGGACCTCGCCGTCCGCGTCGCCATTGATCTGCTCGGCGACGGCAGTCAGCCGTTCAGCGTTTCGGCCGACGATCACCACGCCGGCTCCGGCCCGCGCCAGTGCGGCGGCCACGCCCAGCCCGATTCCGCTGCCGCCGCCGGTCACCAGGTAGGTCCGGTCGGTGAACGTGAGTTGCATCCGTTAATCCTCCTGGGGAGCGACTGGGTAGTGCTGCGTAGTGACTGGGATCAACACTAGTATCGGATGTAACGCCCTCGTCAGCAGCGGCGACAGAACAGTTTGACTGCTACTGCACCCGGTTGCCGGGGCAGGCCCACCTTAAGAGAAAGCACCAACATGGCCACTCTCACCTCTCTCGCGCACCGCGCCCTGCTCGCCGGCGGCTTCGCTCTCGCCGTGTCGGCGGCCCCTCTGGTGGCTACCCTGGCCGCCCCGTCCGGACCGGCCGGGTCGGCTCTCGCCCAGTGCCCCTCCACCGAGGTCCTCGACCCCAACACCGGCGCCTGCAAGCCGATCAGCGACCAGACCCCCACGACGACCAACCCGATCGAGCCCGGCTCCACTGACCTGGCCCCCGGGGCGATGACCGAGTCGAGCGCGGGCAACGCCGGGCAGATCCCCGAGGTCAACGGCATCCCCTGCAACGGCGACAACACCGGTCTATGCATGGGTCTGAACGAGAACAACCCCAACAACACCGGCGGTGTGAAGTTGGCGCCCGTCCCGATCGGCGCCACCCCTTAAGAGCATCTGCCGGCCACGCTGTCGGAGGGCCCGTAGAAGCTGATCTGATTCGGTACCACGGTGTGAATTAAGGTTGAGACATGCCTGCGAAAACCAATCCTGCGGACATTGATGACGTCGAACCGCTGGCCGACAGCACCGCCCGCCAAGCCCGCCGCGTAGTCGCCGCCTACGCCACCGACGCCGACGAGTGCCGGGTGTTTCTCTCCATGCTCGGCATCGGGCCGTCAAAGCTCGAGGCGTAGGTGGCCACCGGGGCCGCCGCAGCCAAGCCTCCCAAAGGCGGATCCGGTAACTCCGACTTCGTGGTGGTGGCCAACCGGCTGCCGATCGACATGGAGGTTCGACCGGACGGCACGCTGGGTTGGAAGCGCAGCCCCGGGGGCCTTGTCACCGCACTGGAACCGCTACTGCGTAAGCAGCGCGGGGCCTGGATCGGGTGGCCGGGAATCGTCGACGGTCCCGAGGAGCCGATCACCGAAGACGGCCTGCAGTTGTACCCGGTTCGGCTCAGCGCCGACGACGTTGCGGATTACTACGAGGGGTTTTCGAACGCCACCCTGTGGCCGCTCTACCACGACGTCATCGTCAAGCCGATCTATCACCGCGAATGGTGGGACCGCTACGTCGATGTCAACCGCAGGTTCGCCGAAGCCGCCTCGCGTGCCGCTGCCCGGGACGCCACGGTGTGGGTGCAGGACTATCAGCTCCAGCTGGTCCCCAAGATGCTCCGCGAACTGCGGCCCGATCTGACCATCGGATTCTTCCTGCATATTCCGTTTCCGCCGGTGGAGCTGTTCATGCAGATGCCCTGGCGGGCGGAGATCATCGATGGGCTGCTCGGGGCGGATCTGGTCGGTTTCCACTTGGCAGGCGGGGCACAGAACTTCCTGTTCCTGGCCAGGCAGCTGGCCGGGGCCGAGACCACCCGCGCGACGGTGGGCGTGCGGTCCCGGTTGGGCGAGGCCCGACTGGGCGATCGCCTGGGGGATCGCACCGTCAAAGTGGGCGCGTTTCCCATCTCGATCGACTCCGCCGAGTTGGATCAAAAGGCCCGTAATCGCGAGATCCGCCGGCGGGCCAAGCAGATTCGCACCGAACTCGGCAGTCCACGCAAGTTGCTACTCGGCGTTGACCGGCTGGACTACACCAAAGGTATCGACGTCCGGCTGAAAGCCTTCTCGGAGTTGCTCGCCGAAGGTCGGATCAAAGGCGACGACACCGTCCTGGTTCAACTGGCAACGCCCAGCCGTGAGCGAGTCGACAGCTACCGGATTCTGCGTAACGAAGTCGAGCAGCAGGTCGGCCACATCAACGGCGAGTACGGCGAAGTCGGGCACCCGGTGGTCCACTATCTGCACCGGCCGGTTCCGCGGGACGAGCTGATCGCCTTCTTCGTGGCCAGTGACGTCATGCTCGTCACACCGTTGAAGGACGGAATGAACCTGGTCGCCAAGGAGTACGTGGCCTGCCGCAGCGATCTGGGTGGCGCCCTGGTTTTAAGCGAATTCACCGGCGCTGCAGCGGAATTGCGGCAGGCCTATCTGACCAATCCGCACGATCTCGATGGCGTGAAGGACGCCATCGAGGCCGCGCTGGACCAAAGTCCCGAAGAAGGTCGCCGCCGGATGCGGGCGCTTCGCCGCCAGGTGTTGACCAACGACGTCGACCGCTGGGCACGCGCATTCCTCGACGCGCTCGCCCATACCAAGGCCTAAGCGAACAAGGCCTGAACGCCCGGCCCTAGTCGCCCATCAGGCCGATCACGCCGAAGTTGCGCTCGGGGTCGCGGTCGACGAAGTAATCGTGCATCGACACACTCAGTGCGGCCGGATCCCAGGAATCACCGTCGGCGTGGAATCGGTGCTCAGCGGTGGGTGCGGCGACCAGAGTCACGGTCGGGCCGTAGACGATGAAAACCTGCCCGTTGACGTCGGCCGCTGCCGGTGACGCCAGGAATCGGACCAAGCTCACCACGTGCTCGGGCGAGAGCGGATCGATCGTCCCGTCAGCCGGCGACGGCCCCTCACCGAAGACCTCCGCCGTCATCGCGGTGCGGGCCCGGGGGCAGATTGCGTTGGCCCGCACACCGTAGCGACCCAGTGCTTTCGCGGCGGTGAGGGTCAATGCGGTGATACCGGCCTTGGCCGCCCCGTAGTTGGCCTGACCCGCCGGTCCGGACAACCCAGCCTCCGATGAGGTGTTGATCAGGCGCCCGTACACCGACCCGGACTCCTTGGCTTTGGCCCGCCAGTAGGTGGCGGCGTTGCGGGTCAGCAGGAAATGGCCGCGCAGATGTACCGCGATCACCGCGTCCCAGTCCTCGTCGGTCATGTTGAACAGCATCCGGTCGCGGGTGATGCCGGCGTTATTCACCACGATGTGCAGTCCGCCCAGACCTTCGGCGCAGGAAACGAGTTCGTCGGCGGTGGCACGCTGGCTGACGTCGCCGGGCACCGCGACCGCCTTGGTGCCGGCGGCGGCGATCTCATCGAGTACGTCGGAGGCGTCCAGCGCCGCGGGCATGTCGTTGACGACGACCGTCGCACCGGAGCGGGCCAACCCGATGGCCTCCGCCCGGCCCAGACCGGCCGCCGCGCCCGTCACCACCGCGACGCGCCCGCTCAGGTCGGTCAGCCCGGCGTCCTGCGTTGCCCCTGCGTCACGTTCAGACACCGTGCGAATACCTCTAGTCTTTGCGGCTCAGGGCTGCGCGGGGGCAGTCGGCGATCGCCTGGAGGGCGAGCTCCTCCTGGTCTGCGGGGATGGGATCGACGGTGACGAAGGCGTACTCGTCCTCATCGAGCTGGAACAAGTCCGGGGCGATTCCCACGCAGATGGCATTACCTTCACAACGATCGCGATCCACGACGACGCGCATGGCTCCTCCTTGAGTGCTCCCAGGCCCACGTTACGACCAAGGACGTCAGTCGCTGGTCACAACCTCTGCTGGATTCCAAGACTAGAACGTGTTACAACGAAAACAGTCGGCGGGTCGCCGAACAGCCCAATACCACCGGAGGTCGCAGGCGATGCGGATCAGTTACACCCCGGAACAGGAAGATCTTCGTCGGGAGCTACGGGGGTACTTCGGCCAGCTGATGACCCCCGAGCGCCAGGAGGCGCTGTCGTCCACCGCAGGCGGTGAGATCGGCATCGGCAACATCTACCGCGAAACCGTCACCCAGATGGGCAAGGACGGGTGGCTGGCACTGGGTTGGCCTACCGAGTACGGCGGCCAGGCCCGGTCCACCATGGAGCAGTTGATCTTCACCGACGAGGCGGCCATCGCCGGCGCACCGGTGCCGTTCCTGACCATCAACAGTGTCGCGCCAACGATCATGGCCTACGGCACCGAGGAGCAGAAACAGTTCTACCTGCCCAAGATCGCCGCGGGTGACATCCACTTCTCCATCGGCTACTCCGAACCGGAGGCCGGCACGGACCTGGCCAACCTGCGCACCTCGGCGGTGCGCGACGGCGAGGACTACGTGGTCAACGGGCAGAAGATGTGGACCAGCCTCATCCAATACGCCGACTACGTCTGGCTCGCGGTGCGCACCAACACCGAGGCCAAGAAGCACCGGGGCATCTCGGTGTTGATCGTGCCGACCGATGTCGAGGGCTTCTCCTGGACTCCGGTGCACACCATGGCCGGGCCTGACACCAGTGCGACCTACTACCAGGACGTGCGCGTGCCGATCGGCAACCGCGTCGGCGAGGAGAACGGGGGCTGGAAACTGGTCACCAACCAGCTCAACCACGAACGCGTCGCACTGGTCTCGGCGCAGCCGATCTTCACCGCGCTGACCCAGGTCCGCGAGTGGGCGCAGAACACCAAAGACTGCCGCGGCGCACGGCTCATCGACTCCGAGTGGGTGCAGCTGAATCTCGCGAGAGTGCACGCCAAGGCCGAGTACCTCAAGCTGATCAACTGGGAACTGGCGTCATCCCACGACGAGGCGCCCTCAGCGGCGGACGCGTCGGCGGCGAAGGTGTTCGGTACCGAACTGGCCACCGAGGCCTACCGTCTGCTGATGGAGATCCTGGGCCCGTCTGCCACGCTGCGGCATGACTCGCACGGCGCGCTGCTGCGCGGGCGAGTGGAGCGGATGCACCGCTCCTCCCTGATTCTGACCTTCGGCGGCGGCACCAACGAAGTCCAGCGCGACATCATCGGAATGGTGGCACTGGGTCTGCCCCGGAACCGCTGAGAGGAACACTCGAATGGATTTCACCAGAACTGAAGCTGCACAGGACCTTTCCGGTCTAGCCCGCACGATCGTCGATTCGGTGTGCACACCGGAGCACCAGCGGGAATTGGACGGCTTGGATCAGCGCTTCGATAAAGCTCTGTGGCGCAAGCTGATCGATTCCGACATCCTGTCCACCGCAGCGCCGGAGTCAATCGGTGGCGGCGGGTTCGACGCGCTGGAGCAGTCCGCGATCCTGACCGCTCTGGGCCGCCAGATCGCCGCGGTGCCGTACCTGGAGTCCGTGGTGCTCGGCGCGGGAGCGCTCGCGCGGTTCGCCCCTTCGGCCCTGCAGCAGGAATGGGCGGTGCCCGCGGTGGCCGGTGACACGGTGCTCACCGTGGCTCTCGACGGAGAGTTGGGCCAGGGACCGGTACAGGCCACCGGGTCCGGGGATGGCTTCCGGCTGACCGGAAACCGCACCCAGGTTCCGTTCGGTCCGGTCGCCGACGCCGTCCTTGTTCCGGCCGAAACGGACTCGGGCACAAAGGTCTTTCTGGTAACCCCCAACGACCCGGGGGTATCGGTGACCGCGCTGGAGACCACCGGCCTGGGTAGTTCCGCCGAACTCGAACTGGCCGGAGTCCAGTTGGGCGCCGACCGAATTGTCGGCGATGCCGACGCGCTGGCCTGGCTGATCACCCGACGCGCAGTCGGCTTGTCGGCATATCAGTTGGGGGTGCTGGAGCGGGCATTGGAACTCACCGCCGAGTACGCCCGCACCCGGGAGCAGTTCGACCGGCCGATCGGCAGCTTCCAGGCCGTCTCCCAGCGACTTGCCGACGACTACATCGATATCAAGGGGCTGCGACTGACCTGCGAGCAAGCCGCCTGGCGGCTCTCGGAGGATCTTCCCGCCGACGTCGAGGTGGCCACCGCCGCGTTCTGGGCCGCCGAGGCGGGCCACCGGGTGGCACACACCACGGTGCACGTCCACGGTGGTGTGGGCATCGACATGGATCACCCGGTGCACCGCTATTTCATCACCGCCAAGCAGACCGAGTTCGCCCTCGGCGGAGCGACCGCGCAGTTGCGGATCATCGGCCGGGATCTGGCCGACACCCCGGCCTGATTCCCGGGATCCAGTGCTGCCCACTGTCACCGCCCTGCTGCGACCGCTGGCCGAGGTCGACGACCGCGGGATCCACGGCGACGACGGCTCGTACTCGTCGTGGCGACAACACATTCAAGCCGGCGCCGATCTGGGCGGGCTGCTGCGCGCGCGGCTGAACCCCGACCAACCACCGCATGTCGGCGTGCTGCTCGGCAACACCCCACTGTTCTCGTCGCTGCTGGTGGCCGCCGCACTGCGCGGGGTGATCCTGGTCGGTTTGAATCCGACCCGCCGTGGTGCGGCACTGCACCGAGACATCACCCACGCCGACTGCCAGTTCGTCCTCACCGACGGGTCCCACGGCGCCGACTTGACCCCCGCAGACATACCGGTCCTTGAGGTCGGCGGCGCCGGGTGGGCGGAGGAGTTCGCCGGCTTCACCGGTTCGCCGATCACCTTCCCCGACAGCCGGTCCGACGATCTTTTCATGCTGATCTTCACCTCCGGTACCAGTGGCGAACCCAAGGCGGTGCGTTGCACCCACGAGAAGGTGGCCGGCCCGGGGGTTATGCTGGCGCAGCGATTCGGCCTGGGGCCATCCGATGTCTTCTACCTCTCGATGCCGCTGTTCCATTCCAATGCCGTGATGGCGGGGTGGGCGCCCGCGGTGGCCGCGCAGGGCTCAATCGCGTTGCGCCGCAGGTTCTCGGCGTCCGGCTTCATTGCGGATGTGCGACGTTTCGGCGCGACCTACGCCAATTACGTCGGGAAGCCGATGTCCTACATATTGGCCACTCCGGAGCGGCCGGATGACACCGACAACCCGTTGCGCATCATGTACGGCAATGAGGCCGCGCCGCGGGACATCGGCCGGTTCGCCCAGCGGTTTGCGGTGACGGTCATCGACGGTTTCGGCTCCAGCGAGGGCGGGGTCGCCATCGGCCGCACCCCGGACACGCCGGAGGGTTCACTGGGTCCACTGCCCGAGGAGTTGGCCGTCCTCGACGTCGAGACCGGGCAGCCCTGTCCGCCCGGGATGGTCGGGGAACTGGTGAACCTGGCCGGGCCCGGACAGTTCCGCGGCTACTACAAGAACCCCGACGCCGACGCCGAACGCATGGTCGGCGGTGTCTATCACAGCGGAGACCTGGCCTACCTCGACGGCGACGGATTCGTCTACTTCGCCGGACGACTCGGCGACTGGATGCGGGTGGACGGCGAAAACCTCGGCACGGCACCCATCGAGAGGGTGCTGATGCGCTATCCCGGCGTCACCGAGGTCGCGGTGTACGGCATCCCCGACCCGACCGTGGGAGACCGGGTGATGGCTGCACTGGTCCTTTCCGAAGGAGTCTCGTTTGATGCGGCGGAGTTTCGCCGATTCCTCTCCGAGCAAGACGATCTCGGGCGCAAGCAGTGGCCGTCGTTCGTGCGGGTGGCCACCTCGCTGCCCAAGACCGAAACGTTCAAGGTGATCAAACGTCTTCTTGCCGCCGAGGCCCTGAATTGCCGGGACGCTGTGTTTGAGATCTAGCCGGTATACGAGATCTAGCCGGCGATCGACGGCATGATGGCCTCGATCAGGTGCGGACCGGACTCGGTGAAGGCCCAACGCAGTGCGGCGGCGAGTTCCTCCGCGCTGGTCACCCGTCGGGCGGGCACGCCCATACTCTCAGCCATATTCACGAAATCCATTGTCGGGGAGGTCAAATCGAGGAGTGATTCGGCTTTGGGACCGGTTTCCTGATCCTGGGCCTGTGCGCCGACACGCTGCAATTCGATCCGCAGGATGTCGTAGGCACGGTTGGCGTAGACCACCGTGGTGATGTCGAGATTCTCCCGGGCATGGGTCCACAGCGCGGAGATGGTGTACATCGCCGAACCGTCCGATTCCAGGCACAGCACCGGTCGATCGGGTGCGGCGATAGCAGCCCCGGCCGCGACCGGGAGGGCGTACCCGATCGCTCCGCCGGTCAACGTCAGCCAGTCATGGGCCGGCGCCCCCGCAGTGGCCTGCGGCAGCAGGAAACCGGATGTGTTGGATTCGTCGACGACGATCGCCCGTTCGGGTAGCAGTGCGCCGATGACCTCGGCAGATGTCTGCACGTTCAACGGCCCGGAGGGTGCCTGCGGCCGAACCGCCGG
>DAIPYT010000019.1:0-9625 GCA_036782595.1 Mycobacterium sp. | reverse complement strand
CTGCGCATCGACCGGGGCCGGTTCACGTTCCCCGCCGGCGCCACCACGGCGACGGCGTCCGGAGCCAGCCGATCGGCCAGTTCGGTCAACGCCACCGCAGCGCCCACCGGGCCGGCCAGCGTGTGCACGGCGCAGCCGTCGGGAACGAGGTCGCTGGGCTTGCCCGGGTAGCCGAAGAACGTCACCGGGGAGACGGCCCCGGCGAGGATGAGTTGGCGGGTGCCCTCCAACTGGGCAGCCGCCGCCTCGCCGAAGTAGGCGATCCGTTCGGCGACCGGGACCCCGGCGCCGCGCTCCAACCTGGTGGGGAAGGTCTCGCAGAAGACCCGGGCGCCCAACGCGCTCGCCAGCCGGGAGGCTGCGGCCAGCCCCTCGGCGCGAGTGGCGTCTCCGCCGACAAGGATGACCGTCGACTCCCCTGACACCAATGCATCCTCGATGTCCGCGGTGTCCACGCTGACGGGATCGTTCTGCTGCTCAACGTATTGCGCCGTTTCGGCGCCGTCGGTCCACGACACGTCAGCGGGCAGGATGATGGTGGCGATACGTCGCTCCGAACGGGTGAACGCGATCGCGTCAAGCGCGTCGGCGGCGACGTCCTCGGTGGTCATCGTGCGGCGCACCCATCCGGAAACGGTCCCGGCGACTGAGTCGATGTCGGACTCCAGTGGCGCGTCGTACTTCTTGTGATAGGTCGCGTGGTCACCGACCACAACCAGCATCGGAACCCGGGCGCGGCGGGCGTTGTGCAGGTTGGCCAGGCCGTTACCCAAGCCGGGTCCCAGATGCAGCAGCACCGCGGCCGGATCCCCGGAGATACGCGCGTAGCCGTCAGCCGCCCCGGTCGCGACGCCCTCGAAAAGGGTGAGCACCCCGCGCATTTCGGGCACGGTGTCCAAAGCCGCGACGAAATGCATCTCCGAGGTACCCGGGTTGGCAAAGCAGACCCGGACGCCGTTGTCGGCCAGTGTCGCGATGAGTGCCTGCGCGCCGTTCATCGAACCGACTCTAGAGGTTAGCGACCGTCGAGCAGTCACAACGGTGTGACCTCTTCAGCCGCGGATGCCGTCCAACCGCCGGGTCGCCGCCTCGAATCCGGACACCAACTCGGCGATGATCTCTGCCACCGGCCGGATCTCGTTCATCCGGCCGACGATCTGGCCGACCGGCATCGCCACCGCGGAAGGGTCAACGGACCGGCTCATCCGCTGGTGGGCCTCGGCCACCAGAATGTTCTGCAGCGGCATCGGCAGCGGCTCAGGGGCACCCTGGGCATCCCAGGCTTCGGTCCACTTGCTCTTCAGCAACCGGGCCGGCTTACCGGAATAGATCCGGCGGCGCACCGTGTCACTGGAGGTCGCCGCCAGCAGCGCCTCCTGGATCACCGACGGGCCGTCGGAGCCACGCACCCCGAGGTCGTATTCGGCGGCGGTCAGGAACGCCGAGCCCATCCACACCCCCGACGCCCCGAGCGCCAACGCCGCGGCCACCTGTCGCCCGGTGCCGATCCCGCCGGCCGCCAGGACCGGGGTCCCTCCGACCGCATCGACGACCTCGGGCACCAGCACCATGGACGCGATCTCACCGGTGTGCCCGCCGGCCTCGTAGCCCTGCGCCACGACGATGTCGACGCCGTTGTCGGCGTGGCGGCGGGCATGCGTGGCGGCCCCGGCCAGTGCGGCGACCGGAACTCCGGCCGCATGTGCCTGGTCGAGGACATCGGCGGGTGGTGAGCCGAGTGCGTTGGCAATCAGGCTGATTCGATGACCCAGCGCAACGTCGACATGCGAACGGGCGACCGAGTGCAGCCAGCCCAGCACGCCCTCGTTACCGGCACCGTCGTCGGGCAGTGGTGGCACTCCGAGATCGGCGAGGGTTTTTGTGACGAAGTCGCGGTGGGTCTGCGGGATGAGCTTGTTGATGTCGACCGTGGTGCCCTCGGTCGGCACCGTGGCCGGCATCACGACGTCCACCCCGTAGGGCAAGCCGAGAGTGTTCGCGTCCATCCAGTTCAGGACGGACTCGAGCTCGTCGGGATCGTTGAACCGGACGCAGCCCAGCACGCCCATGCCTCCGGCCCGGGTGACGGCGGCGGCCACCTTCTCCGAGGGGGTGAACACGAAGATCGGGTATTGAATGCCGAAGCGGTCGCAGAGTTCGGTGTGCATCACTTGGCTCCCCCGGCCGTATTCCGGGTCTCGTCGGCGGGCCTCTGCTCGGTCTGTTCCTTGGCCCATTTGTAGTCCGGCTTGCCCGCCGGGGAGCGCTTGATCTCGTCGACCAGCCACAGACTGCGCGGCACCTTGTAACCGGCGATGCCTTTGCGCACAAAGGCATCCAGGTCCGCCAGCGTCGGGGATGCGCCCTGACGCGGTGCCAGCACGGCGGCGACGTGCTGGCCGAAACGCTCGTCGGGTACACCGACCACGAGTGCGTCGAACACGTCCGGATGGCCCTTCAACGCAGCCTCCACCTCTTCGGGGTACACCTTCTCCCCACCGGTGTTTATCGACACCGACCCGCGACCCAGCATGGTCACTGTGCCGTCGGCCTCGACCGTCGCGTAGTCGCCGGGGATGGCGTAGCGCACACCGTTGATGGTGCGGAAGGTCTCCGCCGTCTTCTTCTCGTCCTTGTAATAGCCGACCGGGATGTTGCCGCGCTTGGCCAGAATGCCTCGCACGCCCGAACCCGGCGTGACTTCGTTGCCGTCGTCGTCGAGCACGGTGGTCCGTTTGTCGATGGTCACGCGCGGACCACCGGCCTGGGTCTGCCCCTTGGCCACGATGCTGGTGCCGCCGAAGCCGGTCTCCGAGGAGCCGATGGAGTCGGTGATCACCCGGTTGGGCAACAGTTCAAGAAATCGGTCCTTGAGGCTGGGCGAGAACAACGCGGCCGTGCTGGACAGCAGGAACAACGACGACAGGTCGTAGTCGCCGGTCTCGAGGGAATCCAGCAGCGGCCTGCCCATCGCATCGCCGGTGAAGAACAACAGATTCACCTTGTGCTTCTCGACAGCCCGCCACACCGCGTCGGCATCGAACTCCGGTGCCAGCACACAGGTGTGTCCGGCGAACAGCGCCATCCAGGTGGCCGACTGGGTGGCGCCGTGGATCATCGGCGGTATCGCGAATCGAGTCATCGGCGGCCCGGCGACCGCCTGCCTGGCGTGGTCGTACTCGTCGGAGACGAACTCACCGGTGGCGAAGTCGGTGCCGCCGAGCAGCACCCGGTAGATGTCCTCGTGACGCCACATCACACCTTTGGGAAAGCCGGTGGTACCACCGGTGTAGAGCAGATAGATGTCATCAGCGCTGCGCGGGCCGAAGTCGCGTTCGGGTGAACCTTCGGCGATCGCCTCGAAGAACTCCACGCCGCCGTAGCGCCGGTAATCGTTATCACTGCCGTCTTCGACGACCAAGACCGTCTTCAGGTTGGGGACTTCCGGTAATACGTTGGCCACCCGATCGGCGTATTGCCGCTCATGTACCAAGGCGACCATGTCGGAGTTCTCGAACAGGTAGCGCAGTTCACCCTCGACGTAGCGGTAGTTGACGTTGACCAGAATCGCGCCGGCTTTGACGATGCCCAGCATCGCGATGACGATCTCGATGCGGTTGCGGCAGTACAGGCCGACCTTGTCGTCCTTCTTCACCCCATGGTCGATGAGGTAGTGCGCCAGCCGGTTGGCCTTCTCCTCCAACCCCGCGAAAGTGATCTGCTCGTCGCCACAGATCAGGGCGACGCGATCCGGAACGGCATCGATGGTGTGTTCGGCAAGGTCGGCGATATTCAGGGCCACAATGCACAAATTAGAACGTGTTACATTTTTTCTCAAGCGAGTGGAAGGCGGATTCATGGCTGACGCCGTTATCGAACAGCGCGGTCACGTGCTCATCGTGACGATGAACCGTCCCGAGTCCCGCAACGCCCTGTCCGGCGAAATGCTCTCGATCATGGTGGAGGCCTGGGACCGCGTCGACAGCGATCCCGATATCCGGGTCTGCATCCTCACCGGCGCCGGCGGTTACTTCTGCGCGGGAATGGACCTCAAGGCGGCGACCGCCAAGCCACCGGGCGACTCCTTCAAGGACGGGAGCTACGACCCCTCGCGCATCGACGGTCTACTCAAAGGTCGCCGGTTGACCAAACCGCTCATCGCGGCGGTTGAGGGCCCGGCCATCGCGGGCGGCACCGAGATTCTGCAGGGCACCGACATCCGGGTAGCCGGGCAGAGCGCGAAATTCGGGATCTCCGAGGCGCGCTGGAGCCTGTACCCGATGGGCGGTTCCGCGGTGCGGCTCGTGCGCCAGATTCCGTACACCATCGCCTGCGATCTGCTGCTGACCGGCCGTCACATCACTGCCGCCGAAGCGCTCGAGTACGGACTGATCGGGCACGTGGTGCCCGATGGTCAAGCCCTGGACAAGGCGCTGGAGATCGCGGAGGTCATCGCGGGCAACGGCCCGCTCGCGGTGCAGGCGATCCTGCGTTCGATCCGGGAGACCGAGGGCCTCCACGAGAACGAGGCCTTCAAGATCGACACCAAGATCGGCATCGAGGTGTTCCTCTCCGAGGACGCCAGAGAAGGACCGCTGGCGTTCAAGGAGAAGCGAGCGCCGCAGTTCAAGATGCGGTGACCCTCCCCTCCCCTCCCCACCCCTTCCCAGTCGGCGACTGTGCGGTTTCGCGCGGAACACGCCGCGACGTCGGTGAAATCCGCACACTCGGCGAGGTCGACTAGACCAGCACGGGCGCCGTCGGGGTGAAGACCACCGGCATCGCTTCCAACCCGCTGACGAAGTTCGCCGGCCGCAGCGGCAGGGCCGAGTCGTCGGCCAGTCGCAGGTCCGGCAGCCGCTGGCCGATCTTGCGCAGCATGGTGGTGAGCTCGAGCCGGGCCAGCTGATTGCCCAGGCAGAAGTGCGTCCCGAAGCCGAATGCCAGGTGGCTGTTCGGGTTTCGGTCGATACGGAAGCTCTCCGGGTCATCGAATACCGACTCGTCGAAGTTGGCCGACTCGAACAGCAGCAACATCTTCTCGCCTTCGCGCAGGGCCGTGCCGTGGAACTCGTTGTCCCGCATGACCGTCCGGGCCATGTTCTTCACCGGAGCGGTCCAACGCAGCATCTCCTCGACGGCTCCGGCCACCAGGGCCGGGTCGTCGATCAGCCGCTGCCATTGATCGGGATGCCGAAGTAGCTGCTCGACGCCGCCGGTGAGGGTGTGGCGGGTGGTCTCGTCCCCGCCGATGAGGATCAGTAGCGTCTCGAAAACAATCTCGTCATCCGAGAGCCGCTGACCGTCGACCTCGGAATTGACCAGGATGGAGAACAGATCCCCGGTGGGTTCGGCCCGGCGCTTGCCGGTGGTCTGCATGGCAAAGCCCTGATAGCCGGCGAACGCCTCCATCAGCGCCTGCAGTGCCTCCGCGTCGGCACTGGCGCTGAGCCCGCAGACCAGATCGTCGGACCACTTCAGCAATGTGGCGCGGTCCTGCGGCAGCACCCCGAGCATGTCGCCGATGACCGCCATCGGCAGCGGCGCGGCGAGGTCGCGAACGAAATCGCATTCCCCCCGTTCGCAGACCGCATCGATCAGCGTGTCGCAGAGCGCGTCGATCCCGGCGACCTTGTCCATCACCTGCTTACGGGTGAAACCGGCGTTGACCAACTTGCGGCGCAGCAGATGACCGGGGTCGTCCATATCGATCATGTAGGGCATCGCCGGCTGGTCGGGCCGGATGCCGCCGGTGTTGGAGAACACCTCGGGATTGCGTTCGGCGTCCAGGACCGCCTGGTAAGTCGCCGCGGCGGCCAGTCCGTTTCGGTCCCGGAAGACCGGTTCGTTGGCACGCATCCACCGGTAGGCCGTCCGGGCCCCGCCGTCGGCGAAGAAGTTGCCATCGGTCAGATCCACATCAGGTTTCATCAGCCGACCTCCTGTTGTCCTTCCACTGCCCTCGATGCGCGCACTACAGTGGCCCTATGCCCGCCGTCCAGCACACCATCGCCGGCACCGTGCTGACCATGCCGGTGCGGGTCCGTAAAGCCGACGTGCACACCGCGATGTTCTCCGTAGCCGCCGACGACGCCCAGCGGCTCATCGACTACAGCGGGTTGAAGGTGTGCCAATTCCGTCCGGGCCGCGCCGTCGTCACCCTGATGCTCGCGCGCTACCTCGACGGCGACCTCGGCCGCTACAACGAGTTCGGCACCTGCGTGATGGTCAACCCGCCCGGTGAAACGGCCACCGGACTCAAGGCGCTGGGGAACGCGGCGGCGTTCATCCACCACCTTCCGGTCGATCAGTCCTTCACCTTGGAAGCCGGCCGCACGATCTGGGGCTTCCCGAAAATCATGGCGGACTTCACCGTTCGCGACACCAACCCGTTCAGCTTCGAGGTTCGCGAGGGCGGCGCACTGATCGCCGGCATCGATTTCGGCCGCGGTATTCCGGTTCCCTCGTTGCGCAGCCGTCCGCAGATACTCAAGACCTACTCCTGCGCCGACGGCATCACCCGCGAGGTTCCGTGGGAGATGAAGACCTCCCATGTCCGGTTCCGCCCCGGCGGGGCGCGGCTTCGCCTCGGCGAGCATCCCTACGCCAAGGAACTCGCCTCGCTCGGACTTCCCAAGCGGCCGATGGTGTCGGGGTCGGTCGGCAATGTCGAGATGACGTTCGGCGACGCCCAGGTGCTGCGCTGAGGTCATAGCAGCGCGGCGAGGTCGCGGATCTGTTCGGGGCTGCGGGCGCCGATGACCATCATCGTCACTCCGGCAGCCTCCCAGACCGCGATTTGCTTCCGCACGTGGTCCACACCGCCCACGATGGCGGCGTCGTCGACGAGTTCATCGGGGATGACCGTGGCGGCCTCGTCTTTGCGGCCGGAACGGAACAGCTTGGTGACGTCGTCCACCACTTCGGCGTACCCCATGCGCCGATAGACCTCGGCGTGGAAGTTGGTGTCCTCCGACCCCATTCCGCCCATGTACAACGCCAGGAACGGCTTGATCATCTCGAAGGTGGCGGCCCGGTCGTCGGTCACCACGACCTGGGCAGTGGCGCAGATCTCGAAGTCCTCCCGGCTGCGCCGGGCCCCCGGGCGGGCGAAGCCCTCATCGAGCCACTCGTTGTACATGTCGGCCAGCCGGGGCGAGTAGAAGATCGGCAGCCAGCCGTCGCAGATCTCGGCGGCCAGGGCGATGTTCTTTGGGCCCTCGGCGCCCAGCATGATCGGGATATCGGCGCGCAGCGGATGCACGATCGGCTTGAGCGCCTTGCCGAGTCCGGTGGTGCCCTCCCCCGCCAACGGCAGTGGGTAGTGCGGACCTGCACTGGTGACCGGCCCCTGCCGCGACCACACCTGACGAAGGATGTCGATGTACTCGCGGGTGCGGGCCAGCGGTTTGGGGAAGCGCTGCCCGTACCAGCCCTCGACCACCTGCGGGCCTGATACGCCCAGTCCGAGGATGTGCCGGCCGCCGGAGAGGTGATCCAGTGTCAACGACGCCATGGCGCAGGCCGTCGGGGTGCGGGCGGACAACTGCACCACTGAGGTGCCCAACCGCATCCGCTTCGTCTCGCGTCCCCACCACGCCAACGGGGTGAACGCATCCGACCCCCACGCCTCGGCGGTGAACACCGTGTCGAAGTCGGCCTCTTCGGCAGCGGCGACGAGTTCGGCGTGGTTGGTGGGCGGCTGGGCGCTCCAGTATCCGAGTTGCAGGCCGAGCTTCATCGCTGTCCTCTTTCCGTCCTTGCGAGCATTCCTAGAACCTGTTCTACTCGACGCTGTGAGCGTCAGCCAACCCATCGCGGCCTTGATAGATTCGCACGAACCTCCGCTTTCCGCGCCATTGGCTCTGTCCTTTGACTACACCCGTTCGGTCGGACCGACGCTGGGAGCCTTCTTCACCGCGCTTCGCAGTCGCCACGTCGTGGGCGTCCGCGGTTCGGATGGCCGGGTGCACGTTCCGGTCGTCGAGTACGACCCCGTCAGCTGCGCCCGGCTGACGGAGATAGTGCCGGTGTCGAGTGTGGGAACCGTGTTGTCATGGGCCTGGCAGGCCCACCCACTGGAGGGCCAGCCACTGGACCGGCCGTTCGCCTGGGCATTGATTCAACTCGACGGCGCCGACACCCCGATGCTGCACGCCGTCGACGGCCGGGTCGCGACGGGTGACCGGGTCCACGTCCACTGGGTTGACGAACCGGTCGGCGCGATCACCGATATCGCCTGCTTCGTTCCCGGGGACGAACCGGAACCGGTACCCGGGGAGTCCGAGGATGAACGCGATCCGGTGACGATGATCGTGGTGCCGGAGAGCCTGAGCGTCCAGCACAGCGCTTCGGCTCCGGAGAGCGTCTACCTGCGTGCCCTGCAGCAGGGCACGCTGGTCGGTGCGCGCACCGGTGATGACGGAAAGGTGTACTTCCCGCCCCGCGAAGCCGATCCGGCGACCGGCAAGGCACTTGATCAGTTCGTGGAGTTGCCCGATAAGGGCACCGTGACAACCTTCGCGGTCATCAACATTCCGTTCGCCGGGCAACGCATCAAGCCGCCGTACGTTGCCGCCTACATCCTGCTCGACGGCGCCGACATCCCGTTCCTGCATCTGGTCACCGGCATCGACGCGGCCGAGGTCCGGATGGGCATGCGGGTCGAGGCGGTGTGGAAGCCACGCGAGGAGTGGGGATTGGGCATCGACAACATCGAACATTTCACACCGTCGGGCGAACCCGACGCCGACTACGACAGCTACAAGCACCACCTCTAGGAACTCCAGGAATTAGGTCAGATGAGTAGAGAAGTGGCGGTTGTCGGCTTCGCGCACGCACCGCACGTCCGACGCACCGACGGCACCACCAACGGTGTCGAGATGCTGATGCCGTGTTTTGCCGAGCTTTACGCCGACCTCGGCGTGAGCCAGCGGGATATCGGGTTCTGGTGCTCAGGGTCGTCGGATTACCTCGCCGGAAGAGCCTTTTCCTTCCTGAACTCAATCGACTCGATCGGCGCGGTGCCACCGATCAACGAGAGCCACGTCGAGATGGACGCCGCCTGGGCGCTCTACGAGGCCTATATCAAGGTGCTCACCGGCGAGGTGGACACCGCGCTGGTCTACGGATTCGGCAAATCCAGCGCCGGAACGCTGCGCCGGGTACTCGCGCTGCAGACCGACCCCTACACCGTCGCGCCGTTGATGCCCGATGCCGTGTCGATGGCCGCACTGCAGGCGCGGCTGGGACTGGACGGCGGTAAGTGGACCCAGGAGTCCATGGCGCAGGTCGCGCTGGAAGCACTTGCCGCCGCTCCGCGTAGCGACTCCGAGAAACCTGCGAAGAGCATCGATGAACTGCTCAGCCGCCCCATGTTCACCGACCCGTTGCGCCGCCACGATATCGCGCCGATCACCGACGGGGCTTCAGTCGTCGTGCTCGCCGCCGGCGACCGCGCCCGGGAGTTACGCGAAAGACCCGCGTGGATAACCGGTTTCGAGCACCGCATCGAGACTCCGGTGATCGGCGCTCGAGACCTCACCACATCGCCGTCGACCGCAGCGTGCGCTCAGACCGCCACCGGCGGGGACACCGGTTCCATCGAGGTGGCAGAGATCTACGC
>DAIPYT010000018.1:0-33521 GCA_036782595.1 Mycobacterium sp. | reverse complement strand
GGGGTGGCGGTCAACTCGCCGGTGGCATTCGCCCCGCTCAACACACTCGCCGGCTTGAACCGCGAACCAAGTTCACGGCGACTGAAGGCCAGCACCGTCCACGCCAATGGATCGGCGGACGGCGCATCTCCATCCGAGCCGGACTGCAGCCAGCCCAGGAGAGCCCGGCTGACACCGGAGACCGAACCGCCGGCGGGCGCCGCAGTCATCGCCGGGGCGGCCGCGGCCGGTTTCACGATCATCGGCGCCATGGCCGAGGGACGTGGTGCGGACAACTCCGGGATCGAGGCTGCGGGCTTCGCCGGGGTGCTGGACGACCACTCGGCGCGCTGGCTGAGCGAAGTCGACGGGGCTGGAAGTAATCTCCGCGGAGCGCCAACCTGGTCGGCATTCGCGTCGGGGGCCGTCGCGGTTGACGAGCTACGGGTCGGAACCGCCGGGGTCACCGGGTCGCTATCACCGATATCACGCGACGGCAGTTCCGGGACGGCGTTGGTGGGCGCCCGCCGGGGCCGGGATTTCGACGGCGCCGAAGTAACGAGATCGTCGGAGTCGGCCGCCGCCGACGACCCGCCGCGGCCGGCACCGGTGCGCGTCCGGGCCTTTGTCGCTGACTTGTCGGCCGTATTCTCCGCGCTGGAAGCCGTGGAGCCGGCAGAACCGGCGGTGTCGGCGTATGCCACGGCCGGCATCGACGCGACCGCTGCCCCCACCCCCAGTGCCACCGCCAGTGCACCGACGCGACCGACATAGATTGCCGAACCTCCGACTTGAGCAGTCGGACGACGCCTGCTGCCCTGGATGGGACGAATCCGACTCACCTCAGCGAAAGAGGAGGAGGAGGAGGAGGAAGAAGATGCGTACCGACCTTGCTTAATGATTGCCCCTTATAACCAGCGCGAAGACGTCAGCCACCCTCGCCGCGTATTGCTGAATAAGCGCTCGCGCGCGAGAGGCAAAATTAACACCGTTTGTCCGCCAAAGCGGACAAGTTTGAGATATGCGGTTTTCCGGACATGGTCACGCGGCGTGTCGGGGTCACGCCGGGTCAGTTCGCTCAGTTCAAAGCGGGAGGTTTACGGTTTCACTGGCTGGCCCCCGCTGACAACAGCCGTGAGCAGATGAGGACGCGAGATGGACCTGGCGTGGTCGGCGAAGGACCTGAAGTTCCGCGATGAAGTGCGGGCTTTTCTCGATCAGAAGTTGACCGACGATCTGCGCCGGGCGGGTCGACTGATGACCAGCGTCTACGCCGACCACGAAGCGTCGATGGCCTGGCAGGCAATCCTGCACGAACGCGGATGGGCCGCACCGGCCTGGCCGATCGAGTACGGCGGCTGCGACTGGACGCTCACCCAGCACTACATCTTCAGCCGGGAATCCACCCTGGCCGGTGCACCGTCGTTGTCCCCCATGGGTATTCACATGGTGTCCCACGCCATCATGGCCTTCGGCACACCCGAACAGAAGGACTATCTCCTGCCGCGCATTCTCACCGGCGAGGTGTTCTTCTGCCAGGGCTACTCCGAACCGGAGGCCGGCTCGGACCTGGCGTCGCTGACGATGGCTGCCGTCGACGACGGTGACGACCTGGTATGCACGGGAAGCAAGATCTGGACCACCCACGCGATGGAGGCGAACTGGATTTTCGCGCTGGTGCGCACCACGCGCGGAGCCCGTAAACAGCAGGGCATCACCTTCGTGCTCATCGACATGACCTCCCCGGGCATCGAGATCCGGCCGCTGGTCATGACCTCCGGCGAGGAGATCCAGACCCAGATCTTCTTCGACTCGGTGCGGGTGCCCAAATCCAATGTGATCGGAGACATCGACGACGGCTGGACGGTCGCCAAGTACCTGCTGGAGTTCGAGCGCGGCGGCGGCGCGGCGGCCCCCGGTCTGCAGGTCATGGCCGAGTCCATCGCCGCGGAGGCCAAGCGGCAGCCCGGCCCCGGCGGCGGGGTGCTGCTCGACGATCCGGCGTTCGCCGCCAAACTCGCCGACGTCCGCATCCGCACCGAGGTGCTGGAGATCCTGGAGTACCGGGTATTGGCCACCGTGGCCGAGGGCCGCAACCCCGGCGCCGCCTCGTCGATGCTGAAGATTCTGTCCACCGAACTGAGCCAGGCGATCACCGAATTGGCGATGGAGGCGGCCGGCCCGCGCGGGCGGGTCTACCAGCCGCACGCCACCCGGCCCGGCGGCCCGATCGCCGATTACCAGCCACCCGCGGACGGCCATGTCAGCGGCGAGCCGTGGCAGGCGGTGGCGCCGCTGCGCTACTTCAACGACCGGGCCGGCTCAATCTACGCCGGTAGCAACGAGATTCAGCGCAACATCCTGGCCAAAGCGACCCTGGGACTGTAGACAGCATGCACTTCAACCTTTCCGCCGAACAAGAGATGCTGCGCGAGGGCCTGAGCAAGTTCCTTGCCGCCCGCTACGAACTCGAGGGAAGCCGGGCCGCCGCCAAGACCGGCGCAGGCTGGCAGCCCGACATCTGGCGTGGCTTCGCCGAGGAACTCGGCATCCTCGGGGCCATACTGCCGGAATCCGCCGGGGGTAGCGGCGGTGGACCCGTCGAAGCCATGGTGATCGCCGAGGAACTGGGTCGGGCGCTGGTCATCGAGCCGTTCATCGACGCCGTCGTGATTGCCGGTGGCCTGCTGCAGCGGGCGCACACCGACGCCGCATCAGCCGTTCTTGAAGAGATCGGCGTCGGTGAGGCCATCGTCGCCCTGGCGGCCGGCGAGGGCTCCGAAGACTGGGAGTCTTTGTCCACCAGAGCTATTCGCGACGCCGATGAGTGGGTGCTCACCGGCGGCAAGGCCGTGGTGATGGCCGCACCGATCGCCACCCATCTGCTGATCGCCGCCCGGACCGGGAATGAGATTTCACTGTTCCTGACCGAGTTCGACGCGTCGGCTCCCCCACCCGGGATGAGCGTGCACAGTTACCGCACGATCGACGATCGCGCTGCCGCGGATCTGGTGTTCGACGGCGTGCGACTGCCCGCCGCGGCACTGCTGGAGCACGACGCCTGGCCGTCTCTGGCACGAGCCCGCGACGAAGGTGCGGCGGCGGTCTGCGCCGAGGCCGTCGGCGCCATGCGCAAAGTGCTGGCCGATACCGTGGGGTACTGCAAACAGCGCCAGCAGTTCGGCACCCCGATCGGCAGTTTCCAGGTGCTGCAGCATCGGATGGTGGACATGTACATGGAACTCGAGCAGTCGGTCTCAGCCGCCTATCTGGCAGTGCTGAACCTCGACGCCGAGTCGGGCGTGCGGGCCCGGGCGGTTTCGGCGGCGAAGGCCACCGTCGGCCGGGCGGCGCGATTCATCGGCCAGAACGCGGTGCAACTCCATGGCGGCATGGGCATGACCGAGGAATTGGCGATCGGTCACTACTTCAAGCGTCTCACCGCAATGCAGTACGAGTTCGGCTCGACCGACCATCACCGCACCCGCTACGCCCAGCTCACCCGATAGCGGAACTTACCGATCGGCGCCGGGCGTTGAATGGGTGATAACCGAAGGAGAGTTCTCATGTTGAACAAGATCGCCGGTGTACTCGGACAGGTCGCTGAGGGTGTGGGAAGCATCGTGGGGATTCGCCACGGGACCGAGGAACCGCCGTTCACGGTGGAACGACGGGTCGGCGACGTGGAGATCCGCCGCTACGGATCACGGATCGCGGCCGAGACCACCATCAACGCCAACGAGGAATCCGCCCGCAACGAGGGCTTCCGGCGATTGGCCGGCTACATCTTCGGCGGCAACCGGAACAAGACCAAGATCGCCATGACCGCACCGGTGGCCCAGGAGAACACCAAGGGCCAGAAGATCGCGATGACCGCACCGGTGGGAGCCCAGCGCGGCGGCGCCGGAGAGTGGGTGATCAGGTTCTTCATGCCCTCGGAACACACGCTGGACACCCTGCCCACCCCGAACGACGAAAGGGTCCGGCTCGTCGAGGTGCCCGGCGAGCGGGTGGCGGTGCTGCGTTTCTCCGGGAACTACAACCCGCAGGTGATCGCCAGCCGCACCGAAGAACTGCTGACAACCTTGCAGGACAACGACATCCGTCCAACAGGCGAGCCGTTCGCGTGGTTCTACGACCCGCCGTGGACCGTCCCGTCGCGTCGCCGCAACGAGGTCGCGGTCAGCCTGGGCTGATCGGCTCAGCCGACCGCAGCGGGGGCTGGGGACTCGGCGGCCGGCGGCACGGGAGCCGACGCCTCCGCGGCCCCGGCTTGAGCGGGCGCCTCACCGGGAGTCGCCGACTCGGCCGGTACGGCGGCAGGAGGTGCAGGAACCGCGGCGGGAGCCGCAACGGGGCCGGTCTGGCTCTGCGGAACGCTATCGGCGATCCTCGCATCGTTCACCGGCCGCTGAGCCAACAGCAGCAGGGCATCGCTGGCCGTCACATCCTCGGAGCGCAGGGCGTTCCAGACGTCTTTCAGGTATCCCAGGGTGGGATGTTCGGGAGCGGTCTGGGTGGTGCCCGGCGGCAGGCTGTCCGGGCTGGGAAGATGCGACACGCCGTCCGGCGGTGTGAGAGGCGGTGTCAGAGGCGCTGCGAGAGGAGCCTGTGCGGATGCCTGCGCGACGGTGGCCGGGGCTCCCGGGGCGGGGGCCGGGGCAGCAGGCGGAACGGGGAGTGCCTCAGCTGCGGGTACACCCGGTTCGACGGGGACGACCGGATCGGCGGAGGCGATCGGGACGGCCAAACCGACAAGTCCGAAGCCGAGGACGACAACGCCTTTGACGGCCACCCGCACCGATCGTGCCGAAGTCAGAGAACGCACGTACCACCTCCGTGCCGGTGAATGCCTACACCCGTCTTTTCCGATCATGCCTTCGATTCGTTACAGCCGCCACTGGAGTCGCCGGTTCTGCAGGACAATGCAGGGATGCGACGACTTCTGGCTGCGACGGCGTTCGCTGTCACACTGGTGGGGATGCCGATGGTGAACGCCGCACCGGGGATTCCGCCGGTCAGCCCACAAGCCCGGGACGCCGGGCTGATCGACGTGCGCAGCGTGGTTCCCGACGCGATCGTGGACCTGCGCTACGCCACCGCCGACAACTTCGTCGGCGTCGCGTTGTATCCCCCCGACGCCCGGTGCCTGGTGCATGAGTCGCTGGGACCCGGATTGGCCGCGGCGGCGGCGGCCTTGCGCCAGCAGGGCTACCTGCTGGTGTTCTGGGACTGCTACCGACCGCACGAGGTACAGGTGCGGATGTTCGACGCGGTACCCGATCCGGCCTGGGTGGCCAAACCGAGTGGGTATGCGCGCAGCCACGAATCGGCTCGCTCGGTCGACGTCACCCTGGCCGCCGGCGGCCGCCTGGTGGACATGGGCACCGGCTTCGACGACTTCTCGCCCCGCGCCACCGCCTATGCCACCGAGGGAGTCAGTGCGGCGGCTCAGGCCAACCGTGCGGTGCTGCGCAACGCCATGGCGGTCGGCGGGCTGGCCGTTTACTCCGGCGAATGGTGGCATTTCGACGGTCCCGGCGCCGCGCAGCCGCGAGCGATTCTGGATGTACCCGTCAACTAGACGGGTTTGAGGTCAGCCGATCAGCGGCAGGCGGTTCTTGGTCATGTCGGTGAGCGCATCCTGCATGAGCGTGCCGATGCGTTCGGCGTAGTGCTCGGCGCCCTCCCCGGGTTCGGGGGTGGTGGCCGGCAGCACACGGGAATGGAGTTTGGTCGGAAGCGGCAGATACGGGAGCATCCCGACCGCCCCGGTGTTGAGCCCCCAGGGCAGCGAGACGCTCGTCGGTAACGCCTTGACCCGCAGCATTTTGTCCAGACGTAAAGCCCGAGCGAGCCTTTCACCGTCGGAGAGCACCAGCAGCGACTCCCCTGCCCCGGCGGTGACGATGGGAACGATCGGAGTGCCCTCGTTCATGGCCAGCTGTGCGAATCCGCTGCGCCCGCCGAAGACGATGCGGTTGCGGTCGCTGAATTTCTTGGCGGCGTCCAAGTCCCCGCCGGGGAACACGACGACGTGGTGGCCCTCGGCGAATGCCCGGTGCGCGCTGTCGCGGCTGGCGGGCTTGGCGCCAAGGTGTTCGACGATCGGCCCGACCCCCAGCGTCCAGGCCAGCTGATGGGTCAGAAAGGTGACGGGACGCCCGAGCGCAAGGTCCTCCAGCACCGCGCTGACCGCCAACACGTTGAGGTCGACGATGCCGCCGAAGCCGTGGTTGGCGACGAACAGGACCGGCTCGTCGAAGGCGCCGGCCTCGACCTCGACCTGCAGCCGGTGGTAGCGGCGGACGAATTCGATCACCCGACGCCGGATCGAGTTCAGCGCGGAATCGATGTGTTCGCCGGTCGGGTCCACCGCCTGCTCGACGGCGCCGAGCACCGCGTCAGCGAGTTGCTCGAGGGCCGCGCGGTGCCGGGGGTCGGGATCGACGCTCATCGCCTCGGATTATGTCGAGATGGATCACTCAGCGGCTGAAGCGGCGACCGCGATGGCGGGCTTGGCCGTTCCGAACCGCAGCGCGGAATCCTCCACCGGCCCCTTACGCAGCCGCTCGTGGTCGGCCCAGTAGTCCATCTCGATCGTCCACGGGCCGCTGGTCCCCTGTTGCGGGAACGTGTCGACCGAACGCAGCACGTAGCCGGCAGCGAAGTCCAGCATCGGACGCTTGCCGATGCGCGGGTCATCGCAGACCGGGACCACGGTGGTGTAGCCGTGCTGGTCCATGTAGTCCATCAGCCGGCACAGGTGCTCGCAGAGCAGGTCGATCTTCAACGTCCACGACGAGTTGGTGTAGCCGAACGCGAACGCCATGTTCGGGATGCCCGAGAGCATGAAGCTCTTGAAGACCAGCAGGTCGTTGGGCTTCTTCGGCTCGCCATCCACCGACACCGTGATGCCGCCGAAGAGCAGCAGGTTCAGACCGGTGGCGGTGACGATGATGTCGGCCTTCAGTTCCTTGCCGGAGGCCAGCAGGATCCCGTCGGGGGTGAACCGCACGATCTTGTCGGTCACCACCGTGGCCTTGCCCTTGCCGATGACTTTGAACAGATCGGCGTCGGGTACCGCGCACAGCCGCTGGTCCCACGGGTTGTAGGTCGGGTTGAAGTGTTGTGCGACGTCGAAGTCCTTGGGCAGGAATTTGACGTTGGCCGAACGGATGATGCGCCGAGCCAGCTTGGGCTGCTTCTGGCACAGGTTGTAGATGAACCGGCCCTTGCCGATGTTGAACCGCCGGGTTGCGGCGTAGGCGGCCTTCTCCGGCAACACCTTCCGCAAGCTGTTGGCCAGCGGGTCCTTACGCGGTAACGGCATCACGTAGGACGGTGAGCGCTGCAGCATGGTGATGTGCTTGGCCTTGGGGGCCATCGCCGGGATCAGCGTGACGGCGGTCGCGCCGCTGCCGATGACGACGATCTCCTTGCCGCTGTAGTCGAGATCCTCCGGCCAGAACTGCGGATGAACGATCTGACCCTTGAAGTCTTCCTGGCCCTCGAAATGCGGGGTGTAGCCGCTGGCGTAGTCGTAGTAGCCGGTGGCGCCGAACAGCCAGTTGCAGGTGATATCCCACTGCCGGCCGTCACGTTCCAGGGTCACCGCCCAGCGGCCGGTCTCGGTGGAGAAGTCGGCCGCAACCACCTTGTGGTGGAAGTAGATCCGCTTGCCCAGACCGTCCTCCTCGATCACCTCGTGCAGGTAGCTCAGGATCTCGTGAGCATCGGCAATGGCGTTATCCGACGTCCAGGGCTTGAACTCGTAACCGAAGGTGTGCAGATCGGAGTCCGACCGGATGCCGGGGTAGCGGAAGAGGTCCCAGGTGCCGCCGATGGCGTCGCGGCCGTCCACGATGGCGAAGGTGCTCCCCGGACGCTGCTTGGCCAGGTAGTGCCCCAGGCCGATGCCGGAGATGCCGGCGCCGACGACGAGGACATCGACATGCCCGGTCAGGGGGTCCTTCGGACGGACCTGGTTCAGCGAAGCGACGGACATGCGGACTCCCAATTCGGCGTTGATCTAAACGCTAACAATGTTATAGTTCTGCCGACAACTGTCAAGCAGATGCAAGGAAGTTTTTGGTGACGACCGCGAACGTGTCCCGCAGGGCACCGGTTCAGGAACGCAGCCGGCAGACGGTCGTGCGGATCCTCGACGCCGCCTCGGCGATCGCCGACGAACTGGGCGTGGACGCCGTCACCACGCGCGTCATCGCCGACCGGGCCGGGGTGTCCTACCCCTCGCTGTACCGGTTCTTCGCCGACCGTGAGGCCATCCTCGACGAACTGATGGAACGGCACTGCGCCGAACTCGATGCCCGCTGCATCGAGGCCGAACAGACCTGGAACATCACCTCGATCGCCGACCTGCTCAACAACGAAGTCGATCTGCACGTCCATTACTACCGGCGCTATCCCAGTTCGGCGCGGCTGTGGATGGGCGGGCGGACCTCCCCCACCGTGACCAAGCACGTCCGGGCCAGGATGCAGACCCTGGCCGGCCGAATCCACGCCATGCTGGTCGCCAAGGACCTGATTCCGCCGGACACCGACACCCGGGCCTTGCTGGTGGCCGTCGAGATGGCCGACCGGGTGCTGGAGTTGGCCTTCCGCGACAACAACGATTTCGATCAGGATCTGCTCGACATGGGCCGTCGGGCGATCATTGCTTTTGGCCGCGACCTCTCCGGGGACCGGCCCGTCCCCAGCTGACCGGCATCAGCACCACTCCCGGTGTGGCATCGGCCAACCGCTCGAACGCGTCGATGAATCCCTCGGTGATCATCTCATGGTCGGGCACCAGCGTTGTGTCGCAAGCGATTCCGACGATGACGCGGCCGTTGTAACTGGAGATGGTGAAGCTCATCGGCTGATCGCCCGACACCGGCGCCCAGCCGACGATGCCCTCCACCTGGCTGCCGGCCAGATACACCGTCGCCGGCGGACCCGGCACGTTGGTCAGCGTGCCGAGGGTGCGGTTGGCGAACAAGTCCACCGACGCCTCGTAGAGACCGCGACTGAATCCGGCGATGGTCTCCTGGAACCGGAAGGCCACCGCCGCCTCGTGGCCGTGTTTGATCCGGTCCATCCGGCGCTTGGCGGTGGCCAGCACCTTGTGCGGGTCGGGTTCATCGGTGGGCAGTTCCAGTTGCACCAGGGCGAAGTCATTGCCCAACGAGTCGGGCAGTGTCAGGTCCAGCGGCTTGAGGTTCACCGGGACCATGAATGTCACCGATGAGCACAGCGCCTCGTGCACCCGCAGGTAGTCATGGAGTGTCAGTGCGATACAGGCCACCAGGACGTCGTTGACGGTGGCGCGGTTGGCTCGGGCCACCGCTTTCATCGCGGCCATCGGCAGCGGGTCCGACCAGGCCACACTCTTCTGGCCGCCGGCGGTGCCGGTCCAGATGGTGGCGTCGTTGCGGGTGCCGATCAGCAGTTTGCGGACGGTGTCGACGTCACCGGGCACCGCAGAGAAAACGTCGACCAGGGTCCCGCCGCCCGGCACGGCGGCGCGGACGGTCCCACCGATATCGGCGGCGCCCGCACGCACCGCGGTCAGCAGTGTCGCCCCGGCACCCACCGGGTTGCGCAGCGCGAACCCGCCGATTTTCACCGCCCGCTTCAGCAGGTTGGACTCCGACACCCGGGAGACCGCGTCGGTGGCGGTGCGCGCGACGTCCACGACACCCGAGCGAACCCGGTCCGGCAGAGCGCGGCCGGGCGGATGTAGGTGCGCCCCGGTCTGGATGACCGCCGGCGCCAGTATCGGCCCGCCCTGCGGGGTGGAATCGAACAGGCTCATGGCCAGTTGCACCATCCTCATGCCATCGGCGATGGCATGGTGGCTGCGCAGAATCATCGCGCTGCCTTCTCCGTAGCGCTTGATCCAGATGGACTGCCAGAGCGGCTGATTGCGGTCGAGGCTGTCGGTACGGTGCGCGGCGACGAGTTCCTGCAACGCGTGCGGATCGTCGGGGTTGTGCAGCGACACCAGCGAGACGTGGTTGTCGAGCTTGAAGTCCCGGTCGAGCTCCCACCACCAGGAGCCGTCCTCATCGTGGACGGCCTTGCTGCGGAACACCGGATAGCGGTCAACCAGACGTTGTTTGACGACCCTGCGCAGTTCGGCGAAATCCAGCGGCTCGGAGGTCCAGATCACCGAATCGACGACCATCAGGTTGTTCGGCCGGTCCATCTCCAGCCACAGGGCATCCTGGATGCCGAGCTTGCGTCGCTCGCCCAACTTCCAACCTCCGAACGTCTTCCCCGTAGATCCCCGCGTCCATTCTCGCCGATCGGCACGCCCAGAACCCCCGATACGGGTAAGCAAAGAATCGGGCTGTCATCATGGCTACGAATTGAGGAAAGGACAGATATGACCAAGTCTGCTGTGTTGCGCCTGCTGGCCGTGTTTCTGGCGGTCGCCACTTGTATCGGAGTGGCCCCGGCAGCTAACGCCTGCAGCCGGGTGACCTGGCTGGGACCCGACGGCATGGTCATCACCGGCCGATCGATGGACTGGCCGTACTCCTTCCACTCGCACCTCTATGCCGTTCCGGCCGGCAGCACGCAGGACGGCGGCGGCGGGGTGAACTCGCTGACCTGGACCCGCAAGTACGGGGCGATCGAGGTGGCCGGCACCACGGACCCGGCAGGGCCGATCGACGGCGTGTTCGACGGGATGAACACCACCGGACTGGTGGCCAATCTGCTGTATCTGGGCGAGTCGGACTTCGGTCCGGCCCCTACGGACAACCGTCCGCGGCTGTCCTTCGCCGGATGGGTGGACTACGTGCTGACCAGCTTCGCCACCGTCAAGGAGGTGGTCGACGCCTTCACCAACCCGTCGATCTACATCGTCCCGATCAACTTCGGGCCGGGCGCAGCAGCCCACCCCACCGTGCACCTGTCGGTGACCGACGCCTCGGGTGACTCGGCGATCATCGAGTACCTCGACGGCAAGCCGGTGATCCACCACGGCCGCCAGTATCAGGTGATGACCAACAGCCCCACCTACGACGAGCAGTTGAAACTCAACGCCAAGTGGGATGACGTCGACAAGAACAAGGAACTGCCCGGTTCGATCCAGTCCCAGGACCGGTTCGTCCGCGCCTCCTACTACCTGAGCAAGCTGCCGCAGACCGCCGATGAGCGCCAAGCCGTCGCCGGGGTGTTTTCGGTGATGCGCAACGTCTCGGTGCCGTGGGGCGTGGGCGACCCGGAGCACCCCAACCTCTCCCCCACCTACTGGCGTTCGGTGGCCAACTCCACCAACAAGATCTACTACTTCGAGTCGGCACTGAGCCCGAACATCGTGTGGGTGAACCTCAACAACATCAACCTGGGGCCCGGGTCGGGTATCCGCGCGGTCAAGGTCGAGGAGAACTACTCGATCATCGGCAATATCGACAGCGCACTGGCCCCGGCGAAGCCGATCGCCTTCCTGGCACCCACCGCGGCCAATACCCCTGCGCCGAGTGTGACTCCCCCGGACGCACCGAAGGTGGAGGACAAGACCGGCTTCAAGTGGTGGTGGACGCTGCCGATCCTCGCGCTGCTGGGCCTGCTGGGCTTCCTGCCGAAGCTGGTCCGCAAGCCGAACCCCTAGCCGTGTGACCCAGCCGCGCCGAGTGTGCGGATTTCCACGGTGTTGCGGCGTGTCGCGCGGAAAACCGCACAGTCGCGGGCGTTGGGCTCTACTTGAACCGCCCGGCGAACCCGCGCAGTGGAAGGTCGGCACTGGTGAGCAGTCCCGGCGGCGCGGCGACCACGCTCCTGATGGCGTTGAGCGCGGGCATGCCGGTGACCGTCATGCCGATCGAGGCGAACGAGGCCGGGTCGGACAGGTCGATCCCCGCCTTGGGCAGAACCATGTGTTTGTTGTAGATCTGCGGGTCGCCTTTGATCTGGGTGACGTAGCAGCCCTTGATGTTCCAGTGCGGGTCGGTGTGCGGGGTCATCTGCCACTCGAGGTGCGTCTCGATCTTGGGCACACCGCCGACCATGCCCTGATAACGAATGTAGTTGGCGCCCAGGGAGCCCTTGGGCAGTTGGTACCAGCCGAGGTCGACGTCGGTGGTGCAGGCGCCGAGTTCGGCGCTGAACCTGACCTCGTCGAGGGTCAGGTCGAAGCAGTCGGCCATCATCAGCACGCTGTCGGCGAAGACCCGGGTGTATTTCTCCAGCATGCCCGGCAGTGCCGGGTCGTCGACGGGAAGGCCGTAACCGACCTCCTTCCAGGTGTCGGCGGAGTGGTGACAGCTGACGTCGACGGATTCGATGGTGGTGATGTTCTCGATCTCAGCGACGTCGGCCGAACATACGACGCCCAGGATCTGATTGACCCCGGGGTTCATGCCGGTGCCGTAGAACGTGGATCCGCCTGTTGTACAGGCTTCTTGGAGCAGTCGAGTCACCGGCTTGCCGGACGGATGCGGGTGGTTGGTGTCTCGGTGCCAGCCGGTGATCCAGTCGGCGGTGGTGACAATGTTGATACCCGCTTCCAGGACACGGACGTAGAGATCCTCATCGGGGAACACCCCGTGGAAGGTCAGCACATCCGGTTTGGCGGAGATGATCTCCTCGACGGTTCCGGTAGCCCGCACCCCGATCGGTCCGATGCCGGCGATCTCCCCGGCGTCGCGACCGATCTTCTCGGGGGTGTAGCAGTGCAGGCCGACCAGTTCCAGATCGGGATGGCCGGTGATGCGTTTGATCATCTCGGTGCCGACGTTGCCGGTGGCTACCTGGAAGACGCGAATCCTGTTCATACGGTCCGGCTTTCGGGATAGGTTCGACTTTCCGGATAGAACTGCGCGGCCCATGTGCGGAAAGCTGTGAAGCTCTCCTGTTCGGTCGGCGCCAGAGCCGGGGTGGGCTGGTAGCGCTGATGCGACCAGATTTCGATATCGGCCTCGAACTGCTCGATGACCATCTGCCCGAACGACGCCGCGCGCTGCTCGGCTTTCGGGGAGTCTGCACCGGGAGGCCGGCCGATGTGAACCATGAAGCGGACGTCGCACGTGGTGTCGTCCACCGGGGTGATCGCCGAGATGGTGCGGTTGTCCACCATTCCCCAACTCTTGGTGACGGCCACCCCGAGGCCGCCGTTGATCGCCTCCACTCCGCTCGTGACGTCGCCGATCGTCTGGCCGTCGTCGCCGGAGAAGGTGATGGTGAAGTCCACATACGACACCGGTCCGGAGAAGTCGTGACGGGTGAACAGCGGAACGATCGGCGTGTTGTGGACGTACTTGAAATGCGCGAAGTCCACGCCGTTCTCGAGCACGTACTGCGGATGCAGGCGAACCCCCGGCCGGTTCAGCCGCTGCTGAAGGTAGTAGTCATCGGCGGTGCGGCCGTCGTCGAAATCGGCGAAGATGTCCGGCACGTCGAAGTAGGGAGCCCTGCGTTCGAGGTCATGCCAGATGTAGACCGACTCGTTGCACTCGGTCACCGGAAAGGTTGGCATCCGCTTGCCCCGGTTGGGGCGCGGCTCATAGGGGATGCAGACGTTGCGCCCCTCGGCATCCCACTGCCAGCCGTGGAACGGACACTGGATCACCTCGCCGTCGACGTGGCCGCCGTAGCCCAGGTGCGCGCCGAGGTGTTCGCAGTAGGCATCCATCACCGTTACCCGGCCGGACCGTGCGCGCCAGGCCACCATGTCCCGGCCGAAGTAGTGCATGCGGTGCACCTGCCCGGGGGCGATCTCGTCGGACCAGGCGACCTGGAACCAGCCGGTCGGCGTCATCGACAAGATGCTGGACACCTGTCCAGGATTGCATCGGTGGGTGCCGCTGTCCACCCCGGCGATAAGGTGGCGACACCGTAAACGAAGGCAGGAGCGTTACGCCGGAGATGGCATCCAGCGACGAGGTGATCACCCGGCAGTGCCCGGCCTGTCGTTCGACGGTTCCGGCGGCGTCGTTCTGCGGCGATTGCGGCGCCGACCTCGATGCGCCCGCCACGACCTGGGGCATGCTGCTACGGCCCCGGGTCTTCGCCGCCGCGCCACGCGAACCCCTGCCGGTACCACGGATGTCGAGCACCCTGTTCCCTCGTCTGGCCGGCCCGGCACGCCGGCCCTTCGGCCTCGCGTTGGCGCTGCTGGCGGTCGCCATGATCGGCTTGGCAGCCCTGCGCGCCAACATGCCCATGGGCGTGGTCGCCGTACTCGGCGGCCCGGTGATCTTCGTGCTGTACATGTGGCAGGCCGACGCGTTCCGGGACATCCCCGCCCGTGCCCTGGTGATTGCGGCGCTGACCGGCGCCGGGACCGCGGTGGCGTGGTGGTTGTCCGCCGGACGGCTGCTGGCCGGCTCCTACGACGTCACCACGGCCGGCGGGCAGGCACTGTTGAATGCGCTCGCCAGTGCCGGGTTGACCGCCAACCTCGGCGGCGCCGTGCTGATGGTGCTCGCCCCCGTAGTGGTACGGCTGCTGCGGATCCCGGTCCAAGACGCCCTGGACGGATTCGTCATCGGGGCATTCGGAACACTCGCGCATATGGCCGCGGCCACCATCACCTGGATGATGCCCCAGATCGCGGCCGGCCTGCTCGGCCCCGAGAGCTCACTGCGGCTGTTCGAAGACGCGATCACCTACGGGGTCATCGACCCGTTGATCAGCGTCTCCCTCGGCGGGCTGGTCGGCCTGAGCCTGTGGTTCACGCCGAATCGCGCCGGACCCCATCACCGCAACGCCCGCACGGCCCTGACCATCTGCACCGTGGCAGCCGCGGTCCTCTACGCCGGTGTCTGGATTGTGGACGCCCTGACACCGCCGGTCCTGGCGGCACAGAAGCAAGAGGTCCTCGAACTGGCGATGAACCTCGTTCTGGCGGTCCTGGCACTGCTCACGGCGCGGTTCGGCGTGCAGATCGCCCTGCTGCACGGGGCGCCCGGGCCCGTTACCGGCCGGCCCCTGCTCTGCGTGGACTGCGAGAAGGTGGTACCCGATATGGCCTTCTGCCCCGCCTGCGGGACTGCGGCGCTGGCGGCATCGAGTACCTCACGCCGCCTGCGCAGGGAGTCGCCGGCGGTGCGCGAGTCCAGCCCGGTCCGGCCCTGACTCAGCGCGGCGGATCACCGCGCCAACTGAAGCTCTCCACGTACTTGCCCATATCGATGGCGATCTCCACGTTGGCCGCAGATGGCGGTCCTGGGCCGAAGTCCGCCGAGAACCTCCGGAAGGGCCCGGTCGCGAGGGCCACCAACGCCAGGTCGTTCTTCACCGCGGCCACCACCACCAAACGCGTGTCCGAACGGCCCGACAAACCCGGTTGCCGGAACGTGGCAACGACGCCGTAGCCGGGCTGATACCCGACCATCGCGTTGGGCAATTCGTAGGCGATCACGGCGTTCGGGAACTCACGAGCCAGGCGTTGGTCGACCACCTGGCGGGCTTCGCGGCCGCGTGCGGGCTCGCCGAAAAGGCGGAGCACACCCCGGTCGCCGTCGGTCATTCGGGCGGTGACGCCGTCAGCCGTCGTACTGACCTGGTACCCCGAGCCAAGGGCGGGGTAGGACACCGAGAAAGACCCATCCGGTGCGGCGAATCGCGGAAGGCCCGCCACCGGAACCGAATTCGGCGGGCGCCCGCAGTCCGGGGGGCAGGCGTAGGTCGTCTCGTCGGCCACCATCGCGTCCCAGACGACACCGCCGGCGATCGCGATAGCGAGCGCCAGCGCCAGCCCCCCGAGTGTGGCCGCATACCGCGGCCGGGTAGCTCCCCGCGCGGCGTAACGCCCGGGCGGGACGGCGACGCCGTCGAACGTCGACGCTGTCACGCCGCTGCCCTCGCCAGCAGAATGTTCTTCACCAGGTTCGCGATATTGGGCGTGCCCAGCCCGGTGACCATGTCGTAGCCCCCCTGGCTTGACCGGGAGATCGCGTTGCCGCCGGCACCGATGTGACGGAAGCCCGGCAATGCTGACTCCCCGGCAAGTTGATAGAGGGTCGGGTTGAAGTCGCCCAGCGGCTCCGCCCCGCCGTCGACCAGCTTGTCGTTGATCAACGTCGCCAGACCGGCCCAGATGGGGGCCGCCTGGGAGGTTCCCCCGCCGACAGCCACCTCCTGTTCGAACACGATCCGGACTCCGGTGAACGGATCGGCGACCGCCGCGACATCCGGTACCAGCCGCCTCTCCGGGAACCCGTCGCCGACGGTCTGCCACGGCGGGCGATCGAACAACACCGACGCCCCGCCGGCGGTACCGAGGATGAGCGGCACGTTGTACCAGGCCTGCTCGGCGAGCCAGCTGCCGTCGGCGTCGGTGGACAGTTTGGTCCCGCCGACGGCGGTCATCTCCGGCAGCGACGCCACCGCGTCCACGCCGACATCGTCAGGGCTCGGTGGGTCGGCCCAGTTGTGTCCGCCTTTGCACTCCATGCCCGCGAGGTTGCCGGAGGCGATGAACGCCGTGGTGCCGTTCTTGTGCGCCGCGGCCAGAGCGGCACGGACCGGAGCGAAGTCGGCCGGGGTGAACAACCGGTCGCAGCCCCAGCCGATGGAGAAACTCCACACCGCTCCCGGGAACTGCCGGTCCACCGACTCCATCAGCTCGCCGAGCTTCTCGAAGGCGTTGCCACCCTCATGGTCGACGGTCGGCCGGGCATTGACCATGACGAGTTTCGCGTCCGGCGCGATCGCGTGGATCACCTGGAGGTTCATATTCGCCTCGCCGGTGCGCTGCGTGGGCATGCCGCCGATCACCTCCGGGGTGAACCGCGGAAGACCGGAGCTGTCGGCGAAGGCATCCATATCCGACTGCAGGAAGCCGTCGAAGGCGAACACCACCACCGTCCGGCCTTTCCCGGTGAACCCCTCCGCGGCCAGGGGCGCCGCGTTGTAAGCCTTAAGCAGCTGGTGCGGCGCCAGTGCGCCGCCCGGGACCTCCCGGGGCGGCCCGGGCAGCGGACCGGGCAGCGCCTCGCGGTAGGGGACGTAGCCCAGAATGCGGCCGACGCCGGAGACCTCGAAGCGCGCGGCGGGCGGGACGCCGGGCTGTTGGCGCGAGGCGTAGAAGATGCGGCCGGGTTCGGGTCCTGTCTGGGCCCGGTAGTCGTGCACCGCCAGTCCGAAGGCGGTGTTGACGACGCTCGGTTCGCCCTCGATCACGGCCCAGTCGTCGCCTTCGCGCCACTGCGCCCTCAGACCGTGGGCCCGCGCCCAAGCCTTGAGTAGCACCGGCTCGGCCGGGCTGTGGAGAGCGGCGGTGACCCGGATCCTGTCCGCCCGCGCCGGGCCTAGATCAAGTGACTCAGAGAGCATGCGGGCGTAGGGGCCCTCGATGACATCAGCTCGCATCGGGGTGGTCGCACGGTCGGCACTGAACAAGGTGAGCGCCGCGAGGGTCACCATCGCACCCACTGCGGCGGCCGTTCCCCTGGCGGTCATAGTGAAGATTTAACCCGGTCAGCCGATCTCGAAGTGCTGGTAGTCCACCGGATTGCGCCACGCCCCGCCCCAGCGCCAGCCGCGATCGGTGAACGCCCGCACAGCGGGGTCACCGGCTTTGAGCATGGCCGGGTCGGCCAGGGTCCGGTCGAGGTAGCGGCCGGCCGTCTTGGGCTGAAGGTCCCCCGCGCTGTCGATGTAGGGGTTGATGAGCGGGTTGATGTCGATGGCGCGACCGTAGGCATGCAGTGACCAGCCGTCCCCCAGCGGCCGGCAGTTGAACGCCGAGGTGTTGTTGTCCCGCATGGACAGTTCGTCTTCGGCGCCCGGGTACACCTCGACGGTCTGCATCTTGGCGATGGGATACCGCAGCCGTTTCAGATCGTCGAAGATCGCGATGGCGTCGTCGACGTAGTCCTTGTGCACGACCAATGCGCCGCGTCGGGTGTCCCCGTCGGGGCTGATGTAGTCGAGGTCGACTCGGCGCAGCGCCTCCGGACCCACCGGGCAGCCGGGACTCCAGGTCTCGCCGAGTTCGGCGGCGGTGACCTCGTGGACAGTCGGGCCGGCCGGCGCAGCCGGGGCGGCCGGTTTGTCGTCCGGCACAGCCGTCATCGGCGCCGACTCGGCAGTCCTCTGCTCCACCGGCGGCGAGGCGAGGGCGTACCCGACACCGGTCGCGGCGAAAGCGGTCACCGCCGCCGCTGCCGCGAGCCGCCTGGAGATCTGTCGCACCTCTCCGATCCCATCACAGGATGGCGGGGAATCGCCGTCACGCCACGGCACGACCGGGCGAACGGCCGCGGACTTGCTTGGCGGCGCGGCGCTCCGGCTGCCGGATCTGCCGCGGAACCGCACGCAGGGTTGGTTCGGCCAAATCATTGCGCGCGTGGTCATTGCGCCGGTAGCCCTTGTCGACCGCCTTCTTGAGCGGCTTTTCCAGCGCGGCGACGATCCGCTCGGAGACGCCGATATCGCGAAGCGGCTGTACCAACGGCAGCTTCTCGGTGGGGATGAGATAGGTCGTGGTGCTGCCGCCGAGGCTGTTGACGGTTGTGGTGATGTTGGCCGGCGGGACCTTCGACGGATCCAGGCCGCCCGGGATGGTCTCGTAGCGGCCATGGACGTAGACGATGCCCAGTAATGCGTTGGCAAGGCTCACCAGATTCAGTGGGCGGTCGGGAAAGTCGGCCCAGCCGTCGTACTCGCCGTTGACGATGACGGTGTCGTACGGGGTGTCGGGCGCGGTGATAGGTGTGAGGCCGATCAGCGGGATCCGAAACGGCAAGGCCTTCAGGATCCCGCCGACGCCGGAGGGATCCCCGATGGTGACGAAGCTGAGCTGATCAGGGGCGGGTCGCTGGTCGGAGGGCAGTGCCATCAACTCTTTTTTGGCGTAGGCCACCGCGAGCGCGCCCTGGCTGAATCCCGCCTGGATCACGGTTTCGGCGGTGACCCGCAGCCCGTTGTCGAGTCCCTGCACCGCGATCGCGATCGAACGGTCCATACCGAACACGTCCGCGGGGTAGTCGATACGCGAGATCGTGGCACCGATGAAGTAGCCGGGCAGCAACTGCTCGGGGAACGGGGGGTCGTGCAGGGCCCTGGTACCGCTCACAGTGAATGCGGTGACACCCGACGCCGGAGCAGCGGTGAAGGCGGCGAGGCCGACGACTAACGCAACCACCGCTGCCAGCACGTTCCGCGGCAGCGTCATGTATGGACGCTAGCCCACTTCGGCTACCGAGCTACGGCGTTCGGTCCCAGGAGTTGGCAATCGGATGCGGGGGGCAAACCCACCCAGCCGGCGCAGCCTCGGCCGGTCGCGGTGAAGACGACGCCGGGACGATATGGCAGCACGACCTGGGCTGGCTCAGCGCCGCGCGCCTGCACGCACGACATGGCTCCATCGCTGGGCTGCAGGCATGCCACCGACAAGTACGGCACGGCCAGTGCCGCGCACCCGGTCGACTGCACCATCGCCGTGACCGCGTCGGTGTTCTGCACCGACAGCGCGAACTGACACGGCGGAGGCGGGAACGGCGGGCCGTTCGGGATGGCCCCGGCGGGGGCGATGCCAGCCGCCACCGTCAACGCCACGGCGAACGCGATCCCGATCAGCACTCTGCCCATACCTGAACATTCTAGGGTGGTCAGCTGATCGCTTTGGGGCCTTTGGCTTTCGCGACGAATTCCTGCTCGGGCCGGCCGGTGGTGCCGTACCGCAGACCGACTTTGACCTCGTTGGTCGAGACCAAGCCGGCCAGGTAACGCTGGGCGGTGGCCCGCGACACGCCGATCTCGGCCGCAACCTCAGCCGCCGAGAGGGGCGCTTCGGATCTCCTGAGCGCCTGCAGCACAAGCTGTTTGGTGGGTGAGGCCGCAACGGCAGGTGCCTGCAGCGCGGCGGGACGGGGGCGCAACGACTCCAACGCGGCGTCGATCTCAGCGGGACCCAGATTGCTGCCGGACAGGATTCGGCGGTAGCGCGCGTAGCCGGACAGCCGCGCGGCCAATTCTGCAGGGGCGAACGGCTTGACCAGATAACTCAACGCCCCGGCGGCGATGGCGGCGCGAACCGTCTCAGCCTCGGTGGCTGCACTCAAGACGATTTTGTCGCAGCGCAGTTCCCGAAGGAGATCGATCCCGGAGCCATCCGGCAGGTAGATGTCGACCAGTGCCAGGTCGACGGGATCGGCCTGGCGGGCTGCGGCAAGGGTGTTGGCCGTAGCGGTCACCGCGAAACCGGGTAACGCCTCCACGATGCCGGCGTGCATTTCGGCGACCCGGTAGTCGTCGTCGACCACCAGAACGGTCAGATCGCTCTTGTTCACTGGATCGCCTCCGCCATTACGCCCGGCAGTCGGGCGATGAACTCCGCACCGGACAACTCCGCGCCCGTGTTGCCGGTACTGGACAGCCGGATGTCCCCACCGAGTGTCCGGGCGATCTGTCGGGCCAACGTCAATCCGATGCCGCGGCCACCGGGCAGGTCGGACTGCGGCTTGGTCGAGGTGCCTTCCTGGAAGATCTCGTCGGCGAAATCCGGTTCCACGCCGTCACCGCTGTCGGCCACGGTGATGTGCAAGGTGGAATTGGTTTGCAGCAACTCCACTTCCACGACTCTGGCGGGGTTGTTTCCGGTACCTGCGGCGTCGACGGCATTGTCGAGCAGGTTGCCCAACACGGTCGTCACATCGACCGGCAGCATCAGCCGGCCGGGGACCCAGGTGTTCTCCCCGATCCGCAGCGTGACACCGGCCTCCCGCACGCCGGCCGCCTTAGCCGCCAGAAACGCCTGAAGGTACGCGTCGCGGATCGTGTCGATTCCGGGCAGGGCCGAGCCCAATGGTCCGGAACCGAGGAGTTCCTCGAGATACCGCGAGGCCTCTTCGGAACGGCCGCTGTGAATCAGGCCATTGAGCAGGTGCAGCCGATTGGCGTATTCGTGGCGCTGGGCACGCAGCACGGTGCTCATCAGCTGCACGGCGTCCAGTTGTCGTGTCAGTGACTCGACATCGGTGCGGTCCCGCACGATCAGCACGGTGCCCAGGTCACGTCCCTCCCGCGATACCGGCCGGGCCGAGACCACCAGGATGCGATCCCCCACGGTGGCCAGGGTGGGGGCCGGATCGCAGGATCGCAGGACATCCAGCACCCGCGGCGTCAGTCCGATCTCGTCGATGGGATATCCGTTGGCGGAGTCGATTTCGAGCAGACGGCATGCCTCCTCGTTGACGAATGTGGTGTTGCCCTCGGTGTCGGCGGCCAGCACTCCTTCGCCGATGCCATGCAGCACTGCCTCCTGGGTGCGCACCAGCTCGGTCATTTCGGTGGGCTGAAGGTCCAAGGTTTGTTCGCGCCAGCGCCGGGCCAGCAGAGCTGACAGCACCACACCGACCAGAAGTGCGGGGCCGCCGGTCAGAGCGGCGAACCGATACTCGTTGCGGAGCAGCCCGTATACCGAGGACGTGGACATCCCGACGCTGACCTCACCGACGACCTTTGTCGAATCCGGCTCCAGCACGGGAACTTTGGCCCGTATCGATGAACTAAGCGTGCCGGTCTGCTGGACGACCTGCTCATGACCAGACAGCGCGACGGAGGGGTCGGTGCTGACCCGTTTACCGAGTTGGTCCCGGTTGGGATGAGTCAGTCGAATGCCATCGTCGTTGGTGATGACCACGAACAACACGTGGGCGCCCTGCTCGACCTGCGTGGCGAGGCGCTGCAGGTAGCCGTCGGCCAGCTGATCCGCCGGGGGCATGTCGCGGTTGTCGCGAGCGACCTCCTCGCGCACCGCAGGGGCGGAGGCGATCACCCGGGCGATGTCCAGAGCCCGGTTGCCGTACTCCTGGACCAAACGGCGGTTGTAGACCCCGGCCACCAAGGCGAAAGCGATACCCAGCACGAGCGCCACCACCGCCAACTGCAACAGCAGAATCTCCGTTGCGAGCCGTATATCGACACGGCGCTTGGCTGGCACCGACGAAGCTTAACCGGCCATTAAGCAGAATGCGCAAAAGGGGTGTCCACCGACTGGTTGACCCAACCCACCGCCGGCTTGGCGGTCTCGGCGAACACCGAGCGCAGCACCGCCAGATAAAGGTGCACCGAATGGCGCGCCTCAGCGGTGTCCGGGAAGGACACCGTGACCGTGGTCTGATCGGCGTGCCGGGCGATCCAGATGTTGATCCCGCCCTCGGAGAGGTTGTCGATATAGACCCCGAGGCGGTTGGCGTCGGCATCCGGCATGTTCCGGAAGTCCATCAGCGACACCATCATCGACGGACGGGTTGCCGGCGTCACCCCCATTTCCTCGAGGGACACCAGGTCCAGGACGCGCTGGAACGGTACGGCGGCGAGGTACTTGTTGGCGTCGAAGGACTTCTGTGCCGCCCGCGCGGTCAGTGCGAAGTCGCCTCCGGCCACCGGAACCGAGACCGGGAAGATGCTGGCGTACCAGCCCGCGCTCAACGAGTGGCCGGTTCCGATCCGGGTGTCCGACGGGGTGAAGGTGTGGAAAGTGTCGGCGCCGGTGAAGTGATGATCAGCCAACGCGGCGCAGGCCATCACGCCGCCACTGAACCGCGCTCCCGCGGCGCGGCAGGCGGTGTCGAATGCCTCGGTCTCCTCGGCGTCCAGCAACTCGACGGTGATGGCAGACCCGGCGCCACCGACTGGGGCTTCGCCCAGTTCCAGCGGAAAACTCGGCAATTCGCCGTCGGTTTCGCGGACGAAGTCGACCCAGTCCTTGACCGGCCGGGAGTCCGCTGTCATCGCCGAGACCTGCAAGCCCTGCCGAGCGGTGAAATCGCGGTAGCCTGCGCTGCGCGGCAGCGGACTGACGACTCCTTGCATCAGTGACTGGTAGGTCAGGTTGATGTCACGGTGGATCAGCCCGGCCGACATGCCGTCGGTGTGCAGGTGGTCGATACTGGCGTACACGGTGAAGTGATCGGCCTTCTGGACGACACCGAAGATGAAGCAATCCCACTCCAGGGTGCCCGGGGTGGCACTCAGCACATGATCGCGGATCTCGTCGTCCTCCAGGAAGCCCAGGACGGATGGAACGAACTCGATGCGCTCCGGGTCGTCGAGGGTCCGACGGGTGATCGCATCGGCGTTCACCTCGAAGGCGCTGTGGTAGGTGTCGTGGCGACGGATGTGGGTGTTGATCGCTTCGGTCATGGCGTCCACGTCGCACCAACCGTCCACGTCCCAACCCACCATGATCAGCCGCGGCGCCTGCCGCTTGAGCGCCTTGGCCTGATGGGCCTTGCGCAGATGCTGAGCCTGCTGGGAGGTCGGCGGCAGCGGGTCCGGCGAGGCCTGCGCCATGATCTCCCGGCTGGCCGGCGACGCGGTCCACGTGGTCACGGGTCCGCGCCCGGGCTGCCAGAGATTGATGGAACCGATGGCGACCATCTCTCAACTCCTTGCCTACGCAGGATTGCTTCCTGCCCGCAGACGAACGTACGGACCGGAAATACCGTTGTCGCGGTTGTGCTCGCTAGCTACGAAACGCGCGATCTGCTCACTTTTGCGCATTAAGCGCAAGTCTTTGAGCTGGGCAAACGTGCCTGAACCCCGTTATCGGGAGGGTCGGCACTTGCCGGAAGAAGCATTTGCTGGGGTCCGTCTGCAACCGGGAGCATCCTTCGATCGGAGGAGGCCGAATCATCAGCGCAATCGGTGGACTGCTCGATGCCGCGCGGTCGTCTGTCCGGGCAAAGTTGCTGTCATGAAGCCGGGACCGACCCGGCGACTAACAGAGGAGAACACCATGAAGCGTTTCGCAATCTCGAGCATGCTGGCCGGTGGCCTGTTCGCGGGTCTGCTGGGAGCGTCGGGCGTCGCCCACGCCGACCTCAGCGATGTCATTTGGAACAACAACCAGCAGCAGCGCGCCTACGTCCCGCACGTGGACACCAGCGTCAAGAACAGCCCTGTGATCGTGCGCCGCTGATCATCAAATCCACTGCGAAGCCCGGGACCTCACGGTCTCGGGCTTCGCGCTGTTGAGCCGCAGGCCATCTCCTAGTCCGACTCTAGGCCGTCTGGGCCGTCTCCTGGGCGAGCGCGATCAGGCGCGCACGTACCAGGTCTGGCCGCTCGTCGATGACGAAGTGGCCGGCATCGACCGGCTCGAAGGTGTAGTCGTCGGCGTTGGCGGTCGCCGGTGAGGCAAGGGAGTGGTGCACGGCGAAGTCATGCATGCCGAACAGGGCGCGGATCGGGACGGTGGCGCGCCGCTGCTCGGGATTCTTTGATGCTGCGGGCATTTCGCGCAGCAGGAAGGTGCGGTAGGTGTCGGTGGCCGTGCGGGCGCACACCGGATCGCGGAATCTCTCGGCATAAACCTTCGCCGCGGCGGGGTCGACGCGGTGCGCCTTGGGACCCGAACCGAAGATGACCCGCTCCAGATACCGGGTGCGCTGCTGCAGCGCCATACCGATACTCGCGACAAACGGCTGATAGGCCAGGAAACGCCAGAAATGCGGCAACGTCGTGCGGGGCGTCTGCCACGGATGGGCCATGTTGCACACCAGGTAGCCGTCGAAACGATCCGGTGCGGCCAACAGCATCCGGTAGGCCACGAAACCACCCCAGTCATGACCGACGAGCAGGGCCCGATCTATGCCCAGCGTGTCCATCAAGGCCAGCACATCGCTGGCGACGTCCTCCTTGGCCCATCGGTGCGGCGCCGGACCCGACCACCCGTAACCGGGCAGGTCGGGGGCGATGATCCGCAGGCCCGGCGGCGGATCCGCCAACAAATCGCGGTAGACCCAGTGATGTTGGGGCCATCCGTGAAGGGCGATCACCGGCCTGCCGTCGACCGGTCCGGCTTCGGTGACGTGAAACCGCACGCCGCGGGCTTCGACGAAGGAACGCCGGACGCCGGGAATCGTGGGCGGTTCGCTGCTATGGGCCATACCTGGACTATAGGAATGTCATCTCGATCAGCGAGCAGTCGTCCTCAAACGAGCCGGTCGGTGTCAACGCGCGCAGTTCCGTTATGAGTTCATCGAGGGATCGGTTCGGCGGACCTGCCAGGTGGACGTACAGCGAGGCGAAGTCCGCCGACGACAGCTGCAATTGGCCGGCCAGGTCGATCTCTGTGGCGCCGTCGCTGTAGATCAGAATCCGGCACCCGGGAGGGACGCAATATGCGTCCGAGGTGAATACGGTGTCCTCGAACATCCCCACGGGGGCTGACGCCGTGGACAGTGCGGCGGCGGTGACCGCGCCCGCGTCTGCAAGATTGAGTGCGATCGCAGGCGGCGCCCCCGCGCTGGAATAGCGAAGAGTGTGGGTAGTCGCTTCGTAGACGCCGCACCACATGGTGAAGTAGTGATCGCTCTGCTGATCCATCTGAAACAGACGATTCAGTTCGGTCAGCAGCAGTTCCGGCGCCAGCAACGTCGCTGCCGGAAACGATCCGGAACGGATCATGTTGTGCACCGACACCGACAACAGCGCCGGTTCGATACCGTGGCCCGACACGTCGATCAGATAGACCAGAAGGTGATCGTCGTCGACCCAGGTGTAGTCGAAGCAGTCGCCGCCGAGTTCGCGCGAGGGCAGATATCGCGACGCGACATGAACCTTGCCGGTGAGCCCCTTCGGCATGATCGACGACATATAGGCGGCCGCACTTCTCAACTCGGCGGCCAGCCGGTCCTTCTCCTGCTCGAGGCGCTCAGCCAGAATCTTGTTCCGCTCATCGGCCTGGACCGCGGCGGTCACGTCGATCACCTGGGAAAGGAATCGCTCCACCCGGCCGTTGGCGTCGCGCACGCAACTCACCGATAGGTCGCCCCACAGCAGATGGCCATCGGCGTGAATGAACTGCTTGACCAGCCGGAAGGAGTCGATACGGCCCTTCCGCATGTCCCTGATGTTCCTCAGGTCTTCGTCCAGATACTCCTTGGCCGTCAAGTCCTGCCAACTCATCTGCATCAACGTCGGGGCGTCATAACCGAGGAACTCGCACATCGCATTGTTGACCACCTCGAAGCGATCGTCCGGGGAGACGATGCACATGCCGATCGCGGCGTTATCAATCGAACGGCGGTAGCGTTCCTCGGCCGCTCGGACCCTGGCGGCATCCTGGAAACGCTCGGTGACGTCACTCCACGTGATGCTCAGGAGGTCGCGGCCCACCCGGTTCAGCCGCAGATCGTAGTAGCGCATTTCATGATGGACCCGACTGAAACGCGGGAGTTCGTCGATGATCACCGGCTGCCCGTCCTCGACGCACTTGATCATTCGGTTCATCAGTTCGGGATTCTCGGCGCTCCGCGGGTCCTCGGAGACCGTGCGGCCGAGCAGATCCTGTTCGGTGAGTCCGAGATAGGAACACAACGCGCGGTTGGCGCTGCGGCAAGAGAGATCGACCACCCGCCCGGCGGGGTCGCGAACCGCCTCGAGCAGCGCCTGGGGATCGAGCATGCCATCGGAGTTGGCGCGTAGCAGCAGCCGCTCGGATTCGTTTTCGGCGATGAGCTTCTTCTCATGCCGGCTCAGGTAGAACAGCGAGATGCCGACGGCAACGGTTCCTACGGCCGTCGAAAGAGCCAGTGCCGCAGTGACTCCGGATCCCAGCGCGAGGAAGACATGCCGCGACACCCCGACCAGTATCGGGAATCCGGCGACGATCGCGCCCATCCGCAGGAGGGTCTTCCGATTCGTCTGGGAAAGCCACCAACCGACCGGACCCCGATCGGGCCGGACCAGCACCGTTGCGGCGCTGAGAAGCTGCACACCTATCGCGGTCGCCACGGCCATACCGGTTGACTCCGCGATCTTGAGCAGCGCAGGTGGGTCGAAAAGGTAGGCCAGTACGGTGAGGACCGGGGTGGCCAACGCACCCAACAGGAACAGCTCCCGCACCCGGCGGGTCCAGGAGCGGTTCACCTGCGTGAGAGCAATGACGACCGAAAGACACAAGACCGACACCGCGGTCTGAAGACTCGGTCGACCTGGCGAAGCCCAGTGCACCGAGTCCACCGCGCCTCTGAACCACTCTTGATCGACCCCGAAAGATCGGCCCGTCGCATACTCGGTAAGTACGACCACGGCGAAGCCGCCGACCGCGGCCGCCAATGTGCGCCCCACCCGCACCTGTACCGGAGAGGGATTGCCCGACTGCAGCACTATCGCCACGCCCAGCGTTGCCAGCAACAGCGCACCCCACGGCGTCATCCGCGGCCAGCTCGGGTAGAGCCGGGTCAGCGCATCGTTCCCGGTCGCCCACCCGAACCAATTCAGCGCTGCGAAGACGAATACCACCGCGACGAGGAGGCGGCCCCACCGGACCGACGCGGGCTCCAGGGCGTGCGAACTTGCGGCATCCATCAGCGGATCACGGCCCCCTCCCCAAGTCCTTGGTTACCGGCGACCGGTCAGTTCCGGATAGACAGCTGCGGTGAAGCCACAGTATCTCCCGGCCGCGGGGCTTCGCTCTGCGCACACCACGGCAACCTCAGGCAGGCGCCGTCATCCTCGGTTCGGTGGTATCTGAATCCCTTGGGCCGGCGAAGCGCAGTTACCGCGTCTCGTTAGGCGCGCCCGCGCAGTCCGGACCTCCACGCCGGCGCCGGGCGCGTGCGCGCTGTAATGCAGCACCCCACAGCAGCTTTGCCGATTGGCTCAGTTGGTGTCCGGCGATCGTCTGCTTGGTGAGCATCGCCGTGGCGGAAGCTCGGGTCGCCGCTGATGCTTTGGTCAGATGGCCGCTGTCGAACGGCGGCTGTGGGTCGTACTCGATGGCGAGCTGAATCGCCTTGGCTTGCGCCTCCCCGCCCAGTTCGCCGGCCAGCCATAGCCCCAGGTCGATCCCCGCTGAGACCCCGGCGGCGGTGACGATGCGCCCTTCGCGGACTATCCGGTCGTCGCTCACCGGTGTGGCGCCGAAGGTGCGGAGCATTGGCACCACCAGCCAATGGGATGTCGCGCGCTTGCCTTCCAGCACGCCGGCAGCCGCCAGAATCAGCGATCCTGAGCAGACGGAGGTGGTCCAGGTTGCCGTCTGGTGAGCACGACGGACCCAGTCGAGCACCCTCTGATCTCGCGCATGCTCGAACGTCGACATCCCGCCGGGTACCAGAATGACGTCCGGCGAGGGGGTTTCGTCAAAAGTATGCGTTGCGCCGACCAGCAGGACGCCGGAGTCCGCGGCGATCGGTCCGGTTTCGTGCCACACGAATCGGACTTCGGCGCCGGGCAGATTACGCAGAACCTCGTACGGTCCGATGAAGTCGAGAGCGGTGAATCCCGGGTACAACATGATGGCGATCTGGGTCATGGCCTCTCCCCTCCTCGCTGGGCGAACTCTGTCGGCACCGCATGCGGTTGGCCGCGATGTTGCGTTAGCGGACGGGCTTGGTGATGTCGAACCCCGCGGTACGCACTTCAAGAATCTAATGGGATGCTTCCTGGTACGCGCCGATCCGAAGGGCCCTCAAAATGCCAGTTACGCCTGAGCACGGACCTGTGCGGGAACCCGCAGGCCTCATCGCGCATTCCCCCCACGATCTCGGTGGACAACCCGAAGGGCCGGTTGACATCTCCGACCATGAGTTGACCCCGTTCGAGAAGCACTGCCACGCGCTGCTGGACGTCCTGGCCGCACGCAAACTCGTCAACACCGAGGAGAAGCGTCGGGGGGTCGAGGATCTCGGCGAGGTCATCATCGGTTCACTGACCTATTACCAACGGTGGGCGGTCTCAGCGGCGAAAGTCCTCAACGAGAAGGGCCTGGTGACCTCCGAGGAACTGGGCCGGCGAATGATCGACGTCCGCGCGCGGATGACTGCGGAGGACTGATGAGTAGCCGCTACGCCGTAGGAGACCGGGTCCGGATCTGCGCGCGATACGCACCCGGTCACGTGCGGACTCCGTTCTACGTCCGGGGCGCGACGGGTCACATCGAGCGCGTTCTGGACAAGTTCCTTGATCCGGAGCGAGAAGCCTTCGGCGTCAACGCCGGAACCGAGACCAAGCTGTACCGGGTCCGACTCGACATGAGCACACTGTGGCCCGATTACGCCGGCGAGCCTGCCGACGTACTGGAGCTGGAGATCTTCGAGCATTGGCTGGAGCCGGCATGACCCACGACCACGACCACGCCGACGCACACGCCCCTATCGAAGTCGACGTGTCCGACGGCCCTGACTACTTCGAGGTCATGGTGCACGCGTTGCAGGAACTCCTGGTGGAGAAGCACCTCATCGATGCCGGCGAGGTGCGCGCCGCACTGGAGGTACTCGACGCCGTCGAACCCGGCCGCGGCGCCGCCCTGATCGCCCGCGCCTGGACCGACCCCGCGTTCAAACAACGCCTGCTGGCCGACGGATCCGCCGCGATCGAAGAGTTCGGCATCGACAACTACGACGGAACCCACCTGATCGTGATCGAGCAGACCCCCGAGGTGCACAACCTCGTCGTCTGCACGCTGTGCTCGTGCTACCCGCGACCTGTTCTGGGCCTGCCGCCGGACTGGTACAAGAGCCGCGCCTACCGGGCGCGCGCCGTCCGTGATCCCCGCGGATTGCTGCGCGAGTTCGGCACCGACGTCCCGCCGGAGGTGGCGATCCGCGTGCACGACAGCAACGCCAACATGCGCTACCTGATCATGCCGATGCGACCCGCCGGATCGGAGTCGATGACCGAAGCCGAACTCGCCGCCCTCATCACCCGCGATTCGATGATCGGTGTGACGGTCGCACGAGCGCCGGATCAAGCCAGCGCCCCTTGATGCCCTTTGATCCCCGCGTCGGTAAAATGCACAAGCATGAGCAAAGCGATCAAGGGTGTGCGCGGGTTTTCGAAGTTCGGCACGGCGGCTGGTTTCGCCTGCCTGGCAGTTGCGCTGGCAGCACCGGCCCACGCCGACGATTTGAACGTCACGACGTGTTCTGAACCGCAGATCATGTCGTCGATGCAGCAGAACGACCCCATCATCTGGGGCAGGATCAGTGGGGACCCGAAGCTCGAGCAACAGTTGCGGGTTGGGCTGGCCGTGCTCCTGGCCGCCCCTCCAGGGCAGCGTCAGCAGCAGGTGAATGCGTTGGAGGGGATCCTCGGCTACGAACGGTGGGCGGGTGTCAGCAACGACATCATGGACTCGTCCAACGGTCCGATCGGCAGGGCTGTCAACGCCTGCCACAACTTCTGAACGACCCCTGCCCTTCGGCGGGACCGCGGTCGCTACTCCGCTGAGCGGAAAAAGGGTTCGACCGTACCGTTGAGCTTGATGACCATGGGGTTGCCGCGGCGATCCTTGGCGGTCGGAACTTCAACACGCACCCAACCTTCGGCCACGTTGTATTCGTGGACATTGGTTTTCTCGACGCCGTTGAAGCGAATACCCACGTCGCGGCTGAGCACCTCTTCGCTGAAGAAGGGGCTGCGCGGATCAATGGAGAGCTGATTCGGCGGAACGTCTGCGATCTGATCCTCGGACATGATGGCTTTCGTTGAATGTTGCGTTTGATGTAGTCGGCTAGGACTGCGGGTTGAGACTCGAAAGAACCTACGCGAACCTGACTGAAGGGTGCCAGCGAAGGGTGCCAGCGGTTGACCCGACTCCACCCCCCACGGGTCAGACCCCAACGACCTCGACCAGATGCTGGATGCCCCGGAAGTCCTCGGTGTTGCGGGTGTAGAGGGGAAGCTCGGCGGCCATCGCGGTGGCGGCGATCAACAGGTCCACCGCCCGCGGGCCGCGGGCCTTGCGACCGGTCGCCATGATCGCGGCGTAGATGTGGCCGTAGGCGCGGGCCGCAGCGGAGTCGAAAGGCAGTGGGTGAAACGTGGCCTCGGCCCGCTGTAGACGGTCCTGACGCCGCGCCCGCTCCGCGCTGTCGCCGGCGGCATGGGGACCGGCCGCCAGCTCGGCCATGGTCAGTGCGCTGACCGCCAATTCATCTGGGAGACAGTCGGGATCGAACTCGTCGAGGTCGATCACCACTGAGGTGTCAATGAGCCCGCGTGGGTGACGGCGAGGCTCAGCCACGGGGTGTTAGGTCTTGATTGGCGACGGCGTCCAAGTCGGCGCGAAGACGGTCGAGGTCGACCCGGGGTGCGCCCCTGAAAGCCGCCACCGCCGCCGCCGCACCGACGAACCGATCGCGCCGCAGGGGGGAAAGCTCCCCGACGGGAACCCCGTTGCGCGTCACGACGAAGGACTGGCCGCGGTCGAGTTGCCGCATGATCTCTCCGCTGTTGTTACGCAATTCCCGCTGAGTGATCTCGGTAGCCACAGGCCAATCGTAGCACGCCGTGCTACGCAACCCGATGGAACCGGCGGGGCAAAAGCTAGGACATACGACCTAGCACCGCCCCCACACAGCAAAAAACCCGAGACCACATGGTCTCGGGTTTTTCTTTGTGGAGCTAAGGGGACTCGAACCCCTGACCCCCACACTGCCAGTGTGGTGCGCTACCAGCTGCGCCATAGCCCCAGGTGCGTGTCGAAACTACACCACCGCCGCAGAGGCCTCAAAACCCGGCCGGGAAGCACAGGCCTGCTGTCGCGCGAAGGTGGGCGTAAATCGTGTCGGTTCGAACGCCACTCAGAGCAGTTCGCCGGAAGCCTCAGCACTGACCGGGGGCGCCTTCGTGCCCTTCGCGTTCGCGCGATCACACGTTTCCGGAGCCAGCACCCACCCGACGGCCGCGAGGAACAGGATCACCCCGCTGACGCCGAACGCCCATCCGAAAGACAGCTCCTGAGCGAGCAACCCCACCCCGAACGACCCCACGATGGAGCCGAAGTCGGACATCATCTGGAACGCCGCGATCGCGGTACCTCCCCGGGCCTTTCCGATGATGTCGGCGACGGCCGCCTGCTGCGGGGAGGCGTAGACGCCCGAGGCCGCACCGGCGATCGCGGCCTCAACGAAGAACAGCGGCAGCGAGGTCGCCATCCCCAATGCGGCGGTCGATGCCGCCGACAGCACCAGCCCGGTGATGAGCAGCGGTTTGCGCCCAATCCGGTCGGAGAGCCGGCCGCTGTAAGTGACCACCGAGATGTTGCCGACGGCGAAGGCGGCCAGCGCCAGTCCGGCGACATTGCGCGGCTGCTTGTCGAGCACCTGCTCGACGAATATCGGCACCAACGCGAACCGCAGACCGAACAGGGACCACCCGGTGGCGAAGTTCGACAGCAGCGCCGAGCGATATGCCCTCTGGCGTAGCGCCACCCGCAGCGTCACCGCGCCGTCGTCGGGTTCGGCGGGAGCGGCCAGCGGTGACTTGCGCAGACCGATCAGCACCACCAGCGCCGCGACGACCAGCAGCGCGCCATACATCAGGAACGGGGCCCGCAAGCCCAGGCTCGCGGTCAGGCTGCCCAGCACCGGGCCGGCCACCGAACCCGCCAAGAAGGCACCGGCGAACAAACCGGCCACCCGACCCCGGGCGTCGGGCGGGCTCATCCGGATCATCAGGCCCAGGGCCGAGATGAAGAACATCGTCGATCCGATGCCGCCGATCGCCCGGTATATCAAGAGCTGCCAGTAGCTTTGCGCGAAAGCGCACGCGATGGTGGTCACCGCGACGATCAACAGACCGCTGATGTAGATCCGCCGCTCCCCGAGCCGCTGCACCAGCATGCCGGTCGGCGGCGCCGCCAGCAGTCGCATGAGGGCGAACGCGGTGATCATGAAGGTCGCGGCGCTGATGCTCACCCCGAAATGCAGGGCCAACTCCGGCAGGACGGGGGCCACCAGGCCGTAGCCCAGCGCGACGATGGCATTCGCCCCGATCAGCGTCCAGACCTCGGTGGGCAGCTTGACCTGCGCCTCCGAGATGTCATCCGCGACCGAACTCACGCTATGACTGTATTCACCACTTCCCGGGCGGCTTCCTGTACCTCTGCCAGATGCTCGGGGCCCTTGAAGGATTCGGCGTAGATCTTGTAGACGTCCTCGGTGCCCGACGGCCGGGCGGCGAACCACCCGTTGGCGGTGGTGACCTTGAGCCCGCCGATCGGGGCGCCGTTGCCGGGGGCGTTGGTGAGTTTGGCGGTGATCGGCTCCCCGGCCAGTTCGGTGGCGGTGACCTGCTCTGCCGAGAGCTTGGCCAGCCGGGCCTTCTGTTCGCGGTTGGCCGGGGCGTCCATCCGGGCGTAGACGGGGGCGCCGTAGGTCGCGGCGAGTTCGGCGTAGCGCTGCGAGGGCGTCTTGCCGGTGACGGCCAGGATCTCCGAGGCCAGCAGGCACATGATGATGCCGTCCTTGTCGGTGGTCCATACCGAGCCGTCCCGGCGCAGGAACGACGCCCCGGCGGACTCCTCGCCACCGAATCCGATTGTGCCGCTAACTAATCCGTCGACGAACCACTTGAAGCCGACGGGTACCTCGACCAGGGTGCGGCCCAGGCCGGCGACCACCCGGTCGATGATCGAGGAGCTCACGGCGGTCTTACCGACGGCGACGCTGCCCGGCCAGTCCGGCCGGTGGGTGTAGAGGTAGTCGATGGCCACGGCCAGGTAGTGATTCGGGTTCATCAGACCGGCGTCAGGGGTGACGATGCCGTGCCGGTCGGCATCAGCGTCGTTACCGGTGGCGATCTGGTAGCGCTCCCGGTTGGCGATGAGCGAGGCCATCGCGTTG
>DAIPYT010000017.1:30973-33711 GCA_036782595.1 Mycobacterium sp. | reverse complement strand
CGCGCAGGACGCCCGCGGAGGATGTCGAACAGTTGGCCTGACGAAGATCGAACCGATGGCCGGTCATCTCCGCGAACCCGGTCGCGGTGAACCACTCGAAGAATTCCCCCCGACTGTCGCCGTGCAGCTTCGGGGTGATTTCCCACGCGCCGGGTACGGCTAATTCTCGCCAGAGTTTGTTGTCCGGCCCCATGTCACTGACCACGTTCGGTGTAGCGGGCCTCGACTTCAGCCTTCAGCGGGGCCCACCACCATTCGTTGTCGCGGTACCAGTCGATGGTCGCGCGCAGACCCTCGGAGAGATCGGTGTGCACCGGCGACCACCCCAACTCGTTACGCAGCGTCGAGGCGTCAATGGCGTAGCGCAGGTCGTGCCCCACCCGATCGGCGACGTGATCGAAGTCGTCGGGATCGACGTCCATCAACTCCAGGATCAGCCGCAGTATCGAGAGGTTGTCGCGCTCGCCGTCGGCGCCGATCAGATAGGTGCGGCCCGGCGTCCCGTCCTCGAGGATTCGCCACACCGCCGAGTTGTGGTCGTCGACATGGATCCAGTCCCGCACATTGGCGCCGGCTCCGTACAGCTTGGGGCGACGGCCGGTGAGCACGTTGGTGATCTGGCGCGGGATGAACTTCTCGATGTGCTGGAACGGACCGTAGTTGTTGGAGCAGTTCGAGATCGTCGCGGCGACGCGATAGGACCGAACCCAGGCGCGCACCAGCATGTCCGCCGAGGCTTTGGTCGCCGAATAGGGGCTCGACGGGTTGTAGGGCGTGGCCTCGGTGAACCGGATCGGTTCTCGTCCGGGGGATGTCTCCAGCGGAAGGTCCCCGTAGACCTCATCGGTAGAGATGTGGTGCAGGCGGACCCGGTGCCGTCGCACCGCTTCCAGCACCGAGAACGTCCCGACCACATTGCTGTACAAGAACGGTGTCGGGTCGGCCAGCGAATTGTCGACGTGGGTTTCGGCGGCGAAGTGCACCACCGCATCCGACGTTGCCACCAGGCTGTCGACCAGTGCGGTGTCGGTGAGGTCTCCCTCGACCAGGCGGATCCGGTCGCCCAGGCCGTCCAGTGCGGATCGGCTGCCCGCGTAGGTGAGCGCGTCAAGTACCGTGACGGCGACGTCGGGGCGGTCATTCACCGCGCGATGCACGAAGTTGGCGCCGATGAACCCGGCGCCGCCGGTGACCAGCAGCCGCATCGGGCCACCATATCGGGGTTTCGACGCCATTTTGGAGAGCGGGCGCCGAACGGGTATCGTTGAACCACGGTGCGGTGCTCGCGCCGGCTCTTGCGTGCCCAGTCCGGGAACTCTCATTTCCTTCCCGGGAAATTGACGCCGTGTAGTCGGTCGAATGCTGCCCATCAGACAAGCAGGATCTAGTGAGGATATGGGCAAAAAAGACGGTGCCATCGAGGTCGAGGGCCGGGTGGTCGAGCCCCTGCCCAATGCGATGTTTCGCATTGAGCTGGAGAACGGCCACAAGGTGCTCGCCCACATCAGTGGCAAGATGCGGCAGCACTACATCCGCATCCTGCCCGAGGACCGGGTCGTGGTGGAGCTTTCCCCCTACGACCTGACCCGCGGCCGCATCGTCTACCGCTACAAGTAGCCCGCCCAGAACGACCAGAAAGACAGGATCAACGAGCCGTGAAGGTGAACCCGAGCGTCAAGCCGATCTGCGATAAGTGCAGGGTGATCCGCCGGCATGGGCGGGTCATGGTGATCTGCACCGATCCGCGCCACAAGCAGCGCCAAGGCTAGTTCTGCCAAGGCTTGAACTGGCCTCGGCTTGAACTGGCCCCGACACAACTGAATCAGACCTCCCAGAACCACCAGGGGCTCAACCCCTGTCACGTCCGGAACGGAGGCCGGACCCCTAAAGGCCCCGTCAGGGGCACACGGGAACGGTCTGGGAACAACACCTCCGCATAGAAGAAGGAATACAGCCCTGTGGCACGTCTAGTGGGCGTCGATCTTCCGCGCGACAAGCGCATGGAGATCGCGCTGACCTACATTTTCGGCATCGGCCGTACCCGCTCCCAGGAGATCTTGGCGGCTACCGGTATTGACCGGGACCTGCGAAGCAAGGACCTGACCGACGATCAGCTGAGCCAGCTGCGCGAATACATCGAGGGCAACGTCAAGGTGGAGGGTGACCTGCGCCGCGAGGTCCAGGCCGACATCCGTCGCAAGATCGAGATCGGTTGCTATCAGGGTCTGCGGCACCGCCGCGGGCTTCCGGTGCGCGGCCAGCGGACCAAGACCAATGCGCGCACCCGCAAGGGCCCGAAGCGCACCATCGCCGGTAAGAAGAAGGCTAAGTAACCATGGCACCTCCGAAGAAGGCCGGCACAGCTGCCGCTAAGAAGGGCAAGACCACCCGGCGCCGGGAAAAGAAGAACGTCCCGCACGGCGCCGCGCACATCAAGAGCACGTTCAACAACACGATCGTGTCCATCACCGACCCGCAGGGCAACGTGATCGCGTGGGCATCCTCGGGCCATGTCGGGTTCAAGGGCTCGCGTAAGTCGACCCCGTTCGCCGCGCAGCTGGCCGCCGAGAACGCCGCCCGCAAGGCCCAGGAACACGGCGTCAAGAAGGTCGACGTGTTCGTCAAGGGCCCGGGCTCGGGCCGCGAGACCGCCATCCGCTCGCTGCAGGCCGCCGGCCTCGAAGTGGGCGCGATTTCCGATGTCACCCCGCAGCCGCACAACGGCTGCCGTCCGCCCA
>DAIPYT010000017.1:0-30963 GCA_036782595.1 Mycobacterium sp. | reverse complement strand
AAGCGGCGCCGGGTCTAGGAGGACTTGAGAAATGGCTCGTTACACCGGATCTGCCACCCGTAAGTCCCGCCGTCTCGGCGTCGACCTGGTCGGTGGTGACCAGTCCTTCGAGAAGCGCCCCTACCCGCCCGGCCAGCACGGCCGCGCGCGGATCAAGGAGAGCGAATACCGCACCCAGCTGCAGGAGAAGCAGAAGGCCCGCTTCACCTACGGCGTCATGGAGAAGCAGTTCCGTCGCTACTACGAAGAGGCCAACCGCCAATCCGGCAAGACCGGCGAGAACCTGCTGCGCATCCTGGAGAGCCGGCTGGACAACGTCGTCTACCGGGCCGGACTGGCCCGGACCCGGCGGATGGCCCGTCAGCTCGTCAGCCACGGGCACTTCACCGTCAACGGCGTGAAGGTCAACGTCCCGAGCTACCGGGTGTCCCAGTACGACATCGTCGACGTTCGCGACAACTCGTTGAACACCGTGCCGTTCCAGATCTCCCGGGAGGTTGCGGGTGACCGCCCGATCCCGGCCTGGCTGCAGGTGGTCGGCGAACGCCAGCGCGTCCTGGTGCACCAGTTGCCCGAACGCGCCCAGATCGACGTGCCGCTCACCGAGCAGCTCATCGTCGAGTTCTACTCGAAGTAAGACTGCTGGACAACCGTCCACGCAGATCACCCGACGGCATCAAATAGCGGGTGCCGAGAAGGAGATAGAAGAACACCATGCTGATTTCTCAGCGACCCACACTCAGCGAAGAATCGATCGCCGAGAACCGCTCTCAGTTCATCATCGAACCGCTGGAGCCGGGATTCGGTTACACCCTGGGCAATTCGCTTCGCCGCACGCTGCTGTCGTCCATCCCGGGTGCCGCCGTGACCAGCATCCGCATTGACGGTGTGCTGCACGAGTTCACCACCGTGCCGGGCGTCAAGGAGGATGTCACCGACATCATCCTCAACCTCAAGGGCCTGGTTGTTTCCTCCGACGAGGACGAGCCGGTCACCATGTACCTGCGTAAGCAGGGCCCGGGCACCGTCACCGCCGGCGACATCGTGCCGCCCGCCGGTGTCAGCGTGCACAACCCCGAAATGCACATCGCGACGCTGAACGACAAGGGCAAGCTTGAGATTGAGCTTGTCGTCGAGCGGGGTCGCGGTTACGTGCCGGCGGTCATGAACAAGGCCTCGGGTGCTGAGATCGGCCGTATCCCGGTCGACTCGATCTACTCCCCGGTGCTGAAGGTGACCTACAAGGTCGAGGCCACCCGCGTCGAGCAGCGCACCGACTTCGACAAGCTGGTGCTGGACGTGGAGACGAAGAACTCCATCAGCCCGCGGGACGCCCTGGCGTCGGCCGGTAAGACCCTCGTCGAGCTGTTCGGGCTGGCCCGGGAACTGAACGTCGAGGCCGAAGGCATCGAGATCGGACCGTCCCCGCAGGAGGCCGACCACATCGCCGCATTCGCGCTGCCGATCGACGATCTGGATTTGACCGTGCGTTCCTACAACTGCCTCAAGCGCGAGGGTGTGCACACCGTCGGCGAGCTGGTCGGCCGCACCGAGTCCGACCTGTTGGACATCCGCAACTTCGGTCAGAAGTCCATCGATGAGGTCAAGATCAAGCTGCACTCGCTGGGCCTGTCGCTGAAGGACTCCCCGGCCAGCTTCGATCCGTCCGAGGTGGCCGGTTATGACGTCGCCACCGGAACCTGGAGCGGTGACAGCGGCTACGACATGGACAACGACGCGGACTACGCCGAAACCGAACAGCTCTAAGCGCACAACAGCTTTAAGAACAAATCGTCCCGGTCCTACCTGACACGGGGGCCGGCCCCATTTAGGAGATAGTCGCAATGCCCAAGCCCACTAAGGGTCCTCGCCTCGGCGGGTCCTCTTCGCATCAGAAGGCGATCCTGGCCAACCTCGCCACGTCGCTTTTCGAGCACGGCCGGATCAAGACCACCGAGCCCAAGGCCCGGGCGCTGCGGCCCTACGCCGAGAAGCTCATCACCCACGCCAAGAAGGGCACGCTGCACAATCGGCGTGAGGTGATGAAGAAGATCCGCGACAAGGACGTGGTGCACACGTTGTTCGCCGAGATCGGTCCGTTCTTCGCCGACCGCAACGGCGGATACACCCGGATCGTCAAGGTTGAGGCGCGCAAGGGCGACAACGCTCCGATGGCGGTCATCGAGCTGGTCCGGGAGAAGACCGTCGTCTCCGAGGCCAACCGAGCCCGACGGGCTGCCGCGTCGGCCAAGAAGGCTGCCGAGCCCAAGCAGGAGAAGGCCGAGGAGAGCACGGCCCCGGCCGAGGAGAGCACGGCCCTGGCCGAGGAGAGTATCGAGGCCGTCGAGGCTGAGGACGCCGGCATCGCCGACGCACAGACTGCCGACGAGGCCTCGGCCGAGTCTGACCAGTCCTAACCGTTCGGTGGCGGTGCCGGACCAGGCCGACCTGGTCCGGCTCCGCCTCGACATCTCTTACGACGGAACCGAATTCGCCGGCTGGGCCGTGCAGGATGAGCAGCGGACCGTCGCCGGTGTACTCGAGAGCGGACTGTCGACGGTATTCCGGATGCCGGTGCGACTGTTCGCCGCCGGCCGCACCGATACCGGTGTGCACGCCACCGGTCAGGTGGCCCACATCGACATCCCGCGCGACGTGCTTCCCAACGCCTACCCGCGTCGGCCACGGATCGGCGATGCCGAATTCGACCCGCTGATCCGCAGGCTCGCCAAATTCCTGCCCGAGGACGTCCGGGTCCGCCGGATCGGCCGTGCTCCAACAGGTTTCGACGCCCGATTCTCCGCCCTTCGCCGCCACTACGCCTACCGGCTGTCGCTGGCGTCCTACGGGGTCGAACCGCAGCAGGCCCGGTTCACCACGCCCTGGCCCCGGCCCCTGGATCTGGAGGCGCTGCGGGCTGCTTCGGCGACGCTGCTGGGATTACACGACTTCGCCGCTTTCTGTCGCCAACGGCCCGGCGCGACGACGATCCGCGACCTTCAGCGACTGGAATGGGTTCGCGACGGTGATCTGGTCACCGCCCATGTCAGCGCCGACGCATTCTGCTGGTCGATGGTGCGGTCGCTTGTCGGCGCACTGCTCGCGGTTGGCGAGGGTCGGCGCGAACCGAGCTGGTGCGCAACACTTTTGGGTGCCAGCGGCCGGTCAAGTGACTTCTCCGCCGCCCCAGCCCGCGGACTGACGCTGGTCAGCGTGGACTACCCGCCCGATGATGAGTTGGCGTCCCGGGTGAGGGTGACCAGGGACCTGCGCAGCCTGGATTAGGCCGACCCGGGCTAGAGCCGGGCCGCGACGAAGTCGGCAGCCTGATCGACCAGTCCGGAGTCGATATAGGCGGCGTGCAGATGCGCCGGCCAGTTGTCCGCCCAGGTGTTGGGATCGAGGTTGTCATTGCAGACCGGGTCGTCGGAGGTGCACAGGTCGATGGTCTTGTCGCCGTACAGCGGACTGACATCCGACACCGGACCGAGGACCTTGCGGGTGCCGTTGCCGAATAGTGCCACCGCTGCGATGTGTTCGTTCATCCCGAGCGGCAGCGGGTTCTTGTAGCCGAACAACGGCGCCGGTACGGCCAGGACGACGTCGGTCACTGCCGCCCCCAGGGAGTAACCGCCCAGCACCAGTCGGGTGTTGGGGCAGTTGGCCGCCATGTACTGGATGTGCTGGCTCATATCGTTGGCGCCCAGGAATACCTCGGTGTCGGCCGGGTAGTTCACCGCGTAGAAGCCGACGCTCTGGTCGGTCTTGGTTCGCAGTGTCTGGACGAACGCGTCGCCGACCCTGCCGGTCCCGGGCGGCTCGATACGTCCGCGGGCGAAGACCACCTCGACGTCCGGGCAGGGTTGGGCACTGGCCGTTGGCAGTACGGCCGGGGAGAGCGCTACGGCCGCTGTGACGGACATCACCACAGACACCATGCGACACATCCGCCTCATATGCATCACGCCATGGTAGCGGGGGCCGGACTGTGCCGCCAGATCGCCTAGAGCAGGCCGGAGACGAAGCCCACAGCCTCGCCGAGCAGCGGGGATTTCTCGTAACTGGTGTGAGCGAGCGGATTGCGGCCCTGTGAGCAGATCGGGTCACCGTTGTTGCACAGGTCGATACCGCGACCGGCGAAGGTCACCGGGTTTCCGAATTTGGTGGCGGGGTTGCCGAAGACCGCGACCGCGGCGACCCGGTCGACCAGGCTCTGCGGCAGCGGAGACCCGGAACCGACATCACCGACCTTCTCGCCCAGAGGCGGTATGCCGAGCAGCATGTCGACCACCGCGGCGCCCTGGGAATATCCGCCGAGTACGAACCGGGTGTTCGGGCAGTTCTGGGCCACCGACACCATGCGGTTGGTGGCGTCGGCTGCGCCGTCGGCTGCCGCCAGGAAGTCGTAGCTCGCGGGGTAGTTGACCCCGTAGGCGCCCATGGTGCGGCCGCCCAGGCTGGCAGCCAGCTGATTGCTGAGCGCCTGTCCGACGCGGCCGAGGCCGGCCGGCTCGCTGGTGCCCCGGGCAAAGATCAATTCGACGTCCGAGCACTCGGCGGCCTGTGCGGGTCCGGCGCCGGCCAGGCAGGCCGCCGCCAGAACTACAGCGGAAATCCCAGAGAGAATACGCACCGTTCAATACTCACATATCGGTGAGTCGACCGCGAAACATGCCTGTTCAGAGGCGATTCGCCACGAACGTTGCGGCCTGCCACGCAGTCCCGTCAGGCCCGTAGCTGCGATGTGCGACGACGCTGTCGCCGCTCGTGCACACCGGATCGCCCGGGTTGCACAGGTCGATGGCGCGTCCACCGAAAACCGGGCTGGTGGTCAGCGGCAGGCCGATCTTGGCCGACGGGTTGCCGAACACTGCGATCGCGGCGATGTGGTCGCCGGCGAAGGGCGGGAGCGGGTTGGTGAATCCCACCACCGGAATGGGCACCGCGGTGACGACGTCGACGACCGCGGCTCCCTGGGAGTAGCCGCCGAGGACGATCTTGGAGTTCGGGCAGGTGTTGGCGATGTACTGGATACGTGCACTGGCATCGTTGGCGCCGGTCGCGGCGGCAAGGAAGTCATAGCTCGCCGGGTAGTTGACCGCGTAAACGCCCATGCTCCGGCCGCCGACCATGCCCCCAAGGTTGTTGACGAAGGCATCGCCGACCCGCCCGATACCGGGGTCTTCACCGGTGCCGCGGGCGAATACGACCTCGATGTCATTGCAGACGTTGGCGTTTGCCGGTGCTGCGGGCAGTGGGCCGGCACCGGCGGCGAGCGCCAAGGCGGCCGCTGCGAAGCTCATAGACAGGACGCGGGTTTTCACAGTGTCGATTGTTCCAGATCTTTGACCGGCGAACGCACCGAGATCGGCGCGCCCGCCTCGGGTTGGGCGTCACCCAGACGCGCCAGCGCGAGGCCCAGCAGCACCACGACGCCACCGATGGCCTGGGTCGTCGTGACGCGCTCATCGAGCAGCAGCCAGGCGGCCACCACCGCAAAGAGCACCTCTGCCAGGCCCATCAGGGAGGCGAAGCTCGGCCGTAGCCGGGCGACCCCGCTGATGCCGAGCAGGTATGCGACGGCGGTGGCCAGCACCCCGAGCACCACCACCGGGACAAGCCAGGGGAGGGTGGCGCCGGCGATCACGACGTCGTTGGTGGTGAATCGCAACGGCATCACGCCGGAGACGCCGAGGGCGACGACCGCGATCGTCGCGACCACCAGGCTGCCGGTGGCCAAGGTGATCGCGTGCAGACCCGAGCCGTCAGCCGTCACCTCGTCGGACATCATGAAATAGCAGACTGCGCAGATTGCGGCACCCAGGCCCCAGGCCACGCCCACTGCGTCTATGCGGGCTCCGTGGGCCACGTCGAGCACCAACGTGACACCCACCACCGCCAGCGCGACACCGCCCAGCGTCCGGCCACTCGGACGTCGCCCTGTGGTGGCCCACACCCAGGCGATCACCAGCACCGGGGCGGTGTATTCGAGCAGCAGTGCCACGCCCACCGAGAGGTGCGCGACGGCGTTGTAGTAGCAGAGTTGAGCCCCGGCCACCGGAATCAGCCCGTAGACCACGACGGTGCGGGCGTGCTCGCGGGCCTGGCGGAACCAGTCCGGCTTGACGACTGTGGCCACGATCACGAGCACCAGCGCGCCACCGGCCAGGCGGGCGGTCACGGCGGCTGTCGGTGACCACCCCGCCACCATCAACGATTTGGCGAGCGGGCCCGACATCCCGAAGCTCAGGGCCGATCCAGCGGCGAACAGCATCCCGACCCGGAAGCGATTGGACACCTGAACACCCCTGTCATAAGTAAAGTGAATATTGAACATGACACTAGGCGAGGAAGGGGTCATGAGTCAAACGCTTTTCACGTATGACACGGAGCACACTCTGCGGGCTGCCTGTGTTCTGGTTAACAGTGATCGGATCTCCGGCGAACAACTCGCCGACCAGTCCGACCTGGACAGCTATCTGGCTGAGTTCGGTTGGACCGGCCGCCGTGACCGGGATCAGGCCGAGCTGGCGGCGGTGCAGCGGCTGCGGCAGCGGGTGGGCCGGATATGGGCGGCCGCCGACGATGAGGTGCAGACCGTCGGTGAGGTCAATGCGCTGCTCGGGGATACCCGCGCCGCACCCTGGCTGACCCGCCACCCGGAGATGCCCGAATGGCACCTGCACCTGGCTTCCACCGAGGACCCACTGGCCCAGCGCATGGGCGCGGAGATGGCGATGGCGCTGGCCGACCTCATCCGGGCGGGGGAGCTGCGCCGCCTCAAGATCTGCGCGGCCTCGGATTGCGGGGCGGTTCTGATCGATCTGTCCAGAAACCGGTCCCGGATGTTCTGTGACACCGGCAACTGCGGGAACCGTCAGCATGTCGCCGCCTATCGGGAGCGTCGTTCAAAGACGACCTGAGCTGTACCCCCCCCCTGTGGATCGGCGCAACGGCCGCGGCCGCTGAATCCCTAGCGTGAGGCGATGACCGTGCTGGAGATCGGCCCCGCCTCCGTGCGGGTGGCCTCCGGTCCGGGGGGCCCGGTCGATCCCCGCCTCGCCGAGGCCGCGCTGTGCTGGATCGATGACCCGGTCGGGCTCTACAACGAACGCCCGGTTGCCGTCGCCGACCTGTGGCGGTCGGTGATGGTCGCGGCTGCGGGTGGGAACTCGGTGGTGCTGGTCCATCCCGATGACTGGACCAGCCAGCGGGTCGCCAGGGTGGTCGCGGCCGCCAACGCGGTGGCCGACGAGGTGGTGGCGGTGGCGCGGCGGAACTGGAATGGGGCCATCGACGGCGACGGCGACGGCGACGGCGACGGCGGCCAAAACGCCCGCCCCGGACGCCCGAGACGGCGGCGGCTCCGGCGGGCGGTGCCGTTGGCGTTGGCCACCGGGGCGGTTGCGTCGATTGCCGGCTGGTCGATCATCGTGCGGCCGCCGGCTATGCAGACCGTGGTGGAAGGCCGCATCGCCGTGCAGGTCCCGGCGGGCTGGACGGTCACCAGGGTGACCGGCGGACCGGGCTCGCGGCGGCTGCGGGCAGCGGCACCGGCCGATCCCGACCTGGCCCTGCACTTCACGCAGTCCTACGCCCCCGAGTCGACGCTGGATCGTGCGGGCGACGTGCTGCGCCGAGTGATCGCCGATCAACCGACCGGGGTGTTCGTCGATCTGCGTGTCGACGGCCGGGTCGGCGGGCGCCCGGCGGTGACCTACCGGGAGATCCGGACCGGCCGTATCGTCGACTGGTCGGTGGTGCTCGTCGGATCCACCCTGATCGGCGTCGGCTGCCAGAGCCCGCCGCAGCGTGCCGAGGCGGTGAGCGCAGTCTGCCGCCAGGCTGTCGCCGCAGTGAGCGAGAGCCGAACCGATCCGTTTTGACCTGCACTGATCTGCACCGGTAGTCTTGGCCGTTGGCGTGCGGTACGCCGCGGATCACCGCGGGGTAAATCGGGTTCTCAGGTCATCGTTGGTCGCTGAGAAACCACTCCCGACCGTCGACGCCCGACCGGCACCCCGGTGAGCCCGGGATCCAAGCCCCGAATGGGGACCCGAGAAAAGAGAGGTACACGCTGTGCCCACATACACGCCGAAGGCGGGTGACACCACGCGTTCGTGGTACGTCATCGACGCCACCGACGTGGTGCTCGGCCGACTCGCCGTTGCCGCAGCCACTCTGCTGCGCGGCAAGCACAAGCCGACATTCACGCCGAACGTTGACGGCGGTGACTTCGTCATCATCGTCAACGCCGACAAGGTCGCTATTGCCAGCACCAAGCTGGCGAACAAGATGGCCTACCGCCACTCGGGGTATCCCGGCGGCTTGAGTTCCCGCACCATCGGTGAGCTGATGCAGAAGCGGCCCGACCAGGTGGTCGAGAAGGCCATCGTCGGCATGCTGCCGCACAACAAGCTCAGCCGGCAGATCCAGCGCAAGCTCAAGGTGTACGCCGGACCCGACCATCCGCATACCGCTCAGCAGCCGATTCCGTTCGAGATCAATCAGGTGGCGCAATGACCCAGGAAAACGGAACCGAGAACGAAGTCGACGACGTGGTCGTCGAGACCGACGAGACCACCGAGGTCGTCGAGGCCCCCATCGAGGCCACGCCAGAGGCCACGCCAGAGGCCGCGCCAGAGGCCGCCCCTCGCCCGCCGGTGATCATCGACCGTCCCATTCAGACCGTCGGCCGCCGCAAGGAGGCCGTGGTGCGGGTGCGTCTGGTGCCCGGCACCGGTCAGTTCAACCTCGACGGCCGCACCCTGGAGGCGTACTTCCCGAACAAGGTGCACCAGCAGCTGATCAAGGCACCGCTGGTGACCGTCGACCGGGTGGACAGCTTCGATGTTCACGCCCATCTCGACGGCGGCGGCCCGTCGGGTCAGGCCGGCGCGCTGCGCCTTGCGCTGGCCCGCGCACTGATCCTGGTGCAGCCTGAGGACCGTCCGGCGCTGAAGAAGGCCGGCTTCCTCACCCGCGACCCGCGTGCCATCGAGCGCAAGAAGTACGGCCTGAAGAAGGCCCGCAAGGCTCCGCAGTACAGCAAGCGCTGAGCGGAAACACGCACAATCGCCGGGTGTCGGAGAATCCTCCGACACCCGGCGATGTGTATCGGTGGCAACACCCGGTGGACCGGTTGTGGTTTACGACGGTCGGTGTGAGAAGTTTGAAGGTATGGGCCGACTGTTCGGGACGGACGGAGTGCGTGGGGTCGCCAACCGCGAACTGACCGCCGAGCTCGGGCTGGCGCTGAGTGCAGCCGCCGCCCGCCGCCTGGCGCCGGCATCGTCGGGGCACCGTATCGCGGTGGTCGGACGCGATCCGCGCGCCAGCAGCGAGATGCTCGAAGCTGCGGTCGTCGCCGGTTTGACCAGCGAGGGCGTCGATGCGCTACTGGTCGGTGTTCTGCCCACTCCCGCGGTCGCCTACCTGACCGCGGCCTATCACGCCGACCTCGGGGTGATGATCTCCGCCTCGCACAACCCGATGCCCGACAACGGCATCAAGATCTTCGGGCCGGGCGGCCACAAGCTCGATGACGACGCCGAGGACCGCATCGAGGAGCTCGTCGCACAGGGACCGGGCCTGCGGCCGGTGGGCGCGGAGATCGGCCGCGTGCGTCAGGCCACCGATGCGCTCGACCGCTATCTCGACCACCTCGGTGCCACTGTCACCCCGCTGGACGGCCTGACCGTCGTCGTCGACTGTGCCAACGGGGCTGCCTCGTCGGCTGCCCCCCGGGCTTACGCTGCGGCCGGTGCGCATGTCATCTCGATGAACGACCAGCCCGACGGGCTGAACATCAATGACGGCTGCGGCTCGACACACCTGGAGGGACTACGCCAGGCGGTGCTGACCCGTGGCGCCGACCTCGGACTGGCCCACGACGGCGACGCCGACCGGTGCCTGGCGGTCGACGCCGCCGGGCAGGTCATCGACGGCGACGCCATCATGGCGGTTCTTGCCTTGGCGATGCGCGAGAGCGGCGAGTTGGCCTCCAACACCCTGGTGGCCACCGTGATGAGCAACCTCGGCCTGCACCTGGCAATGCAGGAAGCAGGCATCGAAGTGCGGACCACCGCGGTGGGTGACCGCTACGTCCTGGAGGAACTGCGGGCCGGCGAATACAGCCTGGGCGGCGAGCAGTCCGGGCATATCGTGCTCCCCGCCTTCGGTACCACCGGCGACGGAATCCTCACCGGCCTCAGACTGATGGCACGGATGGCGCAGACCGGCTCCACGCTGGCCGCCCTCGCCGCGCCGATGCAGTCGATGCCCCAGGTGCTGATCAACGTGGAGGTCGCCGACAAGGCCACTGTCGCGCAAGCCCCGGCAGTCCGGAGCGCGGTGGCCGAGGCGGAGGCGGAGCTTGGCAATACCGGCCGAATCCTGCTGCGGCCCTCGGGTACCGAGCAGATCGTCCGAGTCATGGTGGAAGCCGCCGACGAGGACACCGCCCGCCAGGTGGCACACCGCGTCGCCAAGTCGGTCAGCGCCCAGGATTGATCGGAACCGGATCGGGCGCCGCAGCGTCATAACCGGTATGGGATCCGGTCCGGCGACCTCGGTTGACCCGCAGGCATTGCAGGCCGCAGCGCAGCGGCTCGATGCTGCCGCGGACCTGCTGCACTGTGCACTCGCCGGGTACCTCGGTGCGCTGCGCTTCGATGCCGACCCGGGCGTGGCCTTCGCGGTGGATCAACTGGTCACCGACGTGACGCAGTGGCGGCGGGCGGCACTGGAGACCGCGGCGGCTCTGCGTACCAGCGCAGAGCGCTTTGTCGACACCGAAGCACAGGCGGCGAGGGCGCTGCGATGAACGACGCGGCCCTGAACGCAATCGACGCCGACGCCACCGCCCTGGCCTCTGCCGGCGCACTGACCGCCGACGCGCTGGCGCTGCACCGTGATGCGCTGGCCCTGCTCACTGAGGGGTGGGACAGTGAATCAGGTTCCACTGCAGCCGATCTCATTCGTCGACAGTGCGGCGACGCCGCAGAGCTCGTCGCGGCACTGCACGGAGCGGCGGCGGAGTTCAGGTCACTGCGGGATATCTTTGAGGAGGCCGGTTCCGTCCCGCACACCGAGCCTGACACTGCGGCCGCCCATCCCGATCAGAACTACGCTCTGACCGCAGCCCGGCTCAACGACCGGCCGCAACCGAGTTTCGAGGCCCCGGCCGTCCCGCCGACATCCCCGCCGACGCCCACCGCCTGGCCATCGGGCGCGATGTCAGTGCCGGTGCCGGTGCCGATGCCAGCGCCGGTGCCCGGCATCGGGGGAGCCCTCGTCAGTCTGATCGCCCAGGCCGCTGACGCGCTGAGCGCAGACGCCGTCGATACGTCCCAGGTGGTCGACCCCGTGGTGACTGCCGAGCCCGCCAAAGAGGTGACCGCGTCACCGCATCGCAGCACTGTCGCGCCCACGCCGCTGCAGCCGTCGGCCACCCCGGCGTCGGCCAATGATCCTGTGCCCCAACCCGATCCGCCACCCCAGCTCCAACCCGAACCCCAACCCCAGGCCGAGCCCCAACCCCAGGCCGAGCCCCAACCCCAGGCCGAGCCGGGGCCGCCACTGCTGGCGGCGGAGCGCCCGGCGCAACCCGATACGCCGGCGGCTGAGGTCACCGACACACGTACGCCGTGCGAGATCGCCGTGGACGAACTCCCGCAGGTGGGTCAGTAATCTCAGGCCAGCAGCTGCTGGAACTGCTCCACGAAACTGACGTACTCGGCACCGTCGGCGGTCACCGGAGAGGCGAGCAGGGTTGTCACGCCCGCCTCTGCGAATGCGGCGATGCGTTCCTTGACATAGCCGGCTGGGCCGATCAGCGACACGCCCCGCACCAGTTCGTCGGGCACCGCGGCGATCGCCTCGGCTTTACGCCCGGACAGATACAGCTCCTGAATGCGGTCGGCCACCTCACCGAACCCGTAGCGGGAGGCTACGTCGTGGTAGAAGTTGCGACCCTTGGCGCCCATACCGCCGATATACAGCGCCAGTTGCGGCTTGGCCCATTCCAGGCGTTCTTCGACGTTGTCCCCGATGGCCAGCGATACGCCCACCATGACGTCCAGGTCGCCGAGGTTGCTGCCCCGCTTGGCTTTTCCGGCGCGCAGCGCATCCCCCCAGATGTCGTCGGCGCGTTCGGGCAGGAAGAAGACCGGTTGCCAGCCCTCGGCGATCTCCGCGGTCAGCTCGACGTTTTTCGGACCCAGCGACGCGATATGGATCGGGATGCGTTCGCGGACAGGCTGATTGATCAGCTTCAGTGGCTTGCCCAACCCCGTCCCGCGATCCGCGGGAAGTGGGATCTGGTAGTGCCGTCCCTGGTGGTTGAGCCGCTCCCGGCGCCACACCTGCCGGCAGATCTCCACGACCTCCCGGGTGCGGCCGAGCGGTGCGTCGAAGGGCACGCCGTGGAATCCCTCCATCACCTGCGGGCCCGATGTACCGATGCCGAGCCGGAAGCGCCCTTCGGAAACGTAATCCAGCCCGGCTGCTGTCATCGCCAGCAGTGTCGGGGTGCGGGTGTAGATCGGCACAACGCCCGAGCCCAACTCGATGGTGGACGTCTTGGCCGCCAGATACCCCAACTGACTGACCGCGTCGAAGGAGTACGCCTCGGCGACCAGGACGATGTCGACGCCCTGCTTCTCAAGCGTGACCACCTGCTCGACGGTTTCTTTGAAGCCGCCCGCGTAGGACAGGAAAATGCCGGTGCGCATGCTGCGGTTATATCACCAACCAGTTGGTTGGGGGGCAGCACGCTAGCGGAACAGCGCGACGATCCGGTCCTCGGCGCTCACCGGGGGAGCCTCAGGGTCCGGTTGGCTGGTGTGCGGAAGCTTGGCCTCCGGGTCGGCGAAATCCTGATAGCTCTTATCGCCGGTCAGATGGAACAGCAGAAACCCGGTGAGCAACGCCCGGACCGTCTTCTGGGTCCTGTCGCTGGAACCGGGGAAGCCGAGTAACCGGGCGATCCGGCGTTTCTCGGACAGACCGGCGGCGTTGGCCTTGTCGATGACACGCAGCACCGATCCATCCCAGCCGGCCGCCACCTCAAGGGCGTCGGTCCGCAGGGATTTCGCGTCGTCCGGGGTGGCCAGCACCAGTCCGGGGACGGTCAAGGTTGCGGCGGCCGCCTCGGCGGAGGGTTTGGTGACAGCTGGGAAGACCGCCGCGACAGCGGCGACCTGCGCCTCTTCCGCCGCGGCTAGGACCGCGGCGGAGGCACCGAAGCCGTGACCGGCCAACGCGAGCTTGGCGGGGTCCACGCTGATCTCGCCGATACCCAGCCGCACCCCGGAGATGACGTCCAGCGTGGTGGCCAGGTCATGCCCCAGCGTCAGTGCGGAGGGAACGAATCCCAACTGGGTGTCCGGTGCTGCCGCCACGATGCCCCAGCTGGCCAGATGCTCGAGTGTTCCGGTGTAGTCGTCGGACTCGTTGCACCAGTCGTGGCCGAAGGCCACCCCGGGTAGATGGAAACCTGTCGCAGGGGTGAAAACGACCCCCGGCAGACCGGCGAATCCCAGGTCACCGCGCAGAACCTGATGCGGTCCACGCCGGGTCAGGGCATTGAACGACGACTTGATCCGGGCCACCCCCCGACGGTAGCCGACCGGAGGGCGGCGGCGGGCTGGACTACCCTGGTAGATCATGTGCGGAATCGTGGCGTACGTCGGGCAACGGCCTGCCAAGGACGTCGTCGTCGATGCGCTGCGCCGGATGGAGTACCGCGGCTATGACTCAGCGGGTGTGGCTCTGCTCGACGGACACGGCGGGCTGACCGTCCGCCGGCGTGCCGGACGGTTGGCGAATCTGGAGGCCGCCCTGGCCGAGGCCGATCCGGCGGACCTGACCGGAACCGCCGGAATCGGCCACACCCGGTGGGCCACCCACGGCCGTCCCACCGACCGCAACGCCCACCCACACCGCGACGCCGCCGGTGAATTCGCGGTGGTCCACAACGGCATCATCGAGAACTTCGCGGCCCTGCGGGCCGAACTGGAATCCGAGGGCATCGAGTTCAGCAGCGACACCGACACCGAGGTGGCGGTCCACCTGGTCTCCCGGGCCTACCGGCAGGGCGAGACCGCCGGTGATTTCGTCGCCTCGTCGCTGGCCGTGTTGCGCCGACTGGAGGGCCATTTCACGCTGGTTTTCTCCCATGCCGATGACCCGGGAACCATCGTCGCGGCCCGCCGGTCCACTCCGCTGGTGGTCGGTATCGGAGACGGTGAGATGTTCCTCGGCTCCGATGTCGCCGCTTTCATCGAATTCACCCGCGATGCAGTCGAACTCGGACAAGACCAGGCGGTGGTGATCACCGCCGACGGCTACCGGATCATGGATTTCGACGGCAATGACGACGCCGCAAACGCCCGGCTTTTTCATATCGACTGGGACCTCTCGGCCGCCGAGAAGGGCGGCTACGACTACTTCATGCTCAAGGAGATCGCCGAGCAGCCCGACGCGGTTTCCGACACCCTGCTCGGCCATTTCAGTGAGGGCCGGATCGTGCTCGACGAGCAGCGGTTGTCGGATCAGGATCTGCGTGAAGTGGACAAGGTGTTCATCGTTGCCTGCGGCACCGCCTACCACTCCGGGCTGCTGGCCAAGTACGCCATCGAGCACTGGACGCGCTTGCCGGTCGAGGTGGAGTTGGCCAGTGAATTCCGCTACCGGGACCCGGTCTTGGACCGTGGCACCCTGGTGATCGCGATCTCGCAGTCCGGCGAGACAGCCGACACCCTTGAGGCGGTGCGGCACGCCAAGACCCAGAAGGCCAAGGTCCTGGCTATCTGCAACACCAACGGCAGCCAGATTCCGCGCGAAGCCGATGCTGTTCTCTACACCCGCGCCGGGCCGGAGATCGGCGTGGCCGCAACCAAGACCTTCCTGGCGCAGGTGGCCGCGAACTACCTCGTCGGCCTGGCATTGGCCCAGGCCCGGGGAACCAAGTACCCCGATGAGGTGGAACGGGAATTCCGCGAGTTGGAGGCGATGCCGGCTCTGATCGCCACGGTGCTCGCGCATCTCGAGACCGCCGCGGAGTTGGGTCGGCGTTATGCCGACTCCTCGGCGGTGCTGTTTCTGGGCCGCCACGTCGGCTACCCGGTGGCGCTGGAAGGTGCGCTCAAGCTCAAGGAACTGGCCTACATGCATGCCGAAGGCTTCGCCGCAGGTGAGCTCAAACACGGGCCGATAGCGCTGATCGAGGAGGGACTTCCGGTCATCGTCGTGATGCCCTCGCCGAAGAACGCCGCGATGCTGCACTCCAAGCTGTTGTCCAACATCCGGGAGATCCAGGCCCGCGGCGCGGTCACCATCGTGATCGCCGAGGAGGGCGACGAGACAGTCCGGCCCTACGCCGACCACATGCTTGAGATACCAGCCGTCTCAACGCTTTTCCAGCCTCTGCTGTCCACCGTGCCACTCCAGGCCTTCGCCGCCTCGGTTGCACTTGCCCGCGGCTACGACGTGGACAAGCCGCGCAACCTCGCCAAGTCCGTCACCGTCGAATAAGGCTGATGCGGCACTACTACACGGCCGATCAGATCCGGGCCGCCGAGGCGCCGCTACTGGCCGGCCTTCCCGACGGTGCGCTGATGCGCCGCGCCGCCGGAGGGCTGGCGGCGGCGGCCGCGGCCGAACTGCGTCGGCGCACCGGCGGGGTCGCCGGTCGGTCAGTGTGCGCGGTGGTCGGGTCTGGTGACAACGGCGGCGACGCCCTGTGGGCGGCGACATTCCTGCGCCGCCGAGGTGCCGGTGCCTGCGCGATCCTGCTCGTCCCCGACCGCACTCACCCCGGTGCGCTGGCGGCGTTCCGGAAGGCCGGCGGCCGGGTGGTGCCGGCCCTGCCCCGGGGCGCCGACCTGGTGATCGACGGGGTGGTGGGAATCTCCGGCTCGGGCCCCCTGCGACCGGCGGCGGCCGAGGTCTTCGCGGCGGTGGCGGCCGCCGGTGTTCCTGTGGTCGCCGTCGACATCCCCAGCGGTATCGACGTGCATACCGGCGCAATCACCGGGCCGGCCGTCCGCGCGGCTCTCACCGTCACCTTCGGCGGCCTCAAACCGGTGCACGCTCTGGCCGACTGCGGCCGCGTCGAACTCGTCGACATCGGCCTGGACCTGCCCGACACCGATGTGATCGGGATGCAGGCCGCCGACGTTCGCTCCCGCTGGCCGATGCCCGGGCCGCGTGACGACAAATACACGCAGGGGGTCCTCGGCATCCTCGCCGGCTCGGCAAGGTACCCGGGTGCGGCCATCCTGTGCTGTGGCGCGGCGGTCGCCGCCACCTCCGGGATGGTGCGATACGTGGGCGCCGCCGCAGCCGAAGTGGTGTCGCATTGGCCGGAGGTGGTGGCCGCACCCACGCCCGCCGACACCGGGCGGGTCCAGGCCTGGTGCGTTGGTCCGGGGCTGGGGACCGACGAAGACGCCTTGGCGGCACTGACCTTCGCGCTGAGCACCGACCTGCCGGTCATCGTCGATGCCGACGGGCTGAGCCTGCTGGCCTCGAATCGGCATCTGATCGCCGAACGTGGTGCGCCCACTGTGCTGACCCCGCACGCCGGGGAATACGAACGGTTCGGCCTGGGCCCGGTGGGGCAGGATCGCGTCGCCGCGGCGCGCCGACTGTCCGAAGCCACCGGCGCCACCGTCCTGCTGAAGGGCCACGTCACGGTCATCGCCGAGCCGCAACCGATTCCCGGGTCGCTGCGCTCCTGCCCTCCGCAACCGACTCCGGGAGGCCTGACCTACCTCAGCCCCGCCGGTGCGTCCTGGGCGGCCACCGCGGGATCCGGTGACGTACTGTCGGGCATGATCGGTGCACTGCTGGCTGCCGGGCTACCGGCAGGTGAGGCCGCGGCGGCCGCGGATTGGGTGCACGGCCGGGCCGCGATCGCCTCGGCCCTCGACCCCGGACCCGCACCCGCACCCACGTCGGCCTCCCGAATTCTGGCCCACATCCGTCACGCAATCGCAGAAATCTAGGAAGGACACTCCATGCCGCACGTCAAGTACCGGTCCCCGTCCATAGCGCCGGCCTACACCGGCCGGTTGTCCACCGACCCCATCCCGTCGCTGCGACTGCCCGACGAGGCCATGGAGCCCGCCGCGGCCTATCGGTTCATCCACGATGAACTGATGCTCGACGGTAGTTCCCGACTCAACCTGGCGACCTTCGTCACCACCTGGATGGACCCCGAAGCCGAGCGGCTGATGTCGGAGACCTTCGACAAGAACATGATCGACAAGGACGAGTACCCGGCCACCGCCGCGATCGAATCACGTTGTGTGGCAATGGTTGCCGATCTCTTCCATGCCGAGAATCTGCGCGATGACGACGCTTCCACCGCTATCGGGGCCTCGACCATCGGGTCGTCGGAGGCGGTCATGCTCGGCGGCCTGGCGTTGAAGTGGCGGTGGAAGGAGAGGGTCGGCGGCAAGAAGGGTGACGGCTGGAAGAAGCGCACCCCCAATCTGGTGATGGGCTCCAACGTTCAGGTGGTGTGGGAGAAGTTCTGCCGCTACTTCGAAGTCGAACCGCGGTATCTGCCGATGGGCGAGGACCGCTACGTCATCACCCCCGAACAGGTCGTCGAAGCCGTCGACGAGGACACCATCGGGGTGGTCGGCATCGTGGGCACCACCTACACCGGCGAGTTGGAGCCCATCGCCGAGATCTGTGCGGCGCTGGACAAACTGCAGAAGAAGACCGGACTGGACATCCCGGTGCACGTCGACGCCGCCAGCGGTGGCTTCGTCGTGCCGTTCCTGAACCCCGACCTCAAGTGGGATTTCCGGCTGCCGCGGGTGGTGTCCATCAATGTCAGCGGCCACAAGTACGGCCTGACCTATCCAGGAATCGGATTCGTCGTGTGGCGCAATGCCGATCACCTGCCTGAGGATCTGGTCTTCCGGGTGAACTATCTCGGCGGGGATATGCCCACCTTCACGCTGAACTTCTCCCGCCCGGGAAACCAGGTGGTCGCGCAGTACTACAACTTCCTGCGGCTGGGCCGGGGCGGCTACACCCACGTCATGCAGACGCTGTCAGCGACGGCCCGCTGGTTCTCCGATCAGCTGAAGAAGTCTCATCACTTCGACGTGATCGCCGACGGATCCAAGATCCCTGTGGTCGCGTTCAAGCTCTCCGGGGACGCCGGGGGCTGGGGCTACACCGAGTTCGATATCTCAGCGGCATTGCGGATCTACGGCTGGCAGGTCCCGGCCTACACGATGCCCGATGGTGCGCAGGATGTTTCGGTGCTCAGAGTGGTGGTCCGGGAGGGCTTCTCAGCAGATCTGGCACGGTCGCTCTGGGAAGATCTGCACGCGGTGATCGAGCACCTCAACGAGATCAGGCCCGGCGGCCACTTCACCGAGGAGCGATTCGCGCACTGAAGTTGTCGACTCGCCGTTTCCCCTTGACGCCAAGCCTGGGACAATTGATCCCGGTGACATGACCATGCAACGCATCCCGATGCCCGATTCGGTGCAAGCCCCGACGGCACACCCCTCGCGATCTACCGCGTCGTCGGTCAACGGCGAGGCGGTCGTCGACCTTTCGGCGATCGCCGACAACGTCCGGGTTCTGCGGGAGCTTGCCGGATCAGCCCAGCTCATGGCCGTTGTCAAAGCTGACGGCTATGGTCACGGCGCCACCGAGGTGGCCCGGGCCGCCGTGGCGGCCGGTGCCGCCGAACTCGGGGTGGCCACCATCGAGGAGGCGCTGGCGCTGCGGGCCGACGGCATCACCGCCCCGGTGCTGGCGTGGCTGCATCCCCCGGGTACCGACTTCGCGCCGGCCCTGGCGGCCGATGTACAGATCGGCATCTCCTCGTCCGGGCAGGTCGGCGATGTCCTCGATGCCGTACACCGCACCGGTCACACCGCGGTGGTCACCATCAAGGTCGACACCGGCCTGAACCGCAATGGGGTCGGTGCGCACGACTACGCGGGTGTCCTTGACGCCCTCCGTCGCGCCGGCGCCGATGACGCCCTGCGCGTGCGCGGCATCATGTCGCACCTCGCGTGCGCCGACGAGCCGGAGAATCCGGTCAATGACCTTCAGGGCCAACGGTTCACCGCGATGTTGGCCGAGGCGCGCCGCCGCGGCGTCGACTACGAGGTGGCGCATCTGTCCAACTCCCCGTCAGCCATGACCCGGCCCGACCTCGCCTTCGATATGGTCCGCCCCGGCATCGCGGTCTACGGACTCAACCCGGTACCCGACCGCGGCAGCATGGGATTGCGGCCGGCCATGACGCTGCGCTGTCCGGTGGCGATGGTCAAAACGGTGCGGGCGGGTGAGGGTGTCTCCTACAGCCACACCTGGACCGCCGACCGCGACACCACCGTCGCGCTGATTCCGCTGGGCTACGCCGACGGTGTTTTCCGGGCCCTCGGCGGCCGTATCGACGTGCTCATCAACGGCCGTCTGCGACGCAGTGTGGGTCGGATCTGCATGGATCAGTTCGTCGTCGACCTCGGACCCGGGGCTCCCGACGTCGCCGAAGGCGATCCTGCCGTGCTCTTCGGGCCGGGCACCGATGGCGAAGCGACCGCACAGGACTGGGCCGAGGCCATCGACACCATCCACTACGAGGTGGTGACCAGCCCCCGCGGCCGGGTGCGGCGGAGCTATCTGGAGTGGGACGCCGATGCCCGCCGGTAGATCCCGCAGGCTCCGACTTCGCCGCCGCCGCTTCGACGGGCCCCTCGCCCTGCCCCCGGGCAAGTCGGGTGCTCAGCCGGCAACGGTGAGGAAAGCCAGCCTGATGGCCGGGGTCGCCGGGCTCAGCGCGGTCGGCACGGCGGCCGCCGCCAAGTCGCTGCGGCAGCGCAGGGCTATCCGGGACGCCTACGAGGGCGAGGACTTCAAGCTGTTGGAAGCCGACCGCGGCTGCGTGGTCACCACCAACGACGGGGTGCCCCTGGTGGTGCGGGAGGTCGGGCCGATCACCGCTGGGCTGACCGTCGTGTTCTCCCACGGCTTCTGCATGCGGATGGGCTCGTTCCACTTCCAGCGTGCCGCCCTGGCCCAACGCTGGGGTGAGCAGGTCCGGATGGTCTTCTACGACCAGCGCGGCCACGGCCAGTCGGGGGCGGCCCCGCTGGACACCTACACCGTCGAGCAACTCGGCCAGGACCTGGAAACCGTTCTGCAAGTATTGGTTCCGCGCGGTCCGGTGGTCCTGGTGGGCCACTCGATGGGCGGCATGACGGTGCTCTCCCACGCCCGGCAGTTCCCCCAGCACTACGGCAAGCGCATCGTGGGCGCCGCGATCATCTCCTCGGCCGCGGAGGGAGTGGCGCGCTCGCCGTTGGGGGAGATCCTGCGCAACCCCGCCCTTGAGGCGGTCCGGTTCGCCGCCCGTTACGCCCCTAAACTCGTGCACCGCGGCCGAGGTGCCGCCCGGTCGATGCTGCGGCCGATCCTCAAGACGGCGTCGTTCGGCGATGACGAGATCAGCCCCCGTGTGGTGGCCTTCGCCGAGGAGATGATCCACGACACCTCGATCGACACCCTCGTGGCCTTCCTGCATGCCCTGGAGGTCCACGACGAGAGTGCCGCCCTTCCGGTGCTGGCCGGCATTCCGACCCTGATCGCCTGCGGCGACCGTGATCTGCTCACGCCGGTCAAGAACTCCGAGGAGATGGCAGCCGTACTCCCGGACTCGCTGCTGGTGATCGTGCCGGGCGCCGCCCACGTGGTGATGATGGAACGGCCCGAAGTGATCAACGACGCACTGGTGCGCCTGGTGGAACGGGCGACCCCTTCGCGGTTGGTCGCATTCGCCCGGCGGATGCGAGACCGGATTGAGTGAGGTCCGGACCGAGGCCGGCACGGCCTCGCTGCCCACCGCCGAGGACACCCTCGCTCTCGGCGCCCGGTTCGGCCGAGCGCTGCGGGCCGGTGACGTGGTGGTGCTCTCCGGTCCGCTGGGCGCGGGAAAAACCATGCTGGCCAAGGGAATAGCACACGGCATGGACGTGGAAGGTCCGGTCACCTCGCCCAGTTATGTGCTCGCGCGGGTGCACCGGGCCACCAAGCCCGGGGCGCCTGCCATGGTGCACGTGGACATGTACCGGCTGCTCGACAACGGCGCGACGGACCTTTTGGCCGAACTGGACTCACTCGATCTCGATACCGACCTCGATGAGGCCGTCGCGGTGGTGGAGTGGGGCGAGGGGCTGGCTGAGCGGCTCTCCGATCACCACCTCTCCATCGAACTGCAGCGTCTGCCCGATGACGCCCGCACCGCGACCTGGCGGTGGAACACACCGTGACCCAAACCGTGCTGGTCATCGACACCGCCACGCCGGCGGTGATCGCCGGTGTCGTTCGCCGCCACGGCGACGGCCGGCACGAGATCGTTGCGCAGCGCGTCGCCGTGGACGCTCACGCTCATGCCGAATTGCTCACTCCGAATATCGTTGGGGTACTGACTGATTCCGGTCTCGGCTTCGATGAGCTGGACGCGGTGGTCGTCGGTTGCGGGCCCGGCCCGTTCACCGGGCTGCGGGTCGGGATGGCCACCGCTGCGGCCTACGGCCATGCCCTCGGCGTGCCGGTGTTCGGGGTGTGCTCGCTGGACGCCATCGGCGGACTGACCGGTGGCGCGGTGCTGGTGGTCACCGACGCGCGCCGACGGGAGGTTTACTGGGCGCGTTACCTCGATGGTGTCCGGGTCGACGGACCGGGGGTGGCGGCGGTCGCCGACGTCAGCACCGACGGGGTCGAATCACTGGCCGGTTCGCCTGCGCACTGCGCCCATTTCGAGACGTTGTTCACGCTTCCGCGGACCGGACCGGAACGACCTGACCCGGCCGGCCTTGTTGCCGCAGTGAGGGATTGGAACGGCGAGCCCGATCCGCTGGTCCCTCTGTATCTGCGCCGCCCCGACGCCAAGACGCTGGCAGAGCGTGGGTTGTCCCGATGACCGTGATTTACGGCGACTTGACCCGCCGCGACGCCGCCCGGTGCGCTGAGTTGGAGTCGCTGTTGTTCGACGGTGACGATCCCTGGCCCGAGGCCGCGTTCGTCCGCGAACTGGCCGCCCGGCATAACCGCTACGTCGCCGCGCGGATGGACGACACGCTCGTCGGCTACGCCGGAATCGCCAAGCTCGGGCGCACCCCGCCGTTCGAATACGAGATCCACACAATCGGCGTCGATCCGGCCTACCAGCGGCATGGCATCGGCCGCGCCATGATGGATCGGCTGCTGTCCTGGGCCGGTCCCGACGGTGTGGTCTTCCTGGAAGTCCGCACCGACAACGAGCCCGCCCTGGCGCTTTATCAGAGCCTGGGTTTCGTCACCGTCGGGGTGCGTAAGCGGTACTACCGCGCCAGCGGGGCCGATGCCTACACCATGCGACGCGAGCCCGCCAATGAGTAGAACAGTCCTCGCCATCGAAACCTCCTGCGACGAAACCGGAGTCGGCATCGCCGCCCTTGGGGCCGACAACACGGTCGCACTGCTGGCCGATGAAGTGGCCTCCAGCGTGGACGAGCACGCCCGCTACGGCGGAGTTGTTCCGGAGGTGGCATCCCGAGCCCACCTGGAAGCGCTGGTGCCCACCATGCGCCGCGCACTGGCGACCGCCGGCATCGACCGCCCGGACGTCGTGGCCGCGACCATCGGGCCTGGCCTGGCCGGGGCATTGATGGTCGGGGTGGCCGCCGCCAAGGCCTACGCCGCAGCGTGGGGTGTGCCCTTCTATGCCGTCAACCACCTCGGCGGGCACCTTGCCGCCGACGTCTACGACCACGGTCCGCTGCCCGAGTGCGTGGGTCTGCTGGTGTCCGGTGGTCACACCCATCTGCTGCACGTGCGCACACTGGCCGAACCGATCGTGGAGTTGGGCAGCACGGTCGACGACGCCGCCGGTGAGGCCTACGACAAGGTGGCCCGACTGCTCGGCCTGGGCTATCCCGGCGGTCGGGTGCTCGACGAACTGGCCCGCACCGGAGATCGGGACGCCATCGCGTTCCCGCGCGGAATGACCGGTCCGCGAGACGCCCCCTACGCGTTCAGTTTCTCGGGCGTGAAGACCGCGGTCGCCCGCTACGTCGAGTCGAATCCCGACGCCGATCACGCCGATATCGCGGCCGGCTTCCAGGAGGCCGTCGCCGACGTGCTGACCGCCAAGGCGGTGCGGGCGGCCACCGACCTCGGCGTGTCGAGCCTGTTGATCGCCGGTGGGGTGGCGGCCAACTCACGCCTTCGCGAGCTGGCCGAAGAGCGTTGCGCTGCAGCGGGATTGACGCTTCGAGTCCCGCGGCCACGGTTGTGCACGGACAATGGGGCGATGATCGCCTCCTTCGCCGCGCACCTGGTCGCCGCCGGGGCGGCTCCGTCCCCGCTCGAGGTGGCCAGCGATCCCGGCCTTCCGGTGATCTGTGGGCAGGTCGCGTGAGCGACCACCAGGACATCATCGCCCTGATCTACCGTTACGCCGAACTGATCGACGCCGGCGACTTCGACGGTGTTGGTCAATTGCTCGGTCTGGCCTCTTTCGGTGGGCCCCGGACCCCGGCCGTGACCGGCGCGGCGCACATCGCCGCGGTGTTCGGGATGACAACAAGGCGCTTTGAGGGCGGTACCCCGAAGACCCGCCACCTGGTGCTCAACCCGATCGTTGAGATCGACGGTGCCACCGCGTCGGCGCGGTCGACGTTCTGCGTGGTGCAGGCCACCGATCGGCTCCCACTGCAGCCGATCGTCGTCGGCAGGTACTACGACAAATTTGAGCGCGGTGCAGGCGGCTGGCACTTCACTGAGCGCATCGCCGACGTGGAGATGGTGGGCGACGTGTCCGACCACCTGCTGATCGATCCGGCCGCGTTCGACGGCTGACCATTCGACAAGTGACTTTGTGCCCGTGTCGGTCCGATATTGGTTCAACCACTGAGCCCAACGTGTTAGCGTGCGCCGGAATTGCCCCGGGACGCCGCTCGTATCCCGGAACGCCGCTCGTATCCCGGAACGCCGCTCGTATAAGGAGTCCTCGATGTCCCGTCCAGCGCGTGTACTACCGGTCGTCCGATGGTTGCAGGTAGGAACTGTTGCCGCAGGGCTGGGCATGGCGTTGGCCGCAGCACCGGCCGTCGCCTGGGCCGATGACGACGCAGCAGCCTCGTCGTCGGACTCGACCGGACCGTCGTCAGCGCGCGCCGGCTCGTCAGCAGGGACGCATCGCTCCACACCCCAGCGTTCCGGCCGGGCCACCCCTGACGCCGTTCGTTCCAATCGGTCGGCCGGACCCGCGCGTGTCGCGGCGGCCGCACGCGTGCCCGCGCCGTCTTCTGTCGTACCCGACAACGAACCGGTCGTACCCGACAACGAACCGGTGTCCGTCGAGATTTCCACCCCAGTCGACAACACCCCGACCCCGACACTGTTGGCATCGACCCCACAGGCGACCGCGAAGGCACCGGCACCGGCGGTGTCCCCGTCATCGGCGCCGAGCCTCGGATACCTGCGGACCCTGACGCGATTGAACGTCAATGATTTGCTCAGCGGCACCGGTCCGGCCGTGGCGGTCAACCCGACCGCGACGGTGACCGGACTGTTCAACCAGGTGCTCCGCAAGAATCCGACGGAAGCCGAACTTCAGCGATACCTCAACATCTGGACCCGCAGCGGCGTCAATGGAGTCGTCGCAGGTCTGTACACCTCCACAGAATTCCGTGAGAGCGAGGTCACCAACTACTACCTCGAACTCCTCGGCCGTGCCCCACGCAGTTGGAGTTATCCAGGGGCACCACGCAGCTCAAACTCGGAAAGTCCGAACCGCAGTTCGCCGCATCGATAGTCGGTAGCCCGAATTTCAACGCGGCCAGCGCCTACGGTGGCCCGGATCAATGGCAGCCCGGCTCAGTCACCGTGCCGAACGCGACCACTGTGGTGAGTCTGATGTACCGGAGCATGCTCGGTCAGACCCCGAACCCGGTCACTGCACCCACCTACGTCAAGCAGCTTGAAGCCGGTCTGCCCCGGGGTTGGGTGGCCCGGGATTTCGTACGCACCGAAGCGTTCCGCCGGGCCAAGGTGCAGGAGGTCTACGCGGCCATGGGCCAGACGGCCACCCCTGAGCAGATCGCACAGTTAGCCGGAAGTTGGTTGCGCAACGGCGGATTGGCCGGCATCGCAACGACGCTTCTTGCAAGCACCGCCAACGTGGGGCGCATCGAAGCGGGGCTGGTGAAGCTTCCGAATATGGCTGCGGTGTCCCAGTTGCAGAGCCTGCTGCTTGCCCAGTACAACGAGGAGGTTGACGGATTCGTCAACCTGTTCAACCGGCTTCTCAAGACCGATCCGGTCACCGGTTTGCCCACCTGCGAGGCGTTCTGCAACGTGCCGCTCTTAGATCTGATCCGCACCGGCGGGGCGTTCCGTGGTCTGGACAACCGCAGCATCGTCGTCACCGATTTCAAAGCCGATGTCTCCAAACTGACGCCCTCTCAGAACGAAGTCGACATCGACAAGTCGCTGGGCTATCCGTTGACCCACGCAGACCAGTTGCGGGAATATCTGATCGGCGGATACATCTCGTCGCAGAAGATCATCTCAGCCAACAACGGCACGTCCATCGTCGACGGCCACCACCGCTGGTCCGGTCTCTTCGTGATCAATCCGGACACCCAACTCAGTTCCTTCGACCTCGGCTACGCCCCGACTGCGAAGGAGGCGCTGGCCGAAACCCAGTTCGGCGTGGCTGCCAAGGACACCTATCTCCCCGTCGAAGTGGTGGTCGGAAGGAACCTCTTCACCATCAACGAGGAAGACTTCAAGAAACGGGTCATCGAAATCATCGATTTCGGCGTTCCCTCAGAGGGTCTGGATCCGGAACCAGTCGCGATCCGGGCCACCTTCCTCGAGTTACGCGGCCTCACGACCGACGCCGAGATCACCGCATTCCTCTGGCAGAACGTCTTACGGATGCGGGCCGGCAATCAGCCGATCCCCGGGGCGACGGGCCGCGGTTACATGCCGCAGCCCAAGCCCTACCAACCGGTCTTCGACTACATGGAGGACGGGAACTTGAGCTACTCGTTCCCGATCGTCGCCTACATCGGCTGATCGATCGACTTCGCCCTCGGCGAATCGCACCGACCCCCCCTTGAGTGCTAGCACTCTCCGGTATAGAGTGCTAGGTGGCAGGCGGACAATCCCTGTGTCGGCACCCGCGACGACGACGCGAGGGAACGGACGAATGCCGAACACCTGGTGAACCCGGTCCGGGAAAACCCCCGGGCCCAAGACCATCGAATAGTGGAGGACCACGTGGCGAGCGTGAACATCCGGCCCCTCGAGGACAAGATCCTCGTTCAGGCCAACGAGGCCGAGACGACCACCGCGTCGGGTCTCGTCATCCCGGATACCGCCAAGGAGAAGCCGCAGGAAGGCACCGTCGTCGCCGTCGGCCCAGGCCGTTGGGACGAGGATGGCGAGAAGCGGATTCCGCTGGACGTCTCCGAGGGAGACACCGTCATCTACAGCAAGTACGGCGGCACCGAGATCAAGTACAACGGCGAGGAGTACCTGATCCTGTCGGCCCGCGACGTGCTGGCGGTCGTTAACAAGTAAGCAGCAAGTGAGCCGCCCCGGAAATCCCCGTTCACGTATCGGTGGTTTTCCGGGGCGGAACGCTTTGCAGGACAGGCAAAAGCGGGACAGGCCAAAAGGAATGAAGGCAGCATGAGCAAGCAGATTGAGTTCAACGAGACCGCGCGCCGTGCCATGGAGGCCGGCGCGGACAAGCTGGCCGACGCGGTGCGCGTCACCCTGGGGCCTCGCGGTCGGCACGTGGTGCTGACCAAGTCCTGGGGCGGGCCCACCGTCACCAACGACGGTGTCACCATCGCCCGTGAGATCGACCTGGAGGATCCGTTCGAGAACCTCGGCGCCCAGTTGGTGAAGTCGGTCGCCACTAAGACCAATGACGTGGCCGGCGACGGCACCACCACCGCCACCGTTCTGGCCCAGGCGATGATCAAGAGTGGCCTGCGCAACGTTGCGGCCGGCGCCAATCCGATCGCGCTCGGCGTGGGTATCGGCAAAGCGGCCGACGCGGTGTCCCAGGCGCTGTTGGACGCGGCCACCCCGGTGTCCGGAAAGACCGGCATCGCCCAGATCGCCACCGTGTCTTCTCGCGATGAGGAAGTCGGTGAGTTGGTCGGCGAGGCGATGACCAGGGTCGGCACCGATGGCGTGGTCAGCGTCGAGGAATCCAAGACGATGGAGACCTCGCTGGAGGTCACCGAGGGTGTCGGCTTCGACAAGGGCTTCATCTCGGCGTACTTCATCAACGACTTCGATGCGCAGGAAGCCGTCTTCGAGGATGCATTGGTGCTGTTGCACCGCGACAAGATCACCTCGCTTCCCGACTTGCTGCCGCTGCTGGAGAAGGTGGCCGAGGCCGGCAAGCCGTTGCTGATCGTCGCCGAGGATGTCGAGGGCGAGGCGCTGTCCACCCTGGTGGTCAACGCTATCCGCAAGACGCTCAAGGCCGTTGCGGTCAAGGCGCCGTTCTTCGGTGATCGCCGCAAAGCGTTCCTCGAGGACCTTGGGGTCGTCACCGGCGGGCAGTTGGTCAACCCCGACGTCGGCCTGCTGCTACGCGAGGTCGGCCTGGATGCGTTGGGCACCGCCAGGCGGGTCGTGGTCACCAAGGATCAGACGGTGATTGTCGACGGCGGCGGAACCCACGAGGCGATCGCCAACCGGATCCAGCAGCTCAAGGGCGAGATCGAGACCACCGACTCCGACTGGGATCGGGAGAAACTGCAGGAGCGGCTCGCCAAACTGGCCGGCGGTGTGGCCGTCGTCAAGGTCGGCGCAGCCACCGAGACGGCGTTGCAGGAGCGCAAGCACCGCGTCGATGATGCGGTCGCGGCGGCCAAGGCCGCGGTCGAGGAGGGCATCGTGCCCGGCGGCGGCAGCGCCCTAGTGCAGGCCCGCGCTGCGCTGAAACCGTTGCAGGACAAGCTTTCCGGAGATGAAGCGTTGGGTGTGCAGGTGTTCTCCGATGCGCTCTCGGCGCCGCTGTTCTGGATCGCGACCAACGCCGGACTCGACGGTGCCGTGGTGGTGAACAAGGTTTCCGAACTGCCCGCCGGGCATGGGTTCAACGCCGCGACCCTGACCTACGGCGATCTGGTGGCCGACGGTGTCATCGATCCGGTCAAGGTGACGCGTTCGGCGGTGGTCAATGCTGCTTCGGTGGCCCGGATGATCTTGACCACGGAAACCGCAATTGTCGAAAAGCCCGCTGACGCCGGCGACCATGCCGGGCACGGACACGGGCACGGCCACAGCCACTAGCCTCTGACCGACAGGAAGGGCTACCCCTCGAGAGACCGTCTCCCCGGGTGGCCCTTTCCTGAATCCGGCACCTGAGTTAACCGGCCTTGCGAGCCCAGTGCGGTTCTCAGACCTCTGAATGATCGAAACATCTCGACGTGCTCGCCGTGAGCACTAAACGGGGACCTCGCCGTGGTTCGGTTGTCGACGGCTGTCCACGGTCGAATTCGCGACACGCCCTGGACCGCGGCAGCAAATGCGGTCGCGAGTCCGATAAAATCCGTCGAAAGGTCCAAAGTCCCCAGTGCCGAGGACACCTGGCCCTGGCCCGACTAGTCCGCAGCGCGGAACCATTAACGGTGTCCGGCGTTCATTAGCGGCTTCGAAAGCTGCGAAATCAACAAGGGGATTGACAACACCCATGACTAATTCAACGTTGCTTTTGCCGTCATCTCAGGCGAGTCAGCAACTGGAGACGGTTGAAGGTCAAGAACAACGACCCCGTTACTCGGCACGGCGAAAAATTGTCATCGCTTTTCTGGTGATCACTGGGATGGCCCAAGTGCTCAGCTTCCTGCTGTTCACTGTTTTTTCGGTGTCCCACGCGATGTCCCTTTTGTGATTCTCCGCTGAGCACTCCCGCTGGCATCCGCCGGATCCCGGGCTCATGCCCCGGCTGAGCACCGTTTAATCTATCCCTCGTCGCGGTGCCCAGACGGGCGCGCCGGGGGTGTTCACCCATCGCACCGCGTGGTGGAAAGTTAAGGTGATCTCCGTGGCGAGGGTGTTCGGCGGCAGTGGGGGCCGCTTGTTGGCGATCGTGGCTTCCGTCGCGGTGGCCGGTGCCATGTTCTACGCCCAGGACAATAAGAAGAACAACCCGGCTCCTGAGGCCGGTCCGGTTGCTCAGGAGTCTCCGGTTCCCGGTGCGCCCGGCGCGCAGATCGCCGCGCCGCCCGTGAGCGGCCAGCCCTCCGCGGTGGCGGTCGCGCCGTTGGCCGCCAGCTCCAGGGAAGCCGACATGCTGATGGCGAATGCGCCTGTCGCCGCGCCAGACTTCCAGTTCCCGTTGTCGCCCGGCCCGGCGCCGGAGGCTGGTCTGCAGATCCACACCATCTGGGCGGCTCGGGCAATCGCCACGATGTTTCTGGAGATCAAGACGATCGGCGGCCATCGGCAGGACCCCTTGCCGTGGCATCCCAACGGTTTGGCGATCGACGTCATGATCCCGAACCCTGACACGCCCGAAGGTATCGAACTCGGCAACCAGATCGCCGGCTTCGCCCTGGCGAATGCCAAACGGTGGGGCGTGCTGAACGTCATTTGGCGGCAGGGCTTCTATCCCGGCATCGGCGCGCCGAGCTGGATGGCCGATTACGGCAACCCGACCTCCAACCACTTCGACCACGTCCATATCGCGACTGACGGTGGCGGCTACCCGACCGGGCGCGAGACCTACTACCTGGGGTCGATGACGTCAGGGTAGGGCCGCCGGGCACTGACCGAGGCGCTCCGCCGACTGCAATACCGTCACCGGGAGCACCCTGTGCGCCAGTGGCACTGTGACGGGGAGTGCCGGTGCCCCGACGAGCGTGCCGGCCTACAACCCGTACCCCTGCTACGGAAACCCGGCCTGCGACTACTACGACGACTACAACCCCGGTCTGATTTTCGATCTCTCACCGAACCGGCCGCGGCCTCAGCCCCGCTAATCGAAGGAGTCCCCGTGCTCAGCATCCGTTCGCTTGGCGGCGCACTCGCATGCGGTGCGGCCGTGCTGCTCGCTGCGGTCCCCGCGGCGCACGCCGATCCGCCCAACTGCACCGCGGCGGATACGGCGGGTGTGGCTGCTGGAGTGTCGGCGGCGACCTCGGCCTACCTGTTCACCCACCCCGATCTCAACGCGTTCGTGACGGGTCTCAAAGGCCAGCCTCGGGATCAGGTGCTCACGCAGGTACAGGACTACTTGGACGCACATCCGCAGGAAAAAGCCGAGATCCGCGCAATTCGCCAGCCGCTGGCCGATCTGCGCAATCGATGCGGGATCGACAACGAACTGCCGACGCCCTAGTCGTTCAGGCGCTGCGGCGACGTAAACCGCTCTTGATCATCAGCTCGCGTTCGGCTTCACTCAGTCCGCCCCAGATTCCGTAGGGCTCGCCCACCTGCAGCGCGTGAGTTCGGCACTGGGTGATCACCGGGCACTCACGGCACATCTGCTTGGCGTTCATCTCACGCTGGGCTCGGGCCCGGCCCCGCTCACCTTCGGGATGGAAGAACACCGCGGAATCGACGCCCCGGCAGATCCCGTGCATCTGCCAGTCCCACAGGTCTGCGTTGGGACCTGGCAGCTGTTGTGGTTGTAGCATGTGGAAACCCCTCTCCCCGTGCATGTTTCGCACGTTCGAGCTGTGGACAATCGCGGAGTGCTGTCGCCGATGACCACTCGCAACCCCCACGCTATGAGGCGTTGTGAAAGCTCGTCAATAGGCCCCGGTGTCGGCGATGACGTAGCGGCAGGCCAGGAATTTACGTCCCGTTCATATGAAACCAAGTCCGGCCCTGAGGGCCCTGTGTAACCGGACCGAGACCGTTGCGAAATCATGAATTCCGCAGCTGCCGTTGACA
>DAIPYT010000016.1:7725-34112 GCA_036782595.1 Mycobacterium sp. | reverse complement strand
GCGCAGGACGTAGCGCAGGACGTAGCGCAGGACGTAGCGCAGGACGTAGCGCAGGACGTACCGCAGGACGTAGCGCAGGACTTCGGCGAGGTCGAGTACGAGGCCGTTGCGGTCGAGCCACTTCCGCTGGCCAGCGATCCGCTGCCGCGCCGAAGCGACGGCCCGCAACGCAGCTACGACCCGCGCCCGGTGCGCCGTTCGTCGGGGGCCGAGCAGATGGCTTACGACCCGGTCGATCAGTCGGTCAACCTCGATGACCTCGTCGAGGAGCATGTCGAGGACGTCGAGCAGTTGCGCTCCTACCTGAGCGCGTCGCAGGACACGTTGTTCTCCGGTGGGACCGTGGCCGACGACCTCGCGCGCCGCGGCACCGACTTCGGCGACGATGAGACGTACGAGACAGACCAGAGTGTCGCGACTGTCTCTGGGACGGCAGTGCCGCGGCAAGCGGGAAGCGCCCTGTGGAACAGCGTGCTCGCGGTTGTGCAGTCACTGATAGCCGTGGTTTTCGGCGCTGCGCTCTTCATTGGCTTCGATCAGCTCTGGCGATGGAATAACCTTGTTGCCCTTATCCTTTCAGTCCTGGTGGTTCTCACGTTGGCGGCCGCGGTCCGATTTGTACGCAAGACCGAGGACATCGTCAGCACCCTGACCGCGGTGGCCGTAGGACTGCTGGTGACACTGGGTCCGCTGGCCTTGCAATCAACCTGACCCGGTGCGCCCAGCTATCAAGGTAGGTCTGTCGACGGCCTCGGTCTATCCACTCAAGACCGAGGCCGCGTTCGAGGCTGCCGCAGAACTCGGCTATGACGGTGTCGAACTGATGGTGTGGGCGGAGCCGGTCAGCCAGGACATCGGCGAGATTTCCCAGTTGTCCCGCCGCTATGGCGTGCCGGTGCTGTCGGTGCATGCGCCCTGCCTGCTGATCTCTCAACGTGTCTGGGGATCCGATCCGGTTCTCAAGCTCACCCGCAGTGTGCAGGCGGCCGAGCGACTCGGCGCGCAGACGGTGGTGGTGCACCCGCCGTTCCGCTGGCAGCGCCGATACGCCGACGGCTTCAGCGATCAGGTGGCCTGGCTGGAGGAGCGCAGCGAGGTGATGGTCGCCGTGGAGAACATGTTCCCGTTCCGGGCCGACCGGTTCTTCGGCTCCGGCCAGTCCTCGATCGAACGGATGCGTCGGCGGGGCGGCCGGCCCGGCGTCGGGGTGTCGGCCTTCGCGCCGTCCTACGACCCGTTGGACGGTAATCACGCCCACTACACCCTCGACCTCTCGCACACCGCGACAGCGGGCACCGACGCGTTGGACATGGCCCGTCGGATGGGCGACGGACTCGTGCATCTGCATCTGTGTGACGGCAACGGCGCCTCCACCGACGAGCACCTGGTGCCGGGCCGAGGCACCCAGCCCACCCACGAGGTATGCCAGATGCTGGCCGGCAGCGACTTCGCCGGTCATGTGGTCCTGGAGGTCACCACCTCAGGGGCCCGGTCAAAGGCTGAGCGGGACGGACTGCTCACCGAATCGCTGGAGTTCGCCCGCACCAATCTGCTGCGTTAGAAGGCTCACTGCGATGACATCCGAAACAGACCTGGAAGAAATCCCGCTGTTCGCCGACGTGATGGCACTTCGGGCGGTCCCGGATATGCCGGGTCACTATGACGCAAATCTCAACGCGCACTGGACGATTGGGACAAAGCCGCACGGCGGAGTCATGATCGCGCTGTGCGCCAACGCCGCTCGGCAGGCCTACGGGTACGGGGCGCATCCGATCGCCGTCTCGGCGAACTATCTGTCCGCTCCCGATCCCGGTCCGGTCCGACTGCTCACAACGGTCCGCAAGCGCGGCCGGCGGATCGGACTCGTCGACGTCGAACTCGTCGGGGGAATCAAACGCTGTGTCCATGCTGTGGTCACCCTGGGGGAGCCCGAGCATGATGGGGCACCGCTGTTCTCGGACAACCCCGTCACCGAGCTGATGGATCCCGATCCGCCCGCCGACATCCTGCCCATCGGTCCGGGCCACCCGGCGGCCGAGATCAATAACCTCGCCCGGGGCTGCGATATCCGCCCACTGGTCGTTGAGTCGGTGTCCGACGGCGCGGCACCCAGGTTTCAGATCTGGGTGCGCCCCAAGGTGGGACCGGTCGATGAGTTGTTCGCCCTGATGTGTGGTGACATCTCACTTCCGGTGCCCTATGCGGTCGGCCGGCGGGGTTGGGCGCCGACCGTGCAGTTGACCGCTTACCTGCGCGGGATTCCCGCCGACGGGTGGCTGCGGGTGCTGTGCACCACCGCCGAGATCGGCGAGGAATGGTTCGACGAGGACCACACCGTCGTCGACAGCACCGGCCGCATCGTCGTGCAAACTCGTCAGCTCGCGCTGGTCCCCGGTCTGTAGGGTTTTCGTCTATGTCCAGGATTGCGATCATTGGCGGCGGCAACATGGGTGAGGCGCTGCTTGCGGGCCTGATCAAGTCCGGGCGGCCAACCCGGGATCTCGTCGTCGCCGAGAAGTTGTCGGGTCGCGCCGAATATCTGTCCCGCACCTATTCGGCGCGGGTGACCGGCCTTGCCGATGCGGTCGAGGATGCGGCGTTCCTGATTCTGGCGGTCAAGCCCGGGGACGTCGATGCGATCACCACCGAGATCGCCGATGCCGCGGCCAAAGCCCAGGGAAACAGCGTCGAGCAGGTCCTGGTGAGTGTTGTTGCCGGTGTGACATCCGGTTTCTACGAATCCCGTCTGCCTGCTGGATTCCCGGTGATCCGGGTGATGCCCAACACTCCCGCTCTGGTCGGCGCCGGGGTCAGTGCGCTGGCGCCGGGCCGTTTCGCCACCGCTGAGCAGCTCGCTGAGGCCGCGCAGCTGTTCGAGAGCGTCGGCGGGGTTTTGACCGTTTCGGAGAGCCAGATCGACGCGGTGACAGCGGTGTCGGGTTCAGGACCGGCGTACTTCTTTTTGTTCTTGGAGGCCCTGGTGGACGCCGGAGTCGCGAACGGCCTGACCCGCCCTGTGGCCACCGATTTGGCGGCTCAGACCATGGCGGGCTCGGCGGCGATGCTGTTGGAGCGCCTCGAAAGCGCCCGTTCGGATAACTCCGGTCGGCCGGACACCACGGCGGCCGAACTACGTGCGCTGGTCACCTCCCCGGGCGGCACCACGGCTGCTGGCCTGCGCGAATTGGAGCGCGGCGGTCTCCGCGCGGCGGTCGCGGCCGCGGTCGATGCCGCGAAAACCCGCTCTGAGCAGCTGGGAATTACATACGAGTAGTTTGAGAATTCTCTGGCGGATTAACAAACACCCGTCGCAGTAACCCCACTGGCCACGCTATTCTCCTCGTAACGCACGGATCGGTGCCAGCGGTGGGGAAGCCGCTGGAACTCTCCGTGCCCGACGGATTGGGTTGCGATGACGTCTATGAACGGACGGGACTCCGCGGGTGCCAAGTCAGCACGCGATGCAGGTGCTGACGGCCAGCAGGTCACCCGAACTCAGTTTTTGACCGTCGCGGAAGTCGCCGCCCTCATGCGGGTCAGCAAGATGACGGTCTACCGCCTGGTCCACAACGGGGAACTGCCCGCTGTCCGGGTGGGACGCTCGTTCCGGGTCCACGCCAAGGCTGTCCACGACCTGCTGGAGACGTCGTACTTCGACGCCGGGTGACGATGCGCGCCCCCCGGGGGCGCGAGGAGGAGCGCGGCAGTTTTCTGAGCCGGGTGACAGCCGACTAACGGTTGTCTGCCTCGCTTGGGTAAGGTTTGTCCCCGACACAGGCACGTCCAGCAGGGGCGTTTTCGTACTTAGGTAGCGGAGTTCATGGGTTCAGTCATCAAGAAGCGGCGCAAGCGCATGTCCAAGAAGAAGCACCGCAAGCTGCTGCGTCGGACCCGGGTCCAGCGCAGAAAACTCGGCAAGTAACTCCGGACTGCCCGGCACGGCGCCTCGTCGATGTGCCGGTGCGGGTAATGCCCGATAGGCTCTAGCGCATGGAATCCGGCCGCTACGGCCCCGAGACGCCGCACTATCCCAAAGTGGTGTTGGTGACCGGTGCCTGCCGTTTTCTGGGCGGTTACCTCACCGCGCGTCTGGCGCAGAACCCGCTGATCAACAAGGTGATCGCCGTTGACGCGATCGCGCCCAGCAAGGATCTGCAGCGCCGGATGGGACGTGCCGAGTTCGTCCGGGCGGACATCCGGAACCCGTTCATCGCGAAAGTGATTCGCAATAGCGATGTCGACACCGTGGTTCACGCGGCGGCCGCCTCCTACGCACCGCGGTCAGGCGGTAGGGCCACCCTCAAAGAACTCAACGTGATGGGGGCCATGCAACTGTTCGCGGCTTGTCAGAAGGCCCCGACGGTGCGACGGGTCATCCTGAAGTCGACGTCAGAGGTCTACGGCTCCAACAAGTACGACCCCGTGATGCACACCGAGGACAGCAGCAGCCGCCGTCCCCTCGGCGAGGGGTTCGCCCGCGACAGCCTCGACATCGAGGGTTACGCCCGCGGGTTGGGCCGCCGCCGGCCGGACGTGTCGGTCACCATCCTGCGGTTGGCCAACATGATCGGTCCGGCGATGGACACCGCCCTGGCCCGCTATTTGTCCGGTCCGGTGGTTCCCACCGTGTTCGGCCACGACGCCAGGCTGCAACTGCTGCACGAGCAGGACGCTCTCGGTGCTTTGGAGCGGGCCACCATGGCCGGCCGGGCCGGCACGTTCAACATCGGGGCGGACGGGATCATCATGATGTCCCAGGCGATCCGCCGGGCCGGTCGTTTGCCGTTGGCGGTGCCGACCTTCGGCGTGCGGGGGTTGGACTCGCTGCGCAAAGCGACGATGAACAGCGAACTCAACCGCGACCAGATCGACTATCTGAGCTACGGCCGCGTGATGGACACCACCAGGATGCGCGCCGAACTGGGCTTCGAGCCGAAGTGGACCACGATGGAGGCGTTCGACGACTTCGTCAGGGGGCGGGGCCTGACGCCTATCATCGACCCGGAATGGGTACGCTCTGTGGAGAGTCGTGCGTTGGAACTCGCGCAGCGGTGGACGGGCTCAGCAGGTGAGAGGCGGGGGATTTAGACGTGGCTGGCGATAAAGCGAAAGTCATTCCGCTGCATGCCGATTCAGGTCGCGCCGCCGCACGGACGGGTACTGCCCGAAAAAATCAGCAGGATTTGAAGAATTCGTCGGCCGGCCGGCATCCGACATCTGCTCCTGAGGCCGAGGAGGCCGTCGACGCAGTCATCCGGGAACTCGGTCAACACCGCGGCGAGTCGCCCTCCAACGATGTGATCGCCCGCATCGCCGGGATGGCCGACTTCCTGCGTAAGCGGCTCACCGGTGACTATGCCGTCGACGAGTTCGGTTTCGATCCGGAGTACAACGACGCCGTCGTGTTGCCCACACTGCGCTTCTTCTACGAGAAGTGGTTCCGGGTCGAAGTCACCGGCATCGAGAATCTTCCGGCTACCGGCGCCGGTTTGGTGGTGGCCAACCACGCCGGCACCCTGCCATTCGACGGGCCGATGTTGGCCGTCGCGGTCCACGACCATCACCCGGCCCATCGCAACCTTCGGCTGCTGGCCGCCGACATGCTGTTCGACCTTCCGGTGCTCGGCCCGGTAGCCCGCAAAGCCGGGCACACCATGGCGTGCAACACCGACGCCAACCGGCTGCTCGGCAGCGGTGAACTCACCGCGGTGTTCCCCGAGGGCTACAAGGGCTTGGGCAAACCCTTCCGTGACCGCTACAAGTTGCAGCGTTTCGGTCGCGGTGGCTTCGTGTCGGCTGCTCTGCGCGCCAAGGCCCCGATCATCCCGTGCTCGATCGTGGGCTCGGAGGAGATCTACCCGATGGTCGCCGACGTGAAGCTGCTTGCTCGGGTGCTGGGTGTGCCGTACTTCCCGATCACGCCGCTTTTCCCGATGGCGGGTCCGCTTGGTCTGGTGCCGCTGCCGTCGAAGTGGCACATCGCCTTCGGCGAACCGATCGACACCAGCGGCTATGACGAACACGCGGCCGATGATCCGATGATCACCTTCGAGATCACCGATCAGGTGCGCGAGAACATCCAGCAGACCCTGTTCGGGCTGCTGGGCCAGCGCCGTAACACTTTCCTGGGCTGACCGGCGCGGCTTACCGTCGGCCCAGTGCCGCCGCCGCGATAGCGGCAACCTGGGCGTTGTCCTCCTCCGAACCGGCCGACTCGCCGATCATTGTGACGACCGTGGTCATCACCGGCTTGCCCTCGGCATCGGTCACCTCTGAGCGCAGTTCGCTGATCACGGTGCCGTGCGACTCGATGACGGAGTCCAGCCAGGAGTCGAAATACAGTTTGTCGCCCGCGCAGATCGGCCGGTGGTAGGTGATCTTCTGGTCGCGATGGATCACTCGCGCGATGTTGATGCCGACATCGAAGTTGCGGAAGATGTCCAGTTGCACCTGCCGGCCCGGGATCGCGATGAATGTCAGCGGGGCGACGACGTCCGGGTGGCCCGCGGCCTTGGCGGCTTCCTCGCTGTGGCTGATCGGGTCTTCGCACTGGATCGCTTTGGCGTACTCGCGAATCTTCTCCCGCCCGACGAGGTAGTAGTCCGGGTAGCGGTAGTGGGTTCCGATGATGTCGCTGGCGAAGGACATTCCCGGAGTTTATCGCGTCCGGAGTCCTTACTCGTGCTCGTGGCGGCGTGACACTGCGGCGGCGACGGCGCCGCCCACCGCTCCCAGCGCCAGGGCCGAGGGCACCCCGATCTTGGCGGCCTTGCGAGCGGTGCGAAAGTCCCTGATTTCCCAACCCCTTTCGCGGGCCAGCTCTCGTAGGTCCGCGTCGGGGTTGATCGCCACCGCGGTGCCCACCAGTGACAGCATCGGCACATCGTTGAAGCTGTCGGAGTAGGCGGTGCAGCGTTTCAGGTTGAGCCCCTCGCGAATTGCCAGCGCCCGCACCGCGTGCGCCTTGCCCAGGCCGTGCAGGATGTCGCCGACCAGCTGGCCGGTGAACACGCCGTCGACCGACTCGGCGACCGTACCCATCGCACCCGTCAGCCCGAGCCGCTTGGCGATGACCTGGGCCAGCTCATACGGAGTGGCGGTGACCAGCCACACCTGCTGGCCCGCGTCCAGATGCATCTGTGCCAGCGCCCGGGTACCCGGCCAGATCTTGTCGGCGATGATCTCGTCGTAGATCTCTTCGCCCAGTTCGGCCAGTTCCGCGGTGGTGCGGCCCTCGATGAAGGCCAGTGCCCTGCGTCTGCCCTCGGCCACGTCGTCGCTGTTCTCCCGGCCGGTCAGCTGGAACTTCGCCTGGGCGTAGATGAACTTCCACACCTCGCTGTAGCGGAAGTACTTGCGGGCGGCCAGGCCGCGGCCGAAATGCACCAGTGACGACCCCTGTACCAGGGTGTTGTCGACGTCGAAAAAGGCGGCTGCGGTCAGGTCCAGCGGGGCAGGGGTCGCTGACCCCTCCGTCGCCAGCTCGGCACTGGCTTCCCCGGCGGGAGCCTGCTCGTCCCCGGAACCCATACCGACCACCCTATCTGTGGGTGCCAGACTGAGGGGTGATGAGCCGCCCCCATGTCGAACTGCTCACTCGCGCCGGCTGTGGCCTGTGCGAGGGTGTCTATCGCCGGCTGGCCGCGTTGGCCGCCGAACTGAATTTCGACCTGTCCAGTACCGATGTCGACACCGCCGCGGCCGCCGGTCAATCGGCGCTCCGGGCCGAGTACGGCGACCGGCTGCCGGTGGTTCTGCTCGACGGGCGGGAACACAGTTACTGGGATATCGATGAGGACCGGCTGCGAGCCGACATCACGAACCGGTGACGAGCCCACCCCAATCAACCGGGAATTTGATCGGCCAGCTGCGAACGGATTACCGTTGCGAGTAGTTTCTCTCCCCAGAAACACCAGCGCGAAATCATTTCGCGCCATTCCGCCGCCTTGAGGGAGCAAGCCTGGTGATCGTGCCGTGAGCGTGCTGCTCTTTGGGGTGTCGCACCGCAGCGCTCCGGTGTCCGTACTGGAGCGGCTCTCCATCGATGAGTCCGACCAGTTCAAACTGGTCCAGCAGGTGTTGCAGTCGCCATTGGTCACCGAGGCGATCATGCTGTCCACCTGCAACCGGGTGGAGATCTACGCCGTCGTCGACGCGTTCCACGGCGGACTCTCGGCGATCGGCCAGGTGCTTGCCGAGCACTCCGGAATGTCGATGGGCGACCTCACCAAGCATGCGTACGTGCGCTACAGCGAAGCGGCCGTGGAGCATCTGTTCGCGGTGGCCAGCGGGCTGGATAGCGCGGTGGTCGGGGAGCATCAGGTCCTCGGACAGGTCCGTCGGGCCTATGCCACCGGTGAGGCCAACCGGACCGTCGGGCGGGTGCTTCACGACCTCGCCCAGCGTGCCCTGTCGGTGGGCAAGCGCGTGCACGCGGAGACCTCGATCGACGCTGCCGGCGCCAGTGTGGTGTCGGTGGCGCTGCACGTTGCCGCGCAGCGGCTCTACCGCCCGGAGTTGGGCCCCTCCTACACCGCACTTGCCGGACGCACCGCGACAGTCATCGGCGCCGGCTCGATGGGCAGCCTGACTGCGGCGCACCTGGTCCGCGCCGGTGTCACTCACGTCAATGTCGTGAACCGATCGCTGCCGCGGGCCCAGCGCCTGGCGCAGAACCTCACCAGGCAGGGCGTCGGCGCGCAGGCGATGACGCTGGACGAGCTGCCCACTGCCCTGGCCGGTTCCGATCTGGTCGTCAGCTGCACCGGCGCGGTGCGGCCGGTGGTGACACTGGCCGACGTCCACCACGCCCTGGCCGCCTCGCAGCGTGACGAGGAGGCTGAGCCGTTGGTGTTCTGCGATCTGGGCATGCCCCGCGACGTCGACCCGGCCGTTGCCGGACTGCCGGGTGTGGCGGTGGTCGACATGGACCGGGTGCAGCGCGAGCCATCGGCCAAGGCTGCGGCCGCCGACGCCGACGCCGCACGGCGCATCGTGGCCGCTGAAGTCGCCGCCTACCTGGCCAGCCAACGCATCGCGGAGGTCACCCCGACCGTCACCGCCCTGCGTCAGCGTGCCGCTGAACTGGTGGAGTCCGAGTTGCTGCGACTGGAGAATCGGTTGCCCGACCTCGACGCCGCCCAGCGCGAGGAAGTCGCACGCACCGTTCAGCGCGTCGTCGATAAGCTTCTGCACGCCCCGACGGTGCGGGTCAAACAACTCGCCGGGGCTCCGGGCGCCAACACTTACACCGAGGCGCTCCGCGAATTGTTCGAACTTGACCCGCAAGCCGTCGACGCAGTGGCCGCGGGTGAGTTCCCGCTGCCGAGGGAAAAGGATTGATGAAGGCGTACCACGTCTCCATCCCGTTCTCCACCCCCGACTACATCTCCCCCGTCTACATCTCTAAGCCCATATATCCGAACGACTCGGGGTATCCGAACGACTCGGGGTATCCGAACGACTCGGGCGTCGAACGCCGTACGTTCGATTTACTGGCAGGCGGTCCTCAGTGATCCGGATCGGCACCCGTGGCAGCCTGTTGGCCACCACTCAGGCCGGGACCATTCGCGACGAGTTGATCGCGCGCGGCCATCCCGCGGAATTGGTCATCATCTCCACCGAGGGGGACCGCTCCGAGGCGCCGGTCGCCGAGATCGGGGTGGGGGTTTTCACCGCCGCACTGCGCGAGGCCATCGCCGACGGCCGGGTCGATATGGCGGTGCATTCCTACAAGGATCTGCCCACCGCCGTTGACGACCGATTCACCATCGCCGCAGTTCCGCGCCGCGAGGATCCACGTGACGCATTGGTGGCCCGCGACGGGATGGTGCTCGGTGAGTTGCCTACCGGTTCGGTCATCGGAACGTCGTCCGTACGTAGGGCGGCACAGCTTAGAGCACTGGGTCTCGGTTTGGAAATCCGCCCCCTAAGAGGCAACCTTGACACCAGGTTGAACAGGGTAAGCAGCGGTGATCTCGACGCCGTCGTTGTGGCCCGGGCGGGCTTGGCCCGTATCGGACGCCTCGGCGATGTCACCGAGACGCTGGAGCCGGTGCAGATGCTGCCGGCACCCGCTCAGGGTGCGCTGGCAGTGGAGTGCCGATCCGGCGACACCGAGCTCGCGGCGCTGTTGGCGGAGTTGGATGACCCCGACACCCGCGCCGCGGTCACCGCGGAGCGAGTCCTGCTGGCCGACCTGGAGGCGGGTTGTTCGGCACCCGTGGGCGCGATCGCTGAGGTGGTCGAGTCCATCGATGACGACGGCATCGTCTTCGAGGAACTGTCGCTGCGCGCCTGCGTAGCGGCGGCGGACGGATCCGACGTGATCCGTGCGTCCGGTATCGGGACTCCCGGCCGGCCCGCAGAGCTGGGGCTCGCGGTGGCTGCGGAGTTGTTCGATCTCGGAGCGCGCGAGGTCATGGCGATACAACTCCGCGATGAGCGGTAGAGCGGGAAGTGCCGTGACAACGGTGGGGCAGGAGAAGCAATGACTGGTCACGCGACCCCGAGAGGGCGCAAGGCGAAGCCGGGACGCATTACGTTCGTCGGCTCCGGCCCTGGTGACCCGGGCCTGCTGACGACGCGCGCCCGAACCGTCCTGGCCAACGCCGCGTGTGTGTTCACCGACCCCGATGTCCCTGAGGCGGTACTCAAACTCATCGGCACCGACCTGCCGCCCGCCGTCGGCCCCGCCCTGGACGGCGCCCAGTCCGAGGATCAGACCGCCCCGCCGGTGGTCTCCGTCGGTCCGGATGTGCGGCCCGCGTTGGGTGAACCGGCCGAAGTGGCCAAAACCTTGGTGGCCGAGGCCAAGTCCGGTGTGGACGTGGTCCGGTTGGTGGCCGGTGACCCGCTGTCGGTGGATTCGGTCAGCGTCGAGGTCACCGCGGTGTCAAAGACCCATCTGTCCTTCGAGATCGTTCCCGGCCTGCCCGCCACCGTTGCTGTTCCCACCTACGCGGGCCTGCCCCTGGGATCGACTCACACCGTCGCCGACGTGCGCGGTGAGGTTGACTGGGCGGCCCTGGCCGCTGCTCCCGGCCCGCTGATCCTGACCGCGACGGCCTCGCATCTGCCCGACGCCGCCCGCTCGCTCATCGAGTTCGGTCTGTCCGACAGCACGCCGTGTGTGGTGACCGCGCAGGGCACCACCTGTGCGCAGCGCTCGGTGGAGTCGACGTTGCAGGGCCTGACTGACCGGGCGCTGGGCGCCGCCGATCCGTCCGGCCCGCTGGCCGGACCGCTGGTGGTCACCATCGGCCGGGCCGTGACCGCGCGCGCCAAACTGAACTGGTGGGAGAGCCGCGCACTGTACGGCTGGACTGTCCTGGTGCCGCGCACCAAGGAACAGGCCGGCGATATGAGCGACCGTCTGATCGCCCACGGGGCCCTGCCGGTGGAGGTGCCGACCATCGCCGTCGAGCCGCCGCGCAGCCCGGCCCAGATGGAACGTGCCGTCAAGGGTCTGGTCGACGGCCGCTACCAATGGGTGGTCTTCACCTCCACGAACGCGGTGCGCGCGGTGTGGGAGAAATTCGGCGAATTCGGCCTGGACGCACGCGCATTCTCCGGGGTGAAGATCGCCTGCGTCGGCGAGGCCACTGCGGATCGGGTGCGGGCCTTCGGGATCAGCCCCGAACTGGTGCCCTCCGGTGAGCAGTCGTCCCTCGGCCTGCTCGACGAATTCCCGGACTACGACAGCATCTTCGATCCGGTGAACCGGGTGCTCCTGCCCCGCGCCGACATCGCCACCGAAACTTTGGCCGAGGGTCTGCGTGAACGCGGCTGGGAGATCGAGGACGTCACCGCCTACCGGACTGTCCGAGCGGCACCGCCGCCGGCTGACACCCGCGAGATGATCAAGACCGGCGGGTTCGATGCCGTCTGCTTCACGTCGTCCTCGACGGTGCGCAACCTGGTCGGTATCGCCGGTAAGCCGCATACCCGCACCATCGTCGCCTGCATCGGGCCCAAGACCGCCGAGACGGCGGCCGAGTTCGGTCTGCGGGTCGATGTCCAGCCGGAGACCGCTGCGATCGGTCCACTGGTCGACGCGTTGGCCGAACACGCCGCCCGGTTGCGCGCCGAGGGTGCGCTGCCGCCGCCGCGTAAGAAGAGCCGGCGGCGTTAGTGGCGGTCGCAAGCTCGGCGAAGCCGAGCGCAGCGGGCCCCCACCGAAGGATGTAGGCGGCAGGGCGATGGCGTTTCCCCGGCAGCGTCCGCGACGGCTGCGGTCCACCGCAGCGATGCGCCGTCTGGTGGCCCAGACCTCTCTGGAACCACGGCACCTCGTGCTGCCGATGTTCGTCGCCGACGGCATCTGTGAGCCGCGGCCGATCTCCTCGATGCCCGGGGTGGTGCAGCACACCCGCGACTCGCTGCGCCGAGCCGCCGCTGCGGCGGTCCAGGCCGGGGTGGGCGGGCTGATGATCTTCGGGGTGCCCCGCGATGAGGACAAGGACGCCCTCGGTTCCTGCGGGATCCGTCCAGACGGCATTCTCAACGTCGCTCTGCGAGACCTTGCCGGTGACCTCGGCGATGCCACCGTGCTGATGGCCGACACCTGCCTGGACGAGTTCACCGACCACGGTCACTGCGGGGTTCTGGATTCGGCCGGCCGTGTCGATAACGACGAGACTAACGCTCAATACGTCAAATTAGCTGTGGCGCAGGCGAAGTCGGGTGCTCACGTGGTCGGGCCCAGTGGAATGATGGACGGTCAGGTCGCCGCAATCCGGGACGGTCTGGACGCCGCCGGTTTGACCGATGTCGCGATCCTCGCCTATGCCGCGAAGTTCGCCTCGTCGTTCTACGGTCCGTTCCGCGAGGCGGTGGCATCCAGCCTCAGCGGCGACCGGCGCACCTATCAGCAGGACGCCGGCAACGCCCGTGAGGCGGTGCGTGAGGTTCTGCTCGACATCGACGAAGGCGCCGACATCGTGATGATCAAGCCGGCGATGGCCTACCTCGACATCGTTGCGGCCACCGCCGAGATCTCCCCGGTGCCGGTGGCCGCGTACCAGGTGTCGGGGGAGTACGCCATGATCGCCGCGGCCGCGGCCAACGGCTGGATCGACGGACGGGCCGCGGCGCTGGAATCCCTGACCGCGATTCGCCGCGCCGGCGCCGACATCGTGCTGACCTACTGGGCGGCCGAGGCCGCGGGCTGGCTGGTGTGAGCGTGCATCCGCCAGTGCCGCCATCCCCCACCGCTACGTCGCCGCGCCCGGTCGATGTCGATACCGGTTTCTGGCTCTGGCTGGTCGCGGTTCCGCTGTTGGTGATCGGCCAACTTGCCGACGCCTACGTCGGCGCGAAGGCGGCCGGTTCGTCCTATGTGTTCGTCACCACAGCATTCGTGGTGGCGATCATGGGCGGGGTGGTGGTGGGCTTCCTGGCCATGTTGCGGTCCGGCTACCGCTGGGCCCGCACCCTGCTTACCGGTGGCGGCCTGGTCACCATCTTCTTCACCTGCGCAAGCCTGTTCAGCCCAGCGCGGCCGACGCTGCCGTCTGTGGTCTACGCCGTCACCGGGATCTTCGGCTCGGTCCTCATCGCCGGCGGGATCTATCTGCTGCACCGGCCCGACTCGCATCGGTTCTTCATCCGCTGAGCGGTTAGGCTGGCCCGATCATGAGCGAGACCGAATCCCGACCCAGTGCGGTCACGACCGCCTGTTGGCTCCTCGTGGCCGGGGGGGTGCTGTTGATCGCAGGCGGGTTGCTTGCGACGCTGGTCAGCTTCGATTCTCTGCGCCAGGCCGCCCCGATCACGGTGACCGACGAGGCGTTGCATGACTATGCCCGGCTTTACCGTGGCGCCGGAATTCTGTTCGGAATCGCCGGTGTGGCGCTGGTGTGGTTCGCCGGCCGCGCTCGTAGCCGCGACTTACGGGCGCGGCGGGCCGCCATGGCCCTGGGTCTGAGCATCGTCGTACTGGTCGCGGTGGCGGCGGTGTTCTCCGGAACTCACATCCTGGCTCTGCTCAGTCTGCTCCCCATCGTTGTCGGCACGCTGCTGCTGAGCAGGCCGACAGTCCTGGATTGGTATGCCGGTGGCTGACATCAAGCCTCAGGTGGCCGACCCGAGGGAGCCGCTGTTCTTCGAGGCCGGCGCCAGCTGGCTGTGGCTGCTGGCCGGCCCGGTGGCCGCGCTGGCCATGATGTTCGTTCAGTGGCGCGCCGGCCTGGGATTTCCACTCAAGGTTCCACTGATGTTCCTGGTCCTGGTGTCTGGGATGCTGGGCCTGCAGGTGAAGGCTGCGCGTCTTCACACCAGCGTCGAGCTGACCGACCAGACCCTGCGGGAAGGGACTGAGGTCGTCGAGGTGAAGGACATCGTGACGGTGTTCCCCGAACCCGGGCGGCCGGTCCGGGTTCGCGGTCCCGTCTCCAGCTGGCGGGTCAAGCCCGCCGAACCCCAGGAGGAGTGGCAGCGCGCACGAGCGCTGGGCGAGCTTTCCGGGGTACCGCGGGGACGCACCGGGGTGGGTCTGAAGCTTGCCGGCGGCCGGCTGGTCCAAGCTTGGGCGCGCGACCACGAGGAATTCCGTGCGACCCTGGCCCGGCTGGTGGAATCCCGGAAGGCGCTGTGAAACCTGTTCTGCAGCTGGTGCTGTCTGCACTTGCCGCAGTAGGGGCAGTGCTGTGCTGGCTGCAGGTCAAGAGTTGGGTTGACGTGCCGCCCATCAGCGACGGTCAGCCGGCCACCGTCTCGGTTGTGTATGACCCGCCGCTGATGGTGCTGGCCTGGCTCCTGGCCACGACAGCCGGGGTACTTGCCGTTCTCGGAGTGGCAGGGCTTCTGCGGCGCCGGCGTCCGCGCGACCTTGCCATATATACCCCCTAGGGGTATGGTCGGGTCATGACCAACCCGACGACCACGGACCTGAAGCTTTCCGGGATGAGCTGCGCCTCGTGCGCCGCCCGGATCGAGCGCAGCCTCAACCGGCTCGACGGGGTGGCTGCCTCGGTCAACTTCGCAGTCGAGCAGGCCCATGTCGAGCACGGCCCGGAGATCACCGACGATGACCTGGTGCGGGCCGTCGAGTCCAGCGGCTATCACGCCGCCGTGATCGACCACCATCACCACGAGGGCCACGAAGGCCACGAGGGCCACGGCGGCCATGACCACATGAGCCACGACGTTCCCCAGGAACAGTTACGGTCCCGGCTGATCGGCTCGGCGCTGCTCGCCGTACCGGTCCTGGCGCTCTCGATGGTGATGGGCTGGCAGTTCCCAGGCTGGCAGTGGGTAGTGCTGGCGTTGACCACTCCGATCGTGTTCTGGGGCGGTTACCCGTTCCACAAGGCCGCGCTCAACAGCGCGCGGCACGGCAGTTCAACGATGGACACCCTGGTGTCGCTGGGCACCCTGTCGGCCTATCTGTGGTCACTGGTCGTCCTGGTGACCCGAGGCGGACACGGCGGACACGGTCAGACCCACGTCTATTTCGAGGTCGCCGCCGCGGTGACGGTGTTCCTGTTGGCCGGCCGCTACGCCGAGGCCAAAGCAAAACGCTCCGCCGGTTCGGCACTGCGGGCGCTGCTGTCGCTGGGAGCCAAGGACGCCACCGTGGTGCGGGATGGTGCCGAGGTCCGGGTTGGCGTCGACGAACTCGCGGTCGGCGATGTCATCGTCGTCCGCCCCGGCGAACGGGTCGCCACCGACGGGGTCGTGGTCGACGGATCCTCCGCGTTGGATACCTCGGCGATGACCGGCGAATCGGTGCCGGTCGAGGTTCGCCCCGGCGACGAGGTCCTCGGCGGCGCGGTCAACACCTACGGGCGAATCCTGTTGCGCGCCAGGAAAGTCGGTGGCGACACTCAGTTGGCCAGGATGGCCGGAATGGTCGCCGACGCGCAGAACGGCAAGGCCTCGATCCAGCGGCTCGCCGACCGCGTCTCGGCGGTCTTCGTTCCCGCGGTGCTGGTCATCGCAGCGGTGACCCTGGCGGGTTGGCTGCTGACCGGGCACTCGGCGGCGGCCTCGTTCACCGCTGCCGTGGCGGTACTGATCATCGCCTGCCCTTGTGCGCTCGGCCTGGCCACCCCGACCGCCATCCTGGTCGGTACCGGCCGGGGTGCCCAGCTCGGTGTCCTGATCAAAGAGCCGCAGGTCCTCGAGACCGTCGGCGGTATCGACACCGTCGTACTGGATAAGACCGGAACCATCACCACCGGCGCGATGAGCGTCGAGGGTGTCGCAGCCCTGCCGGGGGAGGACTCCGACGTCGTGCTGTCCCGGGCGGCTGCGGTGGAGTCGGCGTCCGAACACCCGGTGGCGGCCGCGATCGTGGCTCTCGCCCGACAGCGCGGTGTGAACATCCCGCCGGTCACCGGGTTCGCCAACGAGCCGGGCACCGGTGTCCGCGGTGTGGTCGACGGAGTCGGGGTTCGGGTCACTCGGTCGCAGGCCGATCAGGTCAGCGACGGCCGCACCACCGTCACGGTGGGTTGGGAGGGCCGCGAGCGGGGGACCATCCGGCTCACTGATGCGGTGAAGCCCACCAGTGCGGCGGCAATCGCCGAACTCAAGGCGATGGGCATCACTCCAATGCTGCTCACCGGTGACAACCAGGCGGTGGCCGCCCGGGTGGCCGCCGAAGTCGGGATAGCCCTCGACGACGTGATCGCCGGGGTGCTGCCGTCCCAGAAGGCTGATGTGATCACCCGGTTGCAGAAGGCCGGCCGGCGGGTGGCCATGGTCGGCGACGGTGTCAACGACTCGGTGGCGCTGGCCACCGCCGATATCGGCATGGCGATGGGCACCGGCACCGACGCCGCGATTGAAGCCGGCGATATCACCCTCGTTCGCGGCGATTTGCGAACTGTCCCGACGGCGCTTCGGTTGTCCGCGCGAACCCTGCGGACCATCAAGCAGAACCTGTTCTGGGCCTTCGGATACAACATCGCGGCCATCCCACTGGCGGCGCTCGGGTTGCTCAATCCGATGATTGCCGGCGCGGCGATGGCGGTCTCATCGGTGCTGGTGGTGACCAACAGCCTGCGACTGAAAAGTTTCCACTAGATCCGCCGGGGGGTGAAACAAAGGGCGAAATCTGTAACACTGTTTCGCATGACCGAGCTCGTGCAGACTCCAACGCCGGCCGACAGCGACGACGACGCCCTGCCGTTGGGGCCGGACTCGCTGGTGTGGAAGTACTTCGGTGACCGCCGTATCGCGCTGATCGGCCCGCGTCCTGCGGTGCTGCAGAACATGCTGGTTCAGCTTGGTCAAGGTGTCGTCGACCACTCGGTGTTCTTCGCCGACACCGCCGCGCGTATTCGACGTTCGCTACCGCCGATCTATCGGACGGTCTACGGCAGTGACGACGACAACGCCGGCACCCTGGTCCGCGACTTCCACAAGAACATCAAAGGGGAACTTCCCGAGGAGTACTCCACGACATCCAATGGCGGGCGCTATCACGCGCTGGACCCGGATACCTACTTCTGGGCGCATGCCACCTTCTTCGATCAGGTTCTGTACTTCACCGACACCTTCGTCAGGAAGCTCTCGCGTGCCGAGAAGGAGCAGATGTACGCAGAGTCCAAGACCTGGTATCGCCGCTACGGAGTCAGTGATCGGCCGATGCCCGCTGACTACGCGGCGTTCGAGAAGTATTGGGATCACATGATCAATGACGTGCTCGTCGCGCACCGCACCGCCAAGTACGGCATAGGCTACGTCACCAAGGGTTTTCCCAGGCCCAAAGGGATCTCGCCGCTGGTATGGAAAGCCGTTGCCCCGGTGTTCAATCCGGTCGCGGCCTTCCTTACCACCGGAGGCATGCCGCCGCGCACCCGTGCGATTCTCGGACTGCCCTGGGATGATCGCAAGGAACGTCGTTACCAGCGCTTCGCCGCGTTCTGTCGCACCCCACTGGTGAACTGGATGTGGTCCCGTGTGCCCGAGAAGTTGCGCCTCGTTCCCTATGCCCGTGAGGGTTTTGCCCGTTATGCCTGACGCTGCGACCCAGTCGATCCTCGACGCGGCACTCGTCGAGTTCGACAGGCACGGCATCCGCAAGGTGGCCCTCGACGATGTAGCCCGACGGGCCGGGGTCAGCCGGACGACGATCTACCGGCGCTTCGCCAACCGTGACGAATTGGTCGCCGCGGTGATGGACCGGGAGAACGCGAGGCTTTTCTCCGACATCGCCGCGGAACTTAAAACCGCACGGCCGCAATCGAACTACTACGTCGAAGCCTTCACCTCGGCGGTTCTGCGCAGCCGCGATCACCGCGTGCTCAACCGGATGGTCAGCGAGGAACCCGCGCTCTGCCTTGAACTGGCACGCCGCCACTACGGTGCCGCCGTGAGTCGCATTGAGGCGGCGCTGGAGGTGATCTTCCCGCCGGGTTTCGCCGATCGGATCGGACCGGAGGCAGTTCGCGAACTGGCCGAGAACACCTGGCGTTACGCCATGATGCTGCTCTTACTGCCCAGCGTTGATCCGGTTGAGACTGCCTCGGAAATAAGAGCTTTCGCTGTCCGGCACTTCCTGCCGAGCCTTCCGGAGGTACTGAGAATCGGGACTCCAGCCGGGGCGACCAACTCGCCGCCCCGCGTAGGTCGACGGAACCAGTAGTAGGCGACCGTCACAGACTTCTGAGGCTCAATCGCAGGGTGCCGGCGCCGCTATCGGATTCGACGATCTCGGGGCAGCGGCGGCGCATCGCCTCAAGCAGACGCAACCGCAGGGTGTACTCGGCGGCCGGGCAGTGTTCGCAAGCCCCGCCCAAACGAACCTCGACATCCTCGCCATCGCGGTGCGACTCCACCGAACCGCCGTGCGAGCGGACGAAGTCGCCCACCGATCCGGTGAGCAGGTCGGCGGTGACGGCTTCCAGCACCTCCCCGGCCGCGGGTTCGATCTCCCAACCTGCCGGGTCGGCCAGTGCCTGCCGCAGGGCGCCCTGCACACAGTTGCCCTTCGCCGACCAGGCGAGTCCCTCCCGCAGCCACAGCCACACCGCGGTGTACTCCACCAGGGCGCCGGAAAGCGTTCCCTCGGTGAGCATTTCACCGAGTTGACCCGGCGCGCGGCGGACTCGCCCCGCCGGCAATATGCCGACCGGCATCACCCAGCGGACCACCCGGTCATCACCGGTCACCCGTTCGGCGTGCAGGCCGATCACGCCGGGGACGTCATGTCAGGGCGGCCACGACGGTGCGCGCCACCAGAGCCAGCACCCATGCCAGCGCGAACATGTAGCCGAACGCAATCGCCGGCCACTTCCACGACCCGCTCTCCCGGCGCAACACAGCCACCGTCGACATGCATTGCAGCGCGTACATGAAGAACACCAGGAGCGCGGCGATTGTCGGCGCGTCGAACAGCGTGCGGCCGGCCCCGTCGGGATTGCCGGGTCCGTGCTGTACCCGCATCTCACGCAGGGCTGCGGCCGGCTCCTCGGGGTCGGTGGCCGCGGCCACCTGGCCCAGCGTGGCGACGAACACCTCGCGGGCGGCAAGTGAGGACAGGATGCCGATATTGATTCGCCAGTCGAAGCCGAGTGGCTCGAACACCGGCTCGACGGCCTTGCCGACCGTCGCAGCGTAGGAATTGTCCACTATGTAGGCCGAGACGGCGGTGTCGTCAGTGGTGTCCACCCCGGCTGCAGCCATCTCGGCGTCGCCACGCAGCGGCAGGTTCAGCAGGGCCCACAGCACGACCGTGGTGGCCAGGATGATCGTGGTGACCTTGCGCAGGAACGCCGAGCATGCGGTCCACACCTCGGTGCCAACGGATTTCAGCCGTGGCAGCTGGTAGGGCGGCATCTCCATGTAGAACGGCAGACCCGGCCCCCCTCGTGAGGTGAGCTTCTTGAAGAAGGCCGCCACCAGCATCGCCGAGAGCGCGCCGAAAAAGTACAGCGCGAACATCACCACACCCCGGGCGTTGAACCAACCCACTTTCGCGTCCGAGGGCAGCAGCAGGCTCACCAGCAGGATGTACACCGGCAGCCGTGCCGAGCACGTCATCAGCGGGGCGCCCATCATGGTGGCCAACCGGTCTTTTGCCGAGGGCAGCGAACGGGTCGCCATGATGCCCGGGATGGCGCAGGCGAATGACGACAACAGCGCGACGAAGGCACGGCCCTCCAGTCCGGCGCGGGCCATCACCCTGTCCATCAGGAACGCCGCCCGTGCGAGATAGCCGGTGCCTTCCAGGATCGCGATCAACAGGAACAGCAACGCGATCTGCGGTACGAAAACCAGCACGCTGCCGATGCCCCCGATGACTGCCTGGGACAGGAACGCCGACAGCCAACCGATCTGCACATGCTCGGAGACCAGGCCGCCGAGCCAGCCGAAGAATGTCTCGACATAGTCCTGCAGTGGCGCGGCGACGGCGAAGATGGTCTGGAAGAACACGAACATCGTGAGCAGAAAGATCGCGGTGCCCAGCACGGGGTGCAGCACCACCGAGTCGATCCGCCGGGTGCGGGTATCGACATGCGGCAGTTGATAACTGGACGAGCTCAGGACCGAGTCCACCCAGGCGGTCACCTCGGCGGGCTCGGTGGGCGGCGGTACCACCGGCATGGTCCACGAATCGGATCGGGCCATCACATGCCGCAGATCGGCCAGGCCGTCGCGGTGCCCGGCCACCACCGTCACGACCGGCACACCCAGCGCGCGGGTGAACGCTGCAACATCCAGGGTGCCGCTGCGGCGGGCCAGGTCGTCGGTGAAGGTCAGCACCACACATACCGGCAGTCCGGTCTGCAGTAACTGGGCCAGCAGCCCCAGCGACCGCCGCAGAGTGGTGGCGTTGAGGGTGACCAGCATGGCGTCCGGGACGTCGACGCGCACGTTGTGGTGATCGGTGTCGAGCACGTCGACGACGATCTGTTCGTCCGGACTGATCGGGTCCAGGCTGTAGGTGCCGGGAAGGTCTTCGACCACAACAGTCTCGTGGTCACTGAGGCGCGTACGACCCTCGAACCGGGCCACCGTGACACCCGGGTAGTTGCCGGTCTTGGCGTGCAGGCCGGTCAGTCCGTTGAACAGTGTGGTCTTGCCCGAGTTCGGGCTGCCGACAACGGCGAACCGCTTCAGTCCGAGGTCGGCCGTGCTGACGCCACCACCGCTGCCGCAGTGGTCGTGTGCACCGGTCACCGCACTGCTTTCACATGAATGCCCTGGGACTGCTCCGCCCGCAGTGCGATCTCGTAGTCGCCGACCCGGAAGATCACCGGGTCGCGCAACGGTGCCCGCCGCACCATCTCCACCTCGATCCCCGGTGTCAGTCCCAGGTCGAAGAGTCGCCGGGCCGTGCTGGCCGCCATCCGGTCGTCATACCCGGTCACCGTGGCCCGTTGCCCCGGGCCGAGTTGAGCCAGCGTGAGCCATGTTTCCGTGACGGGAGAGACACCGGCCTGTAAGCGGCGCCGGCGCATCAGATCGGACACCGAGGACATGAAGTTAGGCTAACCTATCTAACGCAGGGATGTCTCGTCCGCCTGTGCAGATAGGGACCTTAGTCACAGTCGTACCCTCGCGCCCCTGAACCGGATCCAGGCTGGGACACTGGTGGTCATGAGCGAGCAGGTGCCTGCCTCGGCGAAGCTGTTCGACGAGGCCTGCGCGGTGATCCCCGGCGGGGTGAACTCCCCGGTGCGGGGATTCAACGCCGTCGGCGGTACGCCGCGCTTCATCACCTCGGCCAAGGGTTGCTGGCTCACCGACGCCGACGGCAACCGCTACGTCGATCTGGTCTGCTCGTGGGGTCCGATGATCCTGGGCCACGCTCACCCGGCGGTCGTGGAGGCCGTCGCACGGACCGCCGCCGAGGGGTTGTCCTTCGGCGCACCCACGCCCGGCGAGACGGAGTTGGCGTCGGAGATCGTCGCGCGGGTTCGGCCGGTCCAGCGGGTCCGACTGGTGAACTCCGGTACCGAGGCCACCATGAGCGCCGTACGGCTCGCCCGGGGGTTCACCGGCCGGCCCAAGATCGTGAAATTCTCCGGTTGCTACCACGGCCATGTCGATGCGCTGCTGGCTGACGCCGGTTCCGGGGTGGCCACGCTGGGCCTGCCGTCTTCGCCCGGGGTGACCGGCGCGACGGCCGCCGACACAATCGTTCTGCCCTACAACGATGTCGCCGCCGTGGAAGCGACCTTCGCCGCGTTCGGCGAGGGCATCGCCGCGGTGATCACCGAGGCCGCCCCAGGCAACATGGGCGCCGTCGCACCCCTGCCGGGTTTCAACGCGGCCCTGCGCCGGATCACTGCCGAGCACGGCGCTCTGCTTATCGTCGACGAGGTGATGACCGGTTTCCGGATCAGCCGGTCTGGTTGGTACGGAGTCGATCCGGTCGATGCCGACCTGTTCACCTTCGGCAAGGTCATGAGCGGGGGCCTGCCCGCCGCGGCATTCGGCGGGCGCACCGAGGTGATGGAACGGCTGGCACCGCTGGGGCCGGTATATCAGGCCGGCACCCTGTCGGGGAATCCGGTCGCAGTGGCGGCGGGACTGGCGACGCTGCGGCATGCCGACGATGCGGTGTACGCGGCCCTCGACGCCAACGCCGACCGGCTGGCCGGGCTGCTGTCCGAGGCGCTGTCCGCCGCAGGGGTGGTTCACCAGCTGGCCAGGGCCGGCAGTTTCCTGTCGGTGTTCTTCGCCGAGCATCAGGTCACCGACTTCGCCTCCGCGCGGGCCAGCCAGACGTTCCGATTCCCGCCGTTCTTCCACGCGCTTCTCGACGGTGGGGTTTACCCACCGCCCAGCGCCTTCGAAACCTGGTTCGTCTCAGCGGCTCTGGACGACGATGCTTTTGAGCGGATCGCGGCTGCACTGCCCGCAGCCGCCCGGGCAGCAGCGGAAGCGAGACCATCATGAGCGGTCGTAGTCGCACCATCGTCAATGTGATGCGTCACGGCGAGGTGCACAACCCCGAGGGCATCCTCTACGGGCGACTTCCCGACTACCACCTCTCAGAGCGGGGCCGGGCTCAGGCTCAAGCGGTCGCGGACTGGCTGTCGTTGCGGGACATCGTCCATGTCGTCGCCTCGCCGTTGGAGCGTGCGCAGGAGACCGCCGCGCCGATCGCCGCCCAGCACGGTCTTGCGGTCGACGTCGACGAATCTCTGATCGAGTCGCACAATGTCTTTCAGGGCGAGAAGGTGTCGCCCGGAGACGGCGCGCTGCGCGACCCGCGCAACTGGTGGCATCTACGTAACCCGCGGACCCCGACCTGGGGAGAGCCCTACGCTGAAATCGCGGTGCGGATGCGCGCTGCGGTCGAGCGGGCCCGGATCAAGGCCGCCGGGCACCAAGCGGTCTGCGTCAGTCATCAGCTACCGGTCGAGACGCTTCGCCGGGCAATGAATTCCGAACCGCTGCATCACTTTCCGACCAGGAGGATGTGCAACCTGGCGTCGGTGACATCGTTCTACTTCGACGGCGACGACTACGTCGGCTGGGGATACGCGGAGATCGCCGGACGGTGAAACGCCTGCTCGTCCCCGCCCGGTTGATGGTCACCGCTGCAGTCATCCTGTTGGCCGGCTGCTCCACCGGCGACGACGCGGTAGCGCAGGGCGGGACATTTGAATTCGTCGCCCCTGGCGGCAAGACCGACATCACCTACGACCCGCCGTCGTCCAGGGGCACCCTCGGTCCGCTGTCCGGGCCGGATCTGTTGGACACCTCACGCACCATCTCGCTCAACGACTTCGCCGGCAAGGTTGTGGTGATCAACGTCTGGGGGCAATGGTGCGGACCATGTCGCGCCGAGACCGCCCAGTTGCAGAAGGTTTACGACGCCACCGGCAAGGACGGTGTGGCGTTCCTGGGAATCGACGTGCGCGACAACGATATCGACGCGCCGCGCGATTTCGTCATCGACCGCAAGATCAGCTACCCCTCGATCTATGACCCCGCCATGCGCACCATGATCGCCTTCGGCGGCAAGTATCCCGCCACGGTGATCCCGTCGACGGTGGTGCTGGACCGCGAGCACCGGGTGGCAGCGGTATTCCTGCGCGAACTGCTCGCCGAGGACCTGCTGCCGGTGGTGCAGAGACTCGCGGCCGAACCCGCACCGGGTAAGTCGTGACCGGTCTGGCCGAGACCGCGGCGGCCGGCCCACTGCTGGTGGCACTGGGTCTCTGCGTGCTGGCCGGGCTGGTGTCCTTCGCCTCACCGTGTGTGGTGCCGTTGGTGCCCGGCTACCTGTCCTATCTGGCCGCCGTCGTCGGCGCCCCGGAGGACGCGCCGGCACTCGACAGTCGCAGGCGGTGGCGGGTGGCCGGTTCGGCGTTACTGTTCGTCGCCGGCTTCACGGTCGTGTTCGTGCTCGGTACCGTTGCGGTCCTCGGCATGACGACGGCATTGATCACCAATCAGGTTGTTCTGCAACGTATCGGTGGCGTGCTGACCATCATCATGGGCCTGGTTTTCATCGGTTTCATCCCGGCGCTGCAGCGGCAGGCCCGGTTCACCCCGAGGCAGTGGGCCGGGTTGGCTGGAGCGCCCCTGCTGGGTGCGGTCTTCGGTCTCGGTTGGACGCCCTGCCTCGGGCCCACGCTCACCGGGGTGATCGCTGTCGCGTCGGCTACCGACGGTGCCAGTGTGGCGCGCGGAGTGGCCCTCGTGGTCGCCTATTGCCTGGGTCTGGGAATCCCATTTGTATTGCTGGCACTTGGCTCCGGATGGGCGGTGACGGCGTTCGGTTGGCTGCGCCGCCACAGCCGGGCAATTCAGGTGTTCGGTGGCATCCTGCTGGTCGCCGTCGGGGTGGCTCTGCTGACGGGATTATGGAACGACTTCATCGCCTGGGTCCGTGACGCGTTCGTCAGTGATGTGAGGCTCCCGATTTGAACCCCGCCCCCCCGCGAGCAGACGTAAACGTCCCCGGCACACCGAGACCGCGGGGACGTTTACGTCTGCTCGCGCTGAGGGGGTGGCGGGCGCTGACCTCGATGGGCACGGCACTGGTGCTGCTCTTCCTGCTCGCGCTCGGCGCGGTGCCCGGTGCGCTGTTGCCGCAGCGCAGTCTCAACGAGTCCAAGGTCGACCAGTACCTCGGCCAGCATCCGGTGATGGGCCCCTGGCTGGACCGCCTACAACTATTCGACGTCTTCTCCAGTTTCTGGTTCACCGCCATCTACGCACTGCTGTTCATCTCGCTGGTGGGCTGCCTCACTCCGCGCATCTTCGAGCACATCCGCAGCCTCCGGGCCACGCCGGTACCCGCTCCGCGGAATCTGAGCCGACTGCCCCGGCATATCGAGGGCACGGTCAGTGGGACACCGGCGGAGGTGGCCGCCCGGGTCGGCGGGCACCTGCGCGGGTGGCGGCGGATCACCCGCACCGAAGGCGACGCCATCGAGATATCCGCGGAGAAGGGGTACCTGCGCGAGTTCGGCAACATCGTCTTCCACTTCTCCCTGCTTGGCCTGCTGGCGGCCATCGCCGTCGGCAAGTTGCTCGGCTACGAGGGCAACGTCATCGTGCTGGCCAACGGAGGTCCGGGTGTCTGCTCGGCATCACCGGCCGCGTTCGATTCCTTCCGAGCCGGCAACAACGTCGATGGCACATCGCTGTATCCGATCTGCATGCGCGTCAACGACTTCCAGGCCCGCTACCTGCCGACCGGCCAAGCGACGTCATTCGCGGCGAATATCGATTACCAGGCCGGCGCGGACCTCGGTACCGGAACGTGGCGGCCCTATCGGCTTGAGGTCAATCACCCACTGCGGGTCGGCGGCGACCGCGTCTACCTCCAGGGCCACGGCTACGCGCCGACCTTCACCGTCACGTTCCCGGGTGGGCAGAAGCGAACCCAGACGATCCAGTTCCAGCCCGACAACAACCAGACGCTGCTGTCCTCCGGAACCGTTCGCGTCGACCCACCCGCCGGGCTATACCCGCCGGATCAGCGGCGAAAGCACCAACTCGCCATCACAGGCCTGTTCGCGCCGACCCAGCAGATGGACGGCAAACTGCTGTCTTCCAGTTTCCCGGAGATGAAGGACCCGGCCGTCGCGGTCGACATCTATCGCGGCGACGCCGGGCTGGACACCGGACGCCCGCAGTCGCTGTTCAGCCTCGACCACCGGCTCATCGAGCAGAAGCGGTTGACCAAACTCAAGCGGGTCAACCTCTCGCTCGGTCAGGAGGTTCGTCTCGACGACGGCACTGTGGTGCGTTTCGACGGAGCCACCCCGTTCGTCAATCTTCAGGTTTCCCATGACCCTGGTCAGGTGTGGGTGCTGGTCTTCGCGCTGACCATGATGGGCGGCCTGCTGGTGTCCCTCGTCGTGCGCCGGCGCCGGGTATGGGCGCGGATCACACCGACCGGCGGGCAGGAGCGCAGCGACTCGGGGAAAGTGCCCGGCGGGCAGGAGCGCAGCGACTCGGGGAAA
>DAIPYT010000016.1:5397-7625 GCA_036782595.1 Mycobacterium sp. | reverse complement strand
GCGCAGCGACTCGGGGAAAGTGCCCGGCGGGCAGGAGCGCAGCGACTCGGGGAAAGTGCCCGGCGGGCAGGAGCGCAGCGACTCGGGGAAAACTTCAACGCCGGGTACGGTAAAAGTCGAGTTCGGTGGGCTGGCCCGCACTGACAACTCGGGGTGGGGCGAGGAACTGGACAAGGTGGCCCAGCAGGTTTTGACGGAGGATCGCTGATGAATACCGATATCGACATCGACCTGGCCCGGTACTCCGACTGGGCGTTCACCGCCTCGGTCGTCGTCATGGTTCTGGCGCTGCTGCTACTCGCCGTCGAACTGGCATCCAGCCGCGGCCGCCGCGTCGAGGAACGTGAACTCGTCGGAGCCGCCGTGGCGGCGACATCAGGTGCACGAGCCGCCGCGGCGGCGACATCAGGTACCGGGACTGTGGCTGCGAATGCCGATCAGCCCGGAGTCGTCGTCGAAACGCCCGCCCCCGCGCTGGCGGAGCGTATCGGCAAGTCCGGCCTGAGCCTGGTCTACCTGGGCATCCTGCTGCTACTGGCCTGCATCGTGTTGCGCGGGCTGGCGACCAATCGGGCGCCCTGGGGCAACATGTACGAGTTCATCAACCTGACCAGCTTCTGCGGCCTGGTCGCCGGCGCGGTGGTGCTGCGCAAACCGCAGTTCCGTGCGCTGTGGGTGTTCGTCCTGCTACCGGTCCTGATCCTGCTCACCGTCTCCGGCAAGTGGCTGTACACCAACGCCGCGCCGGTGATGCCCGCACTGCAGTCCTACTGGCTGCCGATTCACGTTTCGGTGGTCAGCCTGGGCTCGGGGGTGTTCCTGGTGGCCGGAGTGGCCAGCGTGTTGTTCCTGTTGAAAACGTCGAAGTACGGCCAGGCCGGTGCGGAATCCGATGTCGCCGGCGCGGCGGCTCCGACGGGCGCACTGGCCCGGATCGTCGCCAAGCTTCCCGACGCCCAAACCCTGGACCGCATCGCCTACCGCACCACCATTTTCGGCTTCCCGGTCTTCGGGTTCGGGGTGATCTTCGGTGCCATCTGGGCCGAGGAGGCATGGGGTCGCTACTGGGGTTGGGATCCCAAGGAGACGGTGTCGTTCATCGCGTGGGTGGTCTACGCGGCGTACCTGCATGCCCGGTCGACGGCGGGCTGGCGGGATCGAAAGGCGGCCTGGATAAACGTCGTCGGCTTCATCGCGATGGTGTTCAACCTGTTTTTCATCAACCTGGTCACCGTCGGACTGCACTCCTACGCGGGGGTGAATTAACCCCTCATCGCGGGTGATCAGCGCGGGTTGTTATCCCCGCGGCTGAGCCGCCAGAGAAAATCCGGGTCGTCATCGGGGCCGATCACCCGGGTGGTGGGACGGTTCGCTCTCGCCCGCACCGCCCGCAATGCCACATAGGCCACTGCGGCGACGACCAAGATGAGCAGCAGGTAAAGCACGGTGAAACCTCCTTGGTAGCGAATATACGCTCGTCGGTAGGCTTTCGGCCGTGACGGAAAATCAGGCAGGTGGCACAACCGGCGGGATGATGCGCGACGTGGTCGTTTACACGTTGGCGCGGCTCGCCCTGGTGGCCGGGTTGACTGCGGCGATCTTCTTCGTGGCGCAGTTGATCGGCGTTCAGGTCCCGCTCGTGGTGGCGATGTTGTTCGCGATCGTCATTGCACTGCCGTTGGGGATCTGGCTGCTGGCCCCGTTGCGCCGGCGCGCCACCGCGGGTATCGCTGAAGTCGATGAACGCCGCCGTCTGGACCGCGAACAGTTGCAGGCCCGGTTGCGGGGCGAGGAGAACTAGCTCCGTTTCCAGGCGTCGACTTCGATCTCCACCAACATCTTCGGATCGACCATCGTCACGCCGGCCACCATGGTGGCGGCGGGCCGGATGTTCCCGAACACCTCACCGTGCGCCTTGGCCGCCGCGTCGACGTCGGAAGCGTTGACCAGATAAACCCGTGAACGCACCACGTCGGCAAGCGAATAGCCGACCTGGGCCAGCGCGGGCGCGATGACGTCGTTCAATGCCACCAGGGTCTGGCCGTAGGCGTCGCCCTCATGCCGAACTTCGCCGCCGACACTGGCGGTCGACCCCGAAACATGCACATATTCGCCGGCGACCGTCGCCCGGGAATAGCCGATCGAGGCCTCCCACGGTCCACCACCGGAGATGAGTTTGTCGGCTGCCATCTTTTCTCCTTGTCGCTAGATCGGCTTGTCGCTAGATC
>DAIPYT010000016.1:0-5297 GCA_036782595.1 Mycobacterium sp. | reverse complement strand
GGGCGCGCGCCCTCAATCCACTGCGCGACGGTCGCCATCAGCCGGCCAATTCCAGGACGAGGTTGATGGTGCTGGCCAGCACCACTGCGCCGAGCAGGAAGGAAACCATCGCATGGGCCAGCACCGCTCCGCGCATCTGGCGACTGGTGATGTTGGTGTCGGAGACCTGGTAGGTCATTCCGACGGTGAAGGCCAGGTACGCGAAGTCGAGATAGCAGGGGCGGTAATGCTCCGGCTGGTTGAAGTTGACGGTGCCATCGGCACCGCCGCGGTAGAACAACTGCGCGTAGCGCAGCGTGAATGTGGCGTGGATGGCGAACCACGAAGCGATCACGCTGAGGATCCCGACCAGGGCCTCGCCCAGGTGGCGGTCGTGGCTCGATTCCGCGGCGAGCAGGTAGCCCACCCCGCCAAGGCTGGCGAGGCTGGCGAGCAGCACGATCAGATGTGACAGCCGCGGGGTGCCGTCCTCGTAGCGCTGCCGGACATGCTCCGCGGTCTGATGGGCATCCAGTGGCAGCACCACAAACCCGGTCCATACCAGGTAGACGCCGGCCGCGGTGATCCAGCCGACTGCGGGGGAGTAGTGCCATTCGTCGCGGGCCACTCCGACCGCCACCGCCGCGAGCACACCCAGTGCCAGGGCGATGCTCACTCGGACCATTCGGGCAAGCCTAGTGCCGCCACAGTTCGACCCTCCTCAGAGGTTGGTCACGCCCGTGTCCATACTGGAATCGTGAAGACAGAGATCTGTGATCGGCTCGACATCGAGTTCCCGCTGTTCGCCTTCAGCCATTGCCGCGACGTCGTGGCGGCGGTGACCAACGCCGGCGGGTTCGGAGTTCTCGGCGGGGTCGCGTTCCGGCCCGACCAACTTGAGCAGGAACTGACCTGGATCGATGAGCACGTCAACGGCAAGCCCTATGGCGTCGACATCATCGTCCCGGCCAAATATGAGGGGAAGGGCGAGAACCTCACCCGCGACCAACTCGCCGAACGGATTCCGGCGGAGTACCGCGACTTCATCAACGAACTCCTCGAAGCGCACGATATCGAGGTCGAGGAACTGCGGGTCGGCTCCTCGGCGCTCGGCGGCGACACCGGCAAAGGTCTGCTCGACGTCGCGCTCAACCATCCGATCAAGCTGATGGCCAACGCCCTCGGCGTGCCGCCGGATTACATGATCGAGGCCGGCAAGGAGCGCGGTATCCCGGTCGCCGCACTGGTCGGTGCCAAGGAGCACGCCATCAAACAGGTGCAGGCCGGTGTCGACCTCATCGTGGTCCAGGGCACCGAGGCCGGCGGACACTGCGGCGAGGTGACGACGCTGGTGCTCATCCCCGAGGTGCTGGACGCCATCGCCGAGATACCCGGCGGCAAAGATGTTCCGGTGCTGGCGGCGGGCGGGATCGTGACCGGCCGTCAGATGGCGGCGTGCGTGGCCATGGGGGCGGCGGGCGCCTGGACCGGATCGGTGTGGTTGACCACCGAAGAGGCGGAGACCGCGCCGTACACCAAGCAGAAGATGCTGGCCGCCTCCTCGCGCGACACCGTCCGGTCGGCCGGTCGCACCGGCAAGCCGTCACGGCAGCTGCGCTCGGACTGGACGGATGCCTGGGCGCCGAACCCGAAGGGCCGCCAGCCGTTGCCGCTGCCGCTGCAGGCGATGATCGCCGAGCCGGCGCTGCGCCGGATCGACAAACTCGCCGAGACCGGTCACCCCGGAGCTCAGGCGCTGTCCACGTACTGGGTCGGCCAGGGTGTGGGCATGATGAACAAGATCAAGCCCGCCCGTGAGGTGGTACTGGAGTTCATCGAGGACTACGTCAACGCCGCCGAGCGGCTGTTCCGCACGCTTGATGACTGACCCGGGGGTCACGACGACTGACCCGGGTCCAAAGGCCCTAGCTCGGCGCCCCGATGAGGACGATCATCAGCAAATGAGTAGGTCGGCCGGGATTCACCAGGGCTTCGATCTCGTGCGCAGGTGGGGGCAGCGGCTACGCAACTGGTGGGAGGACCGCAAGTACGGCAAGTTGTACAGGCCTCCTCGGTCCAACTGACGGGACGTCTTCATCAGCGCACTGATGTCCTGACGAACGACGGTGATAGATCGTCACGTTCTATACACCGACACAACATCTCTCGGTTGCCGTGTCGATGAATGCGCCGGAGATCGTTCGACTTGTGAGCGCAACTTCAGTACTCATCGCCCCCGATCAGACCCGACTCCACGCCGGCCCCCGCTATTCCCTGCTGCTGACCACAGACCCGGACCATATCCTCGCCGCACAACGGCTACGCCATGATGTCTTCTCGGCCGAGCCCGGCTTCGCCTTTAGCAACGACGATCACCTCGACGCCGATGAGTTCGACCAATACTGCGACCACCTGATTGCCCGGGACGACAGCTCCGGGGAACTGGTGGGGTGTTACCGAATGCTGCCCCCGCCCGGGGCGATCGCGGCCGGTGGGCTCTACACGGCAACGGAATTCGACATCCGCGCCTTGGATTCACTGAGGCCGTCGATGGTCGAAATGGGTCGTGCGGTGGTGCGCGACGATCACCGCAACGGAGCGGTGATTCTCATGATGTGGACAGGCATCCTCGCCTACCTTGACCGCTGCGGTTACGACTACGTGATCGGCTGTGTCTCAGTTCCCACGCACGGCGAGGGTCCGGCCGGAAGCCAACTGCGTGGTATCCGTGACTTCGTGCTCGAACGTCACTGCGCTGCAGCGGAATACACCGTTTATCCCTACCGGCCGGTGCTGCTCGACGGCCGTGGCTTGGACGGTATCGACCCTCCGGAACGGACGACGATCCCGCCGCTGATGCGTGGTTACCTTCGCCTCGGCGCCGAGATCTGCGGCCAACCCGCCCATGATCCGGACTTCGGGGTGGGTGACTTTCCCGCACTGCTGGACAAGCGACGAGCCGACCTTCGCTACCTGACCCGGTTGCGCGCGGCCGCATCAGGGTGTGAACGCGCCGTCGCCGGCCCCGGAGGCCATCAGCGATGACCCGGGCCGGCCACGCCTGGCTGCCCGAGACGTCGTGCACCGATGAGTGTGTGCACTCCCTGCTCGGTGAGCCGAACCATCGCGCGAGGGCGACGGTCCTCGCCTTCACCAGGATCACGGCCACAGTGCTGATTCTGATGACCTTGCCCCTGCTCGCTCTATCGCTGCCGGGTCACCTTCATGCGAAGCGTTTCTTCTGCCGAGCAGTGCTGCGCTGCTTAGGTATTCGACTGATCGTCTCCGGCGGTCCCATTCGCAACCTACAGGGCATGCTGGTGGTCAGCAACCATGTGTCATGGGTCGACGTCTTTGCCATCGGGGCGGTTCTACCGGGCTCCTTCGTCGCTCGCGCCGATCTCATCGACTGGCCGGCGGTGGGCCTGGCAGCACGGATGGCCAATGTCATTCCCATCGAAAGGCGAAGCCTGCGAAAGCTACCCACTGTTGTCCATGCCGTGGTCGAGCGGTTGCGTAAGGGATACACCGTGATCGCCTTTCCGGAAGGGACCACCTATTGCGGCCAGGACCACGGCCGTTTCCGACCAGCGCTGTTCCAGGCGGCGATCGACGCCGCCCGGCCGGTGCAGCCGCTGCGTCTGACTTACCGCCACCGCGATGGGACTCCCTCAACTGCGACGGCTTTCCTCGGCGAGGACTCACTGTGGGCATCGGTGAAGAGAATCGTCGGTGTTCGGCAGACAGTCGTGCAGATTCGAGTCCGGCCGCTGGAACTGCCGAACGCGTCGCGCAGCCAACTCTCCGCGCGCTGTCAGGCGGCGGTTCAGGCGAAGGCCAGCCCACACCCCGCAACCTGGAAACGAACAACTGACGCTCGACCCTAATCGGGGAGCGGCACGCCTACGACGCTGTGGACAACCCTGTCGAGCTAGGCGGGAGTAGAGGGTTTCTGATCCGCGGTCCCGCCGAAATCTGGCCCGTGGCCTGAAAGATGATCCGCCGGGAGATTTCCACGGCATGGTCGGCGAACCTCTCGTAGTAGCGGCTCAGCAGAGTGACATCGACTGCCGCAGTGGTTCCGTGCTGCCACTCGCGATCCATCATCACGGTGAACAGATGCCGATGCAGGTCGTCCATGGCATCGTCGGCCTCGCGAATGTACCTGGCCCTCCCCAGATCGCACGAGACGATGACCTGGTGGGCGCTGTTGCCCAAATCAACCGCGATACGCCCCATTTCGGCGAAGTATCCTCGGAGGTCCTCGGGTAGGGCGCTCTGGGGATGTCTCCGTCGGGCGATCTCGGCGACATGCAGGGCGAGTGCGCCCATTCGTTCAAGATCGGCGACGATCTGGATGGAACTGACGATCGCCCTGAGGTCCCGGCCGATCGGCGCCTGAAGGGCAAGCAACTCAAAGCCGGCTTCCTCGGCCGTGGCGCTGGCGAATCGCATGTTCTCGTGGTTTCCGATCACCTGCTCTGCCAGGGCGAGATCGGCTTCCAGCAGTGACCGGTTTGCGTCGTTCATCGCGACACCGGAAAGTTGGCACATCTGGGCGAGTTGATCCGTCAACGAGTCAAGTTTCGCACCGTAGGCGGAGCGCATGCTCACAGCGTATTGACGTAAGACGTACCAAACGACCGACAGCGGGTGAACACGACGTGAATGTCGTCGGACGCACCAGCGACTTTTCGGCGGGGGACTTTCGGCTGGGGGCTCTCAGGTCACGGCTAACCGGCCGCTAGCGGCAGCCGAATCTCGAAGCGGGCGCCGCGGTCCAGATTGCGTGCCGACAGCGATCCCCGGTGTGCCCGCACCAGACCGGCGGCGATGGCCAGACCGAGACCCGATCCGCTGGGCAGCGACGAATCCGAGCGCGGCACGCGATCATTGGAGCCTCGGTAGGCGACGTCGAAAACCTTCGGTAGGTCGACCGCGTCGATGCCGACTCCGGTGTCGTCCACCCGCGCCCAGGCGCCTTCATGGTCAGCGCCCACGGACAGCTTCACCGTGCCGCCGGCCGGAGTGTGGGCGATGGCATTGGCCACCAGGTTCGACAGCACTCGCACCAACGCCCGGTCGCTGCCGATCACCCGCACCGGGTTGACCGGCAGTTCGGCTTCCAGAGCGACGCCGGCGCGTTCGGCGGTGACGCTGTGAGCGGACATCACATCGTCGACCACTTCGTCGAGAGCCACCCGGTCATACGGCGCATTCACTGCGCCGGCATTGATCTTGGCCATTTCGAAAAGGTCGTCGACCATCTCCTGCAGTCGCACGCTCTCCTGTTCGATACGTTTGGCCTGAACCCGCAC
>DAIPYT010000015.1:21017-35086 GCA_036782595.1 Mycobacterium sp. | reverse complement strand
CGAGGGTGCGCGAGACCTTGACCGGCTTGTCGACGACGGTGTCAACCACCGTGACAACGGGGCGCTCGAGGGTGCGCGAGACCTTGACCGGCTTGTCGACGACGGTGTCAACCACCGTGACGATCGGGCGCTCGACCATCCGGGAGACCTTCACGGGTTTGTCGACGACCTCGTCGACCACCGTGACCACCGGGCGTTCGACCATGCGAGACACCTGGGCCGGCTTGTCGACGATCTTGTCCACGGTATCGACCACCAGTCGCTCGATAACCCGTTCCAGGGTTACCGGCTTGTCCACCACCTTCTCAACGGGCCGTTCCACCAGTCGCTGGACCGTATAAGCCCTGTCGACGATGTTGTCGACAATATTGAGCGGTTGGTTGGGGATCTTGTCTGCCACAGGTGCTCCCTTTCGCGCGCCTTCCCAGCTAGGTTGCGTCGCGCGCCGTCGGGGCACCACAGCAGCCATAACTGGTCACGCCGCTGAAATCCCCTGTGGCTCAATGGCCCCACAGAGAATCCACCAGCCTTTCCCAGCAGCCAGGTCGTCTGTATTCCGGTTAGGCCCATCAACGTAGTCACACCATTGTTTGCCCCGCAAGCTTTCGGCAAAAGTCTTGCGACTGATTTAAACGCTCCACTTCAACCGGCCCTGCCGGGTAATTTGACCGCTCTCCGTGGCCGAACGTTAACCGGGCATTCACCCGTCCTGATGTGGCGGTTGAAGCCTCTCGGCGGGGAAACGTCTCACCGCACGACGATGCCGTGGCCCGCGGACGGCATTGCTACAAGGCCTCGGTTTGCGGGCCGTCGGTAAGTCTCGCGCGAGGTTGCCGAATCTGCCATTCCCAGACAAGTTCGGTGCCTCGGTCGATCCGAATCCGGACGGTGGTGGCCGGTGCGCCGCGATGTTCCCCCGTGCCTGATTAGCCTTGACCACGTGCCCGACAGCCTGTTCGACCAGCCCGACGAAACGTCGGGCACGTCTGCGTCGCCGGGACCCTCATCGCCGCTGGCGGTCCGGATGCGCCCAGCCGCACTCGACGAGGTGGTCGGCCAGAACCACCTGCTCGGACCGGCATCCCCGTTGCGCCGCCTGGTCGAGGGCTCCGGCGCCGCCTCGGTGATCCTCTACGGGCCTCCCGGCACCGGAAAAACCACGTTGGCTTCACTGATATCGCATGCAACCGGCCGTCGGTTCGAGGCGCTCTCCGCGCTATCGGCGGGAGTAAAAGAAGTCCGTGCGGTCATCGACGAGGCCCGCCGGGCTGCGGCGTACGGGAATCAGACGGTGCTCTTCATCGATGAGGTGCACCGCTTCTCCAAGACCCAGCAGGACGCCCTGCTGGCCGCAGTCGAGAACCGGGTGGTCCTCCTGGTTGCCGCGACCACCGAGAATCCGTCATTCTCCGTGGTCGCACCGCTGTTGTCGCGCTCGCTGATCCTGCAGTTGCAGCCGCTGGGTCCCGAGGACATCCGCGCCGTTGTGCAGCGTGCCGTCGCCGACCCGCGCGGCTTGAACGCTGCGATCACCGTCGCCGATGAGGCACTGGACCTGCTGGTTGCACTCGCCGCCGGCGACGCCCGACGGGCGTTGACCGCGCTGGAGGTCGCCGCCGAAGCGGCCGCCTCCGGTAGCGGCATGATCACCGTGGAGACCGTCGAGCAGTCGCTGGACCGCGCCGCGGTGCGCTACGACCGCGACGGTGACCAGCACTATGACGTCGTCAGCGCCTTCATCAAGTCGATCCGCGGCTCCGATGTGGACGCCGCCCTGCACTACCTGGCCCGGATGCTGGTGGCGGGGGAGGACCCCCGATTCATCTCGCGACGGTTGGTGATCCTCGCCAGCGAGGACATCGGTATGGCCGACGCCACCGCCCTACCGATCGCTGTCGCCGCCGCCCAGACCGTCGCACTGATCGGAATGCCGGAAGCCCAGCTGACCCTGGCCCATGCAGTCGTCCACCTTGCGACCGCGCCGAAGTCCAACGCCGTCACCGTGGCGCTGAGCGCCGCGGTGGGCGACATCCGCGTCGGCAAGGCCGGGCTGGTACCCACGCACCTGCGCGACGGCCACTACTCGGGAGCCGCTCGGCTGGGCAATGCCCAGGGCTACCGCTACCCGCACGATGATCCCGATGGTGTTGTCGCGCAGCAATATCCGCCCGACGAGGTGGCCGGGACGGACTACTACCGGCCCACCACGCACGGTGCTGAAAGGGAGATCGCAGGTCGGCTGGAGAAACTCCGCGCCATCATTCGGCGCAAGCGGTGAGCCTGGTCGACGCCCTGGAGCGGTTACTCCCGGTGGCCGGGACACCCCCGGCGGGCCGGTCAGGCTCAGCTTCCTGGGTGGGTGAGCCGGTAATGTGATGCGGTCGAAGCCCCGGAACTTCACCGAGCCGGCACCCGAAAAACGAGGACGAGCCCACCCGTGCAGACCCATGAGATCAGAAAGCGGTTCCTGGATCACTTCGTTGATGCAGGTCACACCGAGGTGCCCAGCGCCTCGGTGATCCTCGACGATCCCAACCTGCTGTTCGTCAACGCCGGCATGGTGCAGTTCGTCCCGTTCTTCCTGGGCCAGCGCACACCCCCGTACAACACCGCCGTCAGTATCCAGAAGTGCATCCGCACCCCCGATATCGACGAGGTGGGCATCACCACCCGCCACAACACCTTCTTCCAGATGGCGGGCAACTTCTCGTTCGGCGACTACTTCAAGCGCCGCGCCATCGAACTGGCCTGGACTCTGCTGACCAAGCCGGTCGCCGAGGGGGGCTACGGGTTCGACCCGGAGAGGCTCTGGGCGACCGTCTTTTACGACGACGACGAGGCCGTGCAGTTGTGGCAGGAGGTGGCCGGGCTGCCGCCCGAGCGGATTCAGCGCCGCGGAATGGCCGACAACTACTGGTCGATGGGGATTCCCGGCCCGTGTGGCCCGTGCTCGGAGATCTACTACGACCGGGGCCCCGACTACGGAATCGAGGGCGGCCCGGAGGCCAACGAGGACCGCTATATCGAGATCTGGAATCTCGTTTTCATGCAGAACGAGCGCGGCGAGGGCACCAGCAAAGAGGACTTCGAGATCCTTGGCCCGTTGCCCCGACAGAACATCGACACCGGTATGGGCGTGGAGCGTATCGCCTGTCTGCTGCAGGGTGTGGACAACGTCTACGAGACCGACCTGATGCGGCCGGTGATCGACACGGTGGCCGGATACGCGCCCCGCGGCTACGGGCAGGGCAACCCGGTCGACGACGTCCGCTACCGCGTCATCGCCGACCACACCCGAACCGCAGCCATCATCATCGGCGACGGCGTGACGCCGTCCAATGAGGGCCGCGGCTACGTCCTGCGCCGTCTGCTGCGCCGAATCGTCCGTGCCGCAAAGCTTCTCGGCATCGAGCGACCCATTCTCGGGGAACTCATGGAAACGGTTCGAGACGCAATGGCCCCGTCATATCCGGAACTGGCTGCCGACTTCGACCGGATCCAGCGCATCGCCGTCGCCGAGGAGGCCGCGTTCAACCGGACGCTGGCCTCAGGTTCGAAACTGTTCGAGGATGCCGCGTCGGCGACCCGCTCGGCGGGCAAGACCATGCTGGGCGGAGCCGATGCGTTCACCCTGCATGACACCTACGGATTCCCGATCGAACTGACCCTGGAGATGGCCGCCGAAGCCGGGCTGACGGTCGATGAACTCGGGTTCCGTGAGCTGATGGCCGAACAACGCCGTCGGGCCAAGGCCGACGCTGCCGCTCGCAAGCACGCCCACGCCGACCTCTCGGCCTTCCGCGAACTGGTCGATGCCGGTCCCACCGAGTTCACCGGTTTCGACGAGCTGACCTCACAGGCCCGCGTCCTCGGTATCTTCGTCGACGGCAAGCGGGTGCCGGTGGTGGCCCACCACCCACGGGTGCACTCCGAGTCGGCTCCCCCGGAGCGGGTGGAGATCGTCCTCGACCGGACCCCGCTCTACGCCGAGTCCGGCGGGCAGATCGCCGACGTGGGCGCGATCAACGGAACCGGCTCGGGCGCGTCGGCCAAGGCCGCAGTCACCGACGTGCAGAAGATCGGTAAGACCCTGTGGGTGCATCGGGTCAACGTCGAGTCCGGCGAGTTCGTTGAAGGCGACACTGTCGTCGCGTCGGTCGACCCGGGCTGGCGGCGCGGCGCGACACAGGGTCACTCGGGTACTCACATGGTGCATGCGGCACTGCGACAAGTCGTGGGGCCCAACGCTGTTCAGGCCGGCTCGCTGAACCGGCCCGGGTATCTGCGCTTCGACTTCAATTCGCAGAGCGCGCTGACCGAGGATCAGCGCCACCGGGTCGAGGAAGTCGCCAACGAAGCCGTGCAGTCCGACTTCCCGGTGAACACCTTCCTCACCGAACTGGATAAGGCCAAAGCGATGGGTGCGATGGCGATGTTCGGAGAGCAGTACCCAGACCGGGTGCGGGTCGTCGAGATCGGTGGGCCCTTCTCATTGGAACTCTGCGGTGGCACTCATGTGCACAACTCCGCCCAGATCGGACCCATCACCATCCTCAGCGAGTCGTCGGTGGGATCCGGCGTGCGCCGGGTCGAGGCCTATGTCGGCCTGGACTCGTTCCGGCACCTGGCCAAGGAGCGTGCCTTGATGGCCGGGCTGGCATCCACCCTCAAAGTGCCCTCCGAGGAGGTCCCGGCCCGGGTCGCCACTCTGGTCGATCGACTCAAGGCGGCGGAGAAGGAACTGGACCGGGCTCGGCTGTCCTCGGCGCGCGCTTCCGCCGGGAATGCCGCGGCCGGCGCCGAGTCGGTCGGTAAGGTGCGCCTCGTGGCAAAGCAGATGCCAGCGGGAATGACCGCCGCGGACCTGCGTTCGCTGGTCGGTGACATCCGCTCGCGGCTCGGATCGGACCCGGGCGTGGTGGTTCTGGTCGCCGAGGGTCCGGACGGCGGTGACGGTCCGTCCGTGCCGTTCGTGGTGGCGACCAACGACGCTGCCCAGGATGCCGGGGTGCGAGCCAACGACCTGGTCGGCATGCTGGCAGCCGCTGTAGGGGGACGAGGCGGCGGTAAGGCCGATCTGGCCCAGGGCTCGGGGAAGGACCCGGCCGGCATCGACGCCGCCCTGGCCGCCGTCCGCGCGGAGTTGGCCCAACTCTGATGGTGACCTGGTGATGACAACCGACCGTATGCCCGACCGGCCGGGGACTGACGACCCCGGTCGGGGCCGTCGGCTCGGCGTCGACGTCGGCACGGTGCGGATCGGCGTGGCGGTCAGCGATCCCGACGGGATCCTGGCCACCCCCGTGGAGACCGTACGGCGTGACCGCAACGGCGGACATCTGCGCAGACTGGCCGCACTGGTCGGTGAGAACGACGCGGTGGAGGTCGTGGTGGGGCTTCCGCGCACGCTGGCCGACCGGGCCGCAAGCTCGGCCCTCGATGCGGTGGCGGTCGCCGAGGAACTGGCCGGGCGGATCAGCCCGGTGCCCGTCCGGCTGGCCGACGAGCGGCTGACCACCGTCGGCGCGGCCCGGTCCCTGCGGGAGGCGGGGGTCCGCGCCAAGGAGCAGAAAGACAAAATCGATCAGGCTGCCGCCGTGGCAATCCTGCAAAGCTGGCTCGACCAACGCCGCAATGCTGTGGCGACATTCCATGACGACGTCCGATAACGCCGCGCCGCGGCTAGAGCGCTGAAAGAGTTGAGATGCCCGACGACCTGAAACCCGAAGACATCACACCCGGTCGTGCCGCACCGGAAGCCGTCGGCGTGCGCAGCAAGAGCGCCGCCGAGTACAAACGCGGCAGCCGGCGTAACGGCCGCATCGCGGTGCTGATCGGATTGGCGATTGCCGTGGCGCTGGCGGTCTGGCTGTTGGGCCCCAAACTATCCGGCGGCCCCAAGATGCCCAGCGACTACACCGGCGAGGGCAAGGAAGACATCATCGTCGAGGTCCATCCCGGCGATTCCGGGTCGGTGATCGCCCAGGATCTGGTGGACAAGGACGTCATCGCCGACGTCGGCATGTTCATCGGCGCTGCCTCGGGCAATGCCGAGTTGGCCGCGATTCAGCCGGGCTTCTACAAGCTGCGCACCCAGATCCCGGCGGCCACCGCGGTCCAGAAGCTGACCGACCCCAAGTCCCGGGTCGGCAAGTTGGTCATCCCGGAGGGCAAGCAGCTCGACGACATCACGCCCATCGGTGCCGGAGATGTGAACCCGGGTATCTTCACGTTGATCGCCGACGCCAGCTGTGTGGAACTCAACGGCACCAAGAAGTGCGTGTCGGCCACCGACCTCAGGGCCGCGTCCGAAGAGGGGACACTCCAGTCCCTCAATGTGCCGGACTGGGCGCTGAAGGGGGCCGGTGTGATGGGCCAGAGCCACCGCCGCCTCGAGGGCCTGATCGCCCCGGGCACCTGGAACGTCAACCCGTCGTCGTCGCCCAAGGAGATCCTGGCCAAGCTCGTCGGCGACAGCGGCGAGCGGTACGTCAAGGGCGGCATCCTGGATGCGGCCAAGGGACTCAACATCTCGCCCTACGAGGTGCTGATCGTCGGCTCACTGGTTCAAAAGGAAGCTCAGCCCGTCGACTTCGCCAAAGTGGCACGGGTGATCTACAACCGGCTTTCCAGCGACTACGACCGGCTGGAGTTCGACTCCACCGTCAACTACCCGCTGGATCGCCAGGAGGTGGCCACCACCGACGAGGACCGCGCCAAAGAGACGCCCTGGAACACCTACGCCAAGCCGGGTCTGCCGGCCACGCCGATCTGCTCGCCCGGCGACGAGGCACTGGCGGCGGCCGAGAAGCCCGAGGCGGGGGACTGGCTGTACTTCGTGACCATCGACAACGAGGGCACCACGCTGTTCACCAGTGATTATCAGGAGCATCTGGCGAACCGGGATAAGGCGCTCAACAGCGGCGTGCTCGATTCCGGGCGATGAGTCCCGGCGATGAGTCCGGGCGATGAATCCTAAGGCGGCCGTCCTCGGCTCGCCGGTCGCGCACTCCCGCTCACCGCAACTTCATCTGGCGGCGTACCGGGCGTTGGGCCTGCAGGACTGGACCTACCAGCGCCTCGAGTGCACCGAAGAGGAATTGCCTTCTCTGGTGGCCTCGTTGGGCCCTGAGTGGGTCGGGCTTTCGGTCACAATGCCCGGAAAGTTCGCTGCGCTTCGTGTCGCCGACGAGCGCACCGAGCGGGCCGAACTCGTCGGGTCGGCCAACACCCTGGTGCGCACGCCCGCCGGCTGGCGGGCGGATAACACCGATGTCGACGGAGTGGCCGGGGCTCTCGCCGGCGCTGTGACACGACACCGGGGCGGACTGCGCCGCGCCCTCGTACTCGGTTCCGGTGGAACCGCGCCGGCCGCGGTGGTGGCCCTGGCAGGCCTCGGGGTGACGGAGATCACCGTCGCTGCCCGCAATGCCGACAAGGCGGCCAGGGTGCTCGACCTGGGCTCGCGACTGGGGTTGGCGATGAGGTTCTGCGACATTGCCGATCCCGCGCTGAAGGCGGCGGCTGATCGTGCCGACGTCGCCGTCAGCACCATGCCCGCTGAGGCAGCCACCGGACTCGCCGACGCCGTGGCGGGGGTTCCGGTGCTGCTCGATGCGATCTACGACCCGTGGCCGACGCCGCTGGCCCGCGCCGTCGCGGCCGCCGGCGGGGAGGTCATCAGTGGCCTGCAGATGCTGCTTCACCAGGCCTTCAGCCAGGTTGAACAATTCACAGGCCGACCGGCGCCGCGAGAGCAGATGGCAGCCGCCCTGGATTAGCGTCCGGCGGCATGGGAGTCCTCGAGGCACTGTGCTGCGCGGTGGTGGTGTTGTGGGCGACTGCCCTGTCGGTCGTCGACACGCGGCGCCGTCGGCTGCCCAATCCGTTGACCATCACCGGTGCCGCATCGATTCTGCTGGGTGCGGCGGCCTGCGGACGGGGACTGTCGGCCCTGCTGGGTGCGATCGCACTCGGTGGCATCTACCTGGTCATCCACCTCGTCGACCCGGCAGGACTCGGCGGCGGCGATGTGAAACTGGCGGTCGGCCTCGGCGCACTGACCGGCGCCCTGGGTAGCGGGGTCTGGATGCTGGCGGCACTCGGTGCGCCGATGCTGACCGCGGTGCTGGGAACGGTGGCTGCGCTGCGGGGCCGCGGGCCGGTGGTCCCGCACGGGCCCTCGATGTGCGCGGCGAGTCTGCTTGCCGCCGCGCTGGCGGTGCTCTGAATCCGCGGCCCCGGCAGATTGGGCCAGCCGTCGCCGACGTGGGAAGATGAACCCGTGTTGCGATGGATCACCGCCGGGGAATCACACGGCCGCGCGCTGGTAGCAGTGGTCGACGGCATGGTGGCCGGCGTGGAAGTGACCTCCGCCGATATCGCCGCCGAACTCGCCCGCCGCCGGCTGGGATACGGCCGCGGCGCGCGGATGAAATTCGAGCAGGACGAGGTGACCGTGCTCGCCGGGGTGCGCCACGGCATCACCCTGGGCGGCCCGATCGCCGTCGAGATCGGCAACACCGAGTGGCCCAAGTGGGAGACCATCATGGCCTCCGACCCGGTCGACGCGAGCCTTCTCGACCAGGAAGGCGGGGCCCGCAACGCCCCGCTGACCCGGCCCCGGCCGGGCCACGCCGACTATGCCGGCATGCTCAAATACGGTTTCGACGACGCCCGGCCGGTTCTGGAACGGGCCAGTGCCCGGGAGACCGCCGCCCGGGTGGCCGCGGCCACCATCGCCAGATCCTTCCTGCGGCAGGCCCTCGGCGTCGAGGTGGTCTCGCATGTGATCTCCATCGGCGCCTCGGAACCCTATGACGGGCCCCCGCCGACCGCGGCGGACCTGCTCCGCATCGACGAGAGCCCGGTGCGCGCCTTTGACGCCGCCGCCGAGGAATCCATGATCGCCGAGATCGAGGCCGCCAAGAAGGACGGCGACACCCTCGGCGGGGTCGTCGAGATCGTCGCTCACGGCCTGCCGGTCGGTTTGGGTTCCTTCACCAGCGGGGAGAATCGGCTCGACAGCCAGCTGGCTGCCGCGGTGATGGGTGTTCAGGCCATCAAGGGTGTGGAGATCGGTGACGGTTTCCAGACCGCCCGCCGGCGCGGCACCGGAGCCCACGATGAGATGTTCCCCGGACCCGACGGTGTGGTCCGCTCCACCAACCGGGCCGGTGGCCTGGAAGGCGGGATGACCAACGGTCAGCCGCTACGGGTGCGGGCGGCGATGAAGCCCATCTCCACGGTGCCGCGCGCGTTGTCCACCGTCGACATGGCCACCGGCGAGCAGGCCGTGGCCATCCACCAGCGGTCCGATGTCTGCGCAGTGCCGGCGGCCGGGGTGGTGGTGGAGGCCATGGTGGCGCTGGTGCTGGCCCGTGCCGTGCTGGAGAAGTTCGGCGGCGACTCACTGGCCGAGACCCGCCGCAACATCGAGGGCTATCTGCGTGAGATCGCCTCGCGCGAGGGCGGTTCGGCTGTCGGGATAGCGTGATGGCGCCCAAGGCCGTGCTGATCGGGCTACCCGGTTCGGGGAAGTCGACCATCGGCCGGCGGCTGGCCAAGGCCATGGGACTGGCACTGCTGGACACCGACGCCGAAATCGAACGGCGCACCGGCCGCACCATCGCCGAAATCTTCGCAGAGGACGGCGAACCCGGCTTCCGACGCCTCGAGGAAGAGGTGATCCGCGAGGCGCTGCGTGATCACGACGGCATCCTGTCATTGGGTGGCGGTGCGGTCACCACCCCTGGAGTGCGCGAGGCGCTGGCCGGCCACACCGTGGTCTATCTGGAGATCAGCGCCGCCGAGGGCGTGCGCCGCACCAGCGGCAGCAACGTCCGGCCGCTGCTGGCCGGACCGGACCGGGCCGAGAAATACCGCGAGTTGATGAGTCAGCGGGTGCCGATCTATCGGCGGGTGGCCACCGTCCGGATCAACACCAATCGTCGTAACCCTGGCGCGGTCGTCCGCTATATCGTTGGCCGCCTTGAGAATCCGCAGCCGCCACGTCGCCGCCGGCCCCCGTGGCGGCGAAACTCCGACAGCGAGGCCCGCCGTAGTGTCCAGTCGACCAGTTCCTCTTCGACGCCGGCCGCACCGGTCGAGGAGGGCCCGGTGACACCGGCAACCCTGGCCCGCCGTGCGGGAGTGCGCAAGTGAGCGAAACGGTGACGATCGACGTCAACGTCGATCCCCCCTACCCGGTGATCATCGGATCGGGTCTGCTCGAGACCATCGCCGAGTTGCTCGGCGCCCGCCACAAGGTGGTCATCCTTCATCAGCCCGCGCTGACCGGCACCGCCGAGCTCATTCGCAAGCAGTTGTCCGCCGGCGGAGTCGACGCCCACCGGGTCGAACTGCTCGACGCTGAGGCGGGCAAGGACCTGCCGATGGTCGGTTTCATCTGGGAGGTTCTCGGCCGCATCGGGGTGGGCCGCAAGGACGCCATCGTCAGCCTCGGCGGCGGCGCGGCCACCGACGTCGCAGGGTTCGCGGCGGCCACCTGGCTGCGGGGCGTCGACATCGTCCATGTGCCGTCGACCCTGCTGGCAATGGTCGACGCCGCGGTCGGTGGCAAGACCGGCATCAACACCGATGCCGGGAAGAACCTGGTCGGCGCCTTCCATCAACCCGCCGCTGTGGTGGTGGATCTCGACCTGCTGAAGACGTTGCCGCACAACGAATTAGTCGCCGGAATGGCAGAGATCGTCAAAGCCGGATTCATCGCCGACCCGGTCATTCTGGACCTGATCGAAGCGGATCCGGAGGCAGCGCTCGACCCGGCCAAAGACGTGCTGCCCGAACTCATCCGGCGGGCCGTCCAGGTCAAGGCCGACGTGGTGGCCGCCGACGAGAAGGAATCGTCGTTGCGCGAGATCCTCAACTACGGACACACCCTGGCCCATGCGATCGAACGCCGCGAGCGCTATCGGTGGCGCCATGGTGCCGCGGTCTCGGTCGGTCTGGTGTACGCCGCAGAGTTGGCCCGGCTCGCCGGCCGTCTCGACGATGCCTCGGTGCAACGGCATCGCGATGTGCTGACCGCGTTGGGACTGCCGGTGTCCTATGACGCCGACGCTCTTCCCGACTTGCTCAAATACATGGCCGGGGACAAGAAAACCCGTTCCGGCACTTTGCGATTCGTTGTTCTCGACGGCGTGGCCAAACCCGGCCGCCTGGAGGGGCCGGACCCGGCCCTGCTGGCGGCCGCCTACGCGGAGGTATCCAGCCAGTGACGACGGTACTTGTCCTCAACGGCCCCAACCTGGGCCGGCTCGGTCAGCGCGAGCCGGAGGTGTACGGCCACACCACGCACGAAGACCTGGTGGCGATAATCGAAGCCGAGGCCGCCGAACTCGGACTGTCGGCTGTGGTGCGGCAAACCGACAGCGAGGCTCAGCTGATCGCCTGGGTGCACGCCGCGGCTGATGCCGGCGATCCGGTGATCCTCAACGCGGGCGGGCTGACCCACACCTCGATCGCGCTGCGGGATGCCTGCGTGGAGTTGCGCGCACCGCTGATCGAGGTGCACATCTCCAATGTCCATAGGCGCGAGGACTTCCGGCACCATTCCTACCTGAGTGGGGTGGCCACCGGGGTGATCGTGGGGTTGGGCGTGCAGGGCTACCTGCTGGCGCTGCGCTACCTGGCCGCCAACGGCTGAGCCGCTAGTCCTCGTCGCGGTCGCGGTCGTGAATGTGCCGCTCGATTTCCTCGTGCCGTTCCCGGTTGGCTTCCCGGTACTCCTGCCGCCAGTTTTCCTCCCGGCGTTCGTTGGAGGCGTATCGCGCGGCCGGGTCCTCGGCGAGGGCGGCAGCGAAAACGTCGTCGCGGGGAGTGCCGGGCATCCGCTGGCGGGGCTTCGGCGGGCGCCGGCGGTCGACCAGCCAGCGGCCCAGGGAGGTCCCGAACGTCGCCGGAATGAACACGAGCAGGGCGGTGAAGGCCGGGAACACGATGAGCTCCGGGCCGAGGCTGTCGACGTACACGCCGTGGTAGAAGAGCGAGATGATCCAGGTCGCCAGCCCGCTGACCACCCCGGCGACCAGCCCGGCGAGCATCCAGCGCATGGACAGGTCACGGCGACGGTCCGGGTCCTCGTTGGCCCGGGCGTCAGCGAGCCCGTCGATCAGACCCCAGGCGAACGCGGCCAGGCCCAATAACGCGCACAGGGCGAAGCTGATGGTCCCGGCGTTGGTGGGGGAGGCGTTGATGAGGCTGCCCTGGGCCAACCTGAGCACTACCATCCCGATCGCGAACGCCAGTCCGCGGGGCAACCACGTTGTCATGGGGCATCAGCCTAGCGAGTACCGTCGGTCACCGTGACACATTGCCAACGTCGGGACCGGTTGGCGGCGTGTCTCGCGGCCGAGGAGCTTGACGCCTTTCTGGTCAGCGACCTGGTCAATGTGCGCTATCTCACCGGCTTCACCGGCTCCAATGCTGCGCTGCTGGTGTTCGCCGACGACACGCCGCCGGTCCTGGCCACCGACTCCCGATACCGGACTCAGGCGGCGCGGCAAGCCCCCGATATGCACACGGTGATCGAGCGGGCGTGCGGTCGCCACCTCGTTCATCGGGCCGCGACGGCCGGCACGCAGCGGATCGGCTTTGAAAGTCATGTCGTCACGGTCGACGGATATGACGCACTGTGCGGTGAATTGAACGACCATCCCGGCGAGTTGGTTCGCGCGTCTGGCACCGTCGAAGCGCTGCGCGAGGTCAAGGACGCCGGCGAGGTGGCGCTGCTCAGGCTGGCCTGCGAGGCCGCCGACGCGGCATTGGCAGAGCTCATCGCGGGCGGCGGCCTGCGCCCGGGTCGTACCGAGAAGGCGGTGGCCCGCGAACTCGAGGCGCTGATGATCGACCACGGTGCCGACGGCCCGTCGTTCGAGACGATCGTCGCCGCGGGCGCCAACTCGGCAATCCCGCACCATCGGCCCACCGACGCGCTGCTCGCCCACGGCGACTTCGTGAAGATCGACTTCGGCGCCCTCGTCGCGGGCTACCACTCCGATATGACCCGCACCTTCGTGCTGGGGTCGGCGGCACCCTGGCAGCAGGAGGTCTACGCGCTGGTGTCCGCCGCGCAGCAAGCCGGTGTGGACGCAGCAGTGCAGGGGGCCCCGCTGTGTGAGGTGGACGGCGCGGCGCGGCGGATGATCGTCGACGCCGGCTACGCCGAGCACTTCGGCCACGGCCTGGGCCACGGCGTCGGCCTGCAGATCCACGAAGCGCCGGGAATCAACTCCGCGGCCCGTGGTGTCCTGCAAGCAGATTCGGTGGTGACGGTGGAACCCGGTGTGTACCTCCCCGATCGGGGCGGGGTACGCATCGAGGACACCCTGGTGGTCGGTACCCGGGGCCCGGAACTGCTATCCCGCTTCCCCAAGGATCTGACTGTCATCTGACCGGCGTGCGGCCCGGTAAGCTGCCGCAGAACATCGAACTCCAACGCGAGGAGAACTTCCCCCGTGGCGACCACTGCCGATTTCAAGAATGGCCTTGTGCTCAACATCGACGGCCAGCTATGGCAGATCACTGAGTTTCAGCACGTCAAGCCCGGCAAGGGCCCGGCTTTCGTGCGGACCAAGCTGAAGAACGTGCTGTCCGGCAAGGTGGTGGACAAGACCTACAACGCCGGTGTCAAGGTCGAGACGGCCACCGTTGACCGCCGCGACGCCACCTATCTCTACCGCGACGGCAGCGACTTCGTCTTCATGGACAGCGAGGACTACGAGCAGCATCCGCTGCCGGAATCACTGGTGGGCGACTCAGCCGGCTTCCTGCTGGAGGGCATGCCGGTTCAGATCGCCTTCAACGAGGGCGCTCCGCTGTACCTGGAACTGCCCGTGACGGTCGAAATCGAGGTCGCTCACACCGAGCCGGGACTGCAGGGCGACCGTTCCAATGCGGGCACCAAGCCGGCAACGCTGGAGACCGGCGCAGAGATCCAGGTTCCGCTGTTCATCAACGTCGGGGACAAGCTCAAGGTGGATTCCCGGGACGGCAGTTACCTCGGCAGAGTCAATGCCTAAGGCATTGGTGGCAGAGTCAATGCCTAA
>DAIPYT010000015.1:19482-20917 GCA_036782595.1 Mycobacterium sp. | reverse complement strand
GGCAGAGTCAATGCCTAAGGCATTGGTGGCAGAGTCAATGCCTAACCGTGGCTGAACGCAAGGTAGGTCGGCACCAGGCCCGCAAGCGTGCTGTCGATCTGCTCTTCGAGGCCGAAGCGAGGGGACTGTCGCCGGCGGAAGTGGCCGACGGGCGCACCGCCTTGGCGGAATCCGATCAGGACGTCTCGGCGCTCAGCCCCTACACCGTCACCGTCGCACGTGGTGTGACCCAGGATTCCGCCCATATCGACGAGTTGATCAGCTCGCACCTGCAGGGGTGGACGTTGGAGCGGCTGCCCGCTGTCGACCGGGCGATCCTCCGGGTCGCGGTGTGGGAACTGCTGCACGCCGACGACGTGCCCGAACCGGTGGCGGTCGACGAGGCCGTCCAACTGGCCAAGGAACTGTCCACCGACGAGTCGCCGGGCTTCGTCAACGGCGTGCTCGGCCAGGTGATGTTGGTGACGCCGCATATCCGTGCCGCCTCCGCCGCGGTCCGGGGGCCCCAGGCCGCCGAATAGGCTCGCGCTCATGGATGCCGAGGAGCATTTCTCCACTCTCGCTGACGTCTGGGATCACCAGGCCGAAGCGCTGGACGCCTCGATGGGCCGGCACGGAACCGCGGCGCGGCACGCGCTGAGCGCCGGCCCCGGTGAGCGGGTGATCGACCTCGGGTGCGGCCCGGGTCTATCGGCGGTCGCACTGGGTGACGAGGTGGGTCCGCAGGGTTGGGTCGCCGCGGTCGACATCGTCCCGGAGATGGCGGCGGCCGCGCAGCGACGGCTGTCGACGGCTGGTGTCAACGGCGTAGCCGTGGCGGCCGACGTGGCCACCGCCGACCTGGTGGCCGGTCCCGGCGGGACAGAACCGTTCGATGCCGCGCACTCAAGGTTCGGGCTGATGTTCTTCCCGGACCCGAACATCGCCTTCGCCAACATCTTTCGGACGCTTCGCCCTGGTGGCCGGCTGTCCGCATCGGTGTGGCAACACCTGACCAGCAACCCGTGGATGATGCTGACGACGGCCACGGCGATGCAGGTGCTCGGTATGGAACGGCCGCCGCTTCCCGAACCCGGCGCCCCGGGACCGTTCTCGCTGGCCGATCCGGATGCCACCTCGGCACTGCTGCGTCGGGCCGGATTCGACGATATCTATCTGGAATCGGTGGAGGCGCCCTTCGTGTTCGAGGGCGACGGTGCCGCCGCGGCCGAACGGGTGCTCAGCGCCGGACCGCTGGGTGCGGTCTTTTTAGGTGCCGACGACGGTCGCCGCCGCGAGGTCGTCGGCGCCGTCGTCGATGCGTTGGAACACCATCGGGGGCCCGCCGGCATCGAGGTGCCCGCCGCCTCGTGGTGTCTGACCGCGGTCCGGCCCTGACCCGACCGCCTACAACCCCAGTGCCCTACAACCCCAGTGCCCTACAACCCCAGTGCCC
>DAIPYT010000015.1:0-19382 GCA_036782595.1 Mycobacterium sp. | reverse complement strand
CCTACAACCCCAGTGCCCTACAACCCCAGTGCCCTACAACCCCAGTGCCCGATAGGTGCGGCGCACGAATCTCGGTTGCACCGACTGCAGTCGCGCCAGCGCGGTATTGCCGGCCACAGCCGCGGCCGCCGATGTCAGATCCGGGTAGTTCTGGATCAGGTAGATCATGATCAGATCGTTCTCCGGGTCGGCCTGCCACCACGTCCCGTAGGCGCCTGGCCAGCTGAACGTTCCCCGTCCGCCCGGACCGAAGAGCTGGGCCGATTTCGACGGATCGGTGACCACCGAGAGGTTCAGTCCGAACCCACGGCCTATCCAGAACGGCATGCCGAGGAAGGGGTGGCGCTTCTGGTCCTCGGTGAGTTGGTCGGTCCGCATGAGCCGCACCGAGTTTTCGGACAGCACGCGAACGCCGTCGACCGAGCCGCCACCCAGCAGCATCCGGGCGAAACGCAGATAGTCATCAGCGGTCGACACCAGGCCGGCGCCGCCCTGGCAGAACCTGGGCTCCTTGACCGGAATCGGGCCCATCGCGTCGTGCTGCAGCCCGCCGGCGTCGAGCCGGTACATCGTCGCCGCCCGCACCCGTTTGTCGGGGGAGACGTAAAAGCCGGTGTCGGACATCCCCAACGGCTGCAGCACCCGCTCGGTCAGGACGTCCTGCAGGGATTTGCACTCGACCCGCGACAGCAGGATGCCCAGCACCTCGGTGGCCTGGCTGTAGGTGAGCCGATCGCCGGGCTGGTGGACCAGTGGTAGCCCCGCGATATCGGCCAGCCAGTCGTCCTGGTCCTGCCGCAGCGACACCTGCGCGTAGGCCCGCCCGATCGGGCCCAGCACCGAGAAGGAGTACGCCAGCCCGCTGCGGTGGGTCATCAGATCGTCGATGGTGATCGGCCGAATCGCCGGCACCGTCTGGTCCAACGGTCCGGCCGGATCGACCAGCACCCGCATATCGGCCATCTCCGGCAGCCACCGGGTGATCGGGTCGGTCAGGGCCAGCTTGCCCTCCTCGGCGAGCGCCAAGGCCGCCGCCACCGTCACCGGTTTGGTCATGGACGCGATCCGGAAAATCGTGTCGCGCTGCATGGGCAGCCCGGCCTCGATGTCGCGGTAGCCGATTTCGTTGGCCTGCACGACTTCTCCGCGATGCCACACGCACGTCACGGCTCCGGAGAGCAATCCGGCATCCACGGCTTCGGCGATGGAGGACGTGTTGTCGGTGATGCTCACCGGCGCGAGTCTACGCAAGCCGGGCATGCCCTCCGGCCCGCCGCGGAGAGGTGCTAATGTGCGGAGCGATCGACATCCTTTAACGATCCGTCCGGAGAGGCGGAGAAGGAGGTCTCACCGGTGGCTACCACCGACCGGGAGCTCATGTCCGAGGCGGACGTCGGTAGAACCGTTTCTCGGATCGCTCACCAAATCATCGAGAAAACCGCCCTGGACGGCGCTGACGCGCCGCGCGTCGTTCTGCTCGGCATCCCGACTCGCGGGGTCACCCTGGCCAATCGGTTGGCCGAGAAGATCAAGGAATTCTCCGGCGTCGCCGTCGCGCGGGGCGGTCTCGACATCACGCTCTACCGCGACGACCTGGACTTCAAGCCACCCCGCGCGCTGGAGGAAACCTCGATTCCGGCCGGCGGTATCGACGGCGCGCTGGTGATCCTCGTCGACGACGTCCTCTACACCGGACGCTCGGTGCGCTCGGCGCTGGACGCGCTCCGCGATATCGGGCGGCCGAAAGCGGTCCAGCTGGCGGTACTCGTCGACCGCGGTCATCGCGAGCTGCCGGTGCGGGCGGACTACGTCGGCAAGAACGTGCCCACTTCGCGTAGCGAGAATGTCAAGGTCAGGCTCGCCGAGGACGACGACCTCGAAGGCATCTGGATCGCACCCGACGGAGGTCCCGCGCGATGAGGCATCTGCTGTCCGCCGCGGATCTGTCCCGCGAGGAGGCCACCGCGATCCTCGACAACGCCGACAGGTTCCGCCAGGCGCTGCTGGGCCGCGACGTCAAGAAGCTGCCCACGCTGCGCGGCCGCACCATCATCACGATGTTCTACGAGAACTCGACCCGAACCCGGGTTTCCTTCGAGGTGGCCGGCAAGTGGATGAGCGCCGACGTGATCAATGTCAGCGCCTCCGGGTCCTCGGTGGCCAAGGGCGAGTCGCTGCGCGACACCGCGCTGACCCTGCGGGCCGCCGGGGCCGACATGTTGATCATCCGGCATCCGGCATCCGGTGCGGCCCAACAGCTGGCGGAGTGGACTCTGGAGCCTGATGGTTCGGGTCCCTCGGTAGTCAACGCCGGGGACGGCACCCACGAGCACCCCACCCAGGCGCTGCTGGACGCATTGACCATCCGGCAGCGGCTCGGCGGAATCGAGGGACGCCGGGTGGTCATCGTCGGCGACGTCCTGCACAGCCGGGTGGCCCGATCCAACGTCCTGCTGCTGAACACCCTGGGCGCCGAGGTGGTCCTGGTGGCGCCCCCGACCCTGCTGCCGGTCGGCGTGGCCGACTGGGGCGGTGCGTCGGTATCGCATGACCTCGACGCCGAACTGCCCGCCGCCGATGCCGTGATGATGCTGCGGGTGCAGGCGGAACGGATGAATGGCGGTTTCTTCCCGTCGGAGCGGGAGTATTCGGTCCGTTACGGATTGTCCGACCGTCGGCAGGCGCTGCTCCCCGAGCATGCGGTGGTGCTGCATCCTGGCCCGATGCTGCGGGGCATGGAGATCTCCTTCGCGGTACCCGACTCGTCGCAATCGGCTGTGCTGCAACAGGTTTCCAATGGCGTACACGTCCGGATGGCGGTGCTCTTCCATCTGCTGGTCGGAACGGATGAGGCGGTGAGCGTGTGAGTGGCGGTTCCGGCGTACCGGTTCTGATCAGGGGAGTTCGGCTCTACGGCGAGGGCGACCCCGTCGACGTCCTGGTCGCCGACGGGCAGATCGCCGAGATCGGGGCCGGACTGAAGTCCCCTGAAGGCGCCGAGATCATCGAGGCGGCCGGCCAGGTGCTGCTGCCCGGCCTGGTGGATCTGCACACCCACCTGCGCGAGCCGGGCCGCGAGTACGCCGAGGACATCGAAACCGGTTCGGCCGCAGCCGCGCTGGGCGGTTTCACCGCCGTGTTCGCGATGGCGAACACCGATCCGGTCGCCGACAGCCCGGTGGTCACCGACCATGTCTGGCGGCGCGGCCAACAGGTCGGGCTGGTCGACGTGCATCCCGTCGGTGCGGTGACCCACGGACTCGACGGGAAGCAACTGACCGAGATGGGTCTGATGGCCGACGGTGTCGGTCAGGTTCGGATGTTCTCCGATGACGGTGTCTGCGTGCACGACCCGCTGGTCATGCGCCGCGCCCTGGAATACGCCGCAGGGCTGGGAGTGCTGATCGCCCAGCACGCCGAGGAACCCCGGCTGACCGCAGGTGCGGTCGCCCATGAGGGGCCCAATGCCGCCCGATTGGGACTGGCCGGCTGGCCGCGGGCGGCCGAGGAGTCCATCGTGGCCCGCGACGCCCTGCTGGCCCGCGATGCGGGTGCCCGGGTCCACATCTGCCACGCCTCCACCGCCGGGACCGTGGAAATACTCAAATGGGCGAAACAACAAGGGATCTCGATCACCGCCGAGGTCACCCCACACCACCTGATGCTCGACGACAGCCGACTTTCCAGCTACGACGGCGTCAACCGGGTCAACCCACCACTGCGGGAGGCCTCCGATACCGAGGCGTTGCGACAGGCCCTGGCAGACGGGGTCATCGACTGCGTGGCCACCGATCACGCTCCGCACGCCGAACAGGAGAAGTGCTGCGAATTCTCCGTCGCCCGGCCCGGCATGCTCGGTCTCCAGACCGCGTTGTCGGTGGTCGTGGCGACCATGGTGACCACCGGGCTGTTGGACTGGCGCGGAGTGGCCAAGGTGATGAGTGAAAACCCCGCCCGCATCGCACGACTGGAAGACCAGGGCTGTCCGCTGGAAGTCGGCGAACCGGCCAACCTGGCGGTCGTCGACCCGGACGCCACCTGGACGGTGGACGGCGCGGCGCTGGCCAGCCGTTCGGCGAACACCCCGTACCAGGCCATGACGCTGCCGGCCACGGTCACCGCCACACTGCTGCGGGGACGGATCACGGCGCGGGACGGCAGGGCCAATCCCGCGTGAATACCCCCACCGCCATCGGCACCGTTGTCTTCGGGCTCGTCGTCGTGGTGTTGATCGGCGTGGTGATCCGGCGGATGCTGCGCGGCTGGAAACGACGGGCCGAGCGTCAGGTCGAACTCATCGGCACCCTGCCGGAGATGCCGGATGCCGTCGGGCCGGCCATCATCGCCCCCACCCGCGGCCTCTACCTCGGCTGCACCCTCGCTGGATCAGCGCCGAGTTGGCTGGAACGGGTCAACGTCGGCGACCTGGGGTACCGATGTAAAGCGGTGCTGACCCGCTACCCCGAGGGCATCCTGGTGGAACGGTCCGGAACCGGCCCGATCTGGATTCCGGAGGCGGCGATCACCGGCCTCCGGACCGAGCGCGCAATGGCCGGCAAGGTGCTGCCCGGGACGCGCAGTGACCCAGGCGGCGGAATCCTGGTGATTCGGTGGACGCTGCCGACGGGAACCGAGATCGACACCGGGTTCCGCGGCGACGACCGCGCCCGCTACCCCGGATGGACTTCGTCGCCCGGTCAAAGTGAAGGAGACCCCGGTAAAAGTGAAGGAGACCTAGCGTGACCCAGCAGCAGGGCGTGACCCAGCAGCAGGCCTTCCTCGTTCTCGAGGACGGACGCGTCTACACCGGCACCCCCTTCGGTGCCGGCGGCCAGACACTCGGCGAGGCGGTGTTCTCCACCGGGATGTCGGGTTACCAGGAGACCCTCACCGACCCCAGCTACCACCGCCAGATCGTCATCGCCACCGCGCCGCAGATCGGCAACACCGGCTGGAACCACGAGGACGCCGAGAGCCGGGGGGACAAGATCTGGGTGGCCGGCTACGTCGTTCGCGACCCCTCCCCGCGGGCGTCGAACTGGCGGGCCACCGGAACCCTCGACGACGAACTGATTCGCCAGGGCGTGGTCGGAATCGCGGGGGTCGACACCCGGGCGATCGTCCGTCACCTTCGTACAAAGGGCTCTATGCGGGCGGGAGTCTTCTCCGGGCCCGCCCTGGCTGACCGCGAAGAACTGCTACGCAGGGTGTGCGACCAGCCCACCATGCTGGGGGCCGACCTGTGCGGCGAGGTGAGTACCGATCAGGGCTACATCGTGGAAGCCCAAGGACCGCAACGCTTCACCGTCGCCGCACTGGACCTGGGCATCAAGACCAACACCCCGCGGAACTTCGCCCAGCGCGGCATCCGCACGCACGTGCTGCCCTCGTCAGCCACCTTCGACCAGATCGCCGACCTCTCACCGGACGGGGTGTTCCTGTCCAACGGACCGGGTGACCCCGCCACCGCCGACCGGGTCGTCGGTGTCACCCGCGAAATCCTCGGCGCCGGAATTCCCTTGTTCGGCATCTGCTTCGGCAACCAGATCCTCGGCCGGGCGCTGGGACGGAGCACCTACAAGATGGTTTTCGGCCACCGCGGTATCAACGTGCCGGTGATCGACCACGCCACCGGGCGGGTCGCCGTCACCGCCCAGAACCATGGTTTCGCACTCGAGGGTGAGGCGGGGGAGCGGTTCGACACCGACTTCGGTCCTGCCGTTGTCAGCCACACCTGTGCCAACGACGGTGTGGTGGAGGGCGTCCGACTGGTCGATGGCCGCGCCTTCTCGGTGCAGTACCACCCGGAGGCGGCCGCCGGCCCGCATGACGCCAATTACCTCTTCGACCAATTCGTCGAACTCATGGAAGGCGGGAGTCGCTGATGCCACGCCGCACCGACCTCAAGCACGTCCTGGTCATCGGATCCGGGCCCATCGTGATCGGCCAGGCCTGCGAGTTCGACTACTCCGGCACCCAGGCCTGCCGAGTCCTGCGTTCCGAGGGTCTGACCGTGAGCCTGGTGAACTCCAACCCGGCCACCATCATGACCGACCCGGAGTATGCCGACTACACCTACGTCGAGCCGATCACCGCGGAGTTCGTCGAGAAGGTGCTCGCCCAGCAGGCGGAGCGCGGCATCCCGATCGACGCCCTGCTGGCCACCCTCGGCGGCCAGACTGCCCTGAATACCGCTGTCGCACTGTATGAAAACGGCGCGCTGGACCGATGGGGCGTGGAGCTCATCGGGGCCGACTTCGAGGCCATTCAGCGTGGCGAGGACCGGCAGAAGTTCAAGGACATCGTGGCCAAGGTGGGCGGCGAGTCGGCGAAGTCGGCGGTCTGTTTCACCATGGAGGAGGTCCGGGAAACCGTCGCCGAACTGGGCCTGCCGGTGGTCGTGCGGCCCTCCTTCACCATGGGCGGCCTCGGCTCGGGGATGGCCAAGAGCCTCGAGGACGTCGAGCGGATGGCCGGCGACGGCCTGGCGGCATCACCGTCGGCCAATGTGCTCGTCGAGGAATCGATATACGGCTGGAAGGAATACGAACTCGAGCTGATGCGCGACGGCAACGACAACGTCGTGGTGGTCTGCTCGATCGAGAACATCGACCCGATGGGTGTGCACACCGGCGACTCGGTGACGGTCGCCCCGGCCATGACGCTCACCGACCGTGAGTACCAGGTGATGCGGGATCTCGGGATCGCGATCCTGCGTGAGGTAGGCGTGGACACCGGCGGTTGCAACATCCAGTTCGCGATCGATCCCAAAGACGGTCGCCTGATCGTCATCGAGATGAACCCGCGGGTCTCGCGGTCCAGTGCGCTGGCCTCCAAGGCCACCGGGTTCCCGATCGCCAAGATCGCCGCGAAGCTGGCCATCGGCTACACCCTCGACGAGATCCTCAACGACATCACCAAACAAACCCCGGCCTGCTTCGAGCCGACGCTGGACTACGTCGTGGTCAAGGCGCCGCGATTTGCGTTCGAGAAGTTCCCCGGCGCCGATCCCACGCTCACGACCACGATGAAGTCGGTTGGTGAGGCGATGTCGTTGGGCCGCAACTTCACTGAAGCGCTCGGCAAGGTGATGCGATCGTTGGAGACCACCAAAGCCGGGTTCTGGACCGCCCCCGACGACGACGGCTGGATCGACGAGATCCTGACCCGGTTGCGCACCCCCACCGAAGGTCGGCTCTATGACATCGAGTTGGCGTTGAGGCTGGGCGCCGGCGTGGAGCAGGTGGCCGAGGCCTCCGGTGTCGACCCGTGGTTCGTCGAGCAGATCAACGCTCTGGTGGCTTTGCGGGCCGAACTGGTGGATGCTCCGGTCCTCGACGAGGGACTGCTCCGGCGCGCCAAGCACAACGGACTGTCCGATCGGCAACTCGCCGCCCTGCGACCGGAACTGGCCGGCGAGGACGGGGTGCGTTCGCTGCGTCAGCGGCTGGGTATCCGTCCGGTGTTCAAGACCGTCGACACCTGCGCGGCGGAGTTCGAGGCCAAAACCCCCTACCACTACTCCAGCTACGAATTGGACCCGTCTGCCGAATCCGAGGTCGCACCGCAGACCGAGAAGCCCAAGGTCCTCATCCTGGGTTCCGGACCGAACCGGATCGGGCAGGGCATCGAGTTCGACTACAGCTGCGTGCATGCGGCAACCACGTTGTCGGAGGCCGGTTTCGAGACGGTGATGATCAACTGCAACCCCGAGACGGTCTCCACCGACTACGACACCGCCGACCGGCTGTACTTCGAGCCGCTGACCTTCGAGGACGTCCTGGAGGTCTACCACTCCGAATCCGCTTCCGGCGAAGGCGGTCCCGGTGTGGTGGGGGTGATCGTGCAACTGGGCGGGCAGACCCCGCTCGGCCTGGCCCATCGCCTGGAGAAGGCCGGTGTGCCGATCGTGGGCACCCGCCCGGAGGCCATCGACCTGGCCGAGGACCGTGGACGGTTCGGTCAGGTGCTGATCAACGCGGGATTGCCGGCACCCAAATTCGGCACCGCCACCACCTTCGATCAGGCCCGGGAGATCGCCTCCACCATCGGGTATCCGGTGCTGGTTCGCCCCTCCTACGTGCTGGGCGGCCGCGGCATGGAGATCGTGTACGACGAAAAGACGCTGCACGGCTACATCACTCGCGCCACCCAGCTGTCTCCCGAGCACCCGGTTCTGGTCGACCGATTCCTCGAGGACGCCATCGAGATCGACGTCGACGCCCTATGCGACGGCAAAGAGGTCTACATCGGCGGTGTGATGGAGCACATCGAGGAAGCCGGCATCCACTCCGGTGACTCGGCGTGTGCGCTGCCGCCAGTCACCCTGGGCCGCAGCGATATCGAGAAGGTCCGCCAAGCCACCGAGGCCATCGCGCACGGTGTCGGCGTGGTCGGTCTGCTCAACGTCCAGTATGCGCTCAAAGACGACGTGCTTTTTGTGCTGGAGGCCAACCCACGGGCCAGCAGGACGGTGCCGTTCGTCTCCAAGGCCACCGCGGTTCCGCTGGCGAAAGCCTGCGCCCGAGTAATGCTGGGGGCCAGCATCTCCCAGCTCCGCGCCGAGGGGCTGCTCGCCGCCCATGGTGACGGCACCAACCCCGGCCCGAACGCGCCCATCGCCGTCAAGGAAGCGGTGCTGCCGTTCCGCCGGTTCCGCAAGCGGGACGGATCCGGCGTCGACTCGCTGCTGGGCCCGGAGATGAAGTCGACCGGCGAGGTGATGGGAATCGATCACGATTTCGGCAGCGCCTTCGCCAAAAGCCAGACCGCCGCGTACGGGTCGCTGCCGCTGCAGGGAACGGTGTTCGTCTCGGTGGCCAACCGGGACAAGCGCTCCCTGGTATTCCCGGTCAAGCGACTCGCTGACCTCGGTTTCCGGATCCTGGCCACCGAGGGCACCGCAGAAATGCTGCGCCGCAACGGAATTCCGTGCGATCTGGTTCGCAAACATTTCGAGGCCCCGGGCGAAGGACGGCCGGAGATGACCGCGATCGACGCCATCGACGCCGGCCGGGTCGCCATGGTCATCAACACCCCTTACGGCAATTCCGGACCCCGGATCGACGGCTACGAGATCCGCTCGGCAGCGGTGGCGATGAACATCCCCTGCATCACCACGGTGCAGGGGGCGGCGGCAGCGGTGCAGGGCATCGAGGCGGCTATCCGCGGCGATATCGGGGTGCGTTCGCTGCAGGAACTGCATGCCGCACTCGGTGGCGCATGAGCTCCGGTGTCGTAAGCGCAGGGTTCGGCGCGCGTCTCGTCGCGGCCATCGCGGCCCGGGGACCGCTGTGCGTCGGGATCGATCCGCATCCCGGGCTGATGGCCGACTGGGGCTTGGAGCCCACACCTGACGGCTTGTCCCGGTTCTGTGAGATCTGCGTTGAAGCCTTCGCCGGCTTCGCAATCGTCAAACCCCAGGTCGCCTTCTTCGAGGCCTACGGCTCGGCTGGCTTTGCGGTACTCGAACGCACCACCGCGGCACTGCAGTCCGCGGGCGTGTTGGTGCTTGCCGACGCCAAACGCGGCGACATCGGATCGACGATGGCCGCCTACGCGCAGGCCTGGGCGGGCCGGGGTCCGCTGGCCGCCGACGCCGTCACCGCGTCGCCCTACCTCGGTTTCGGGTCCCTGACACCGCTGCTGGAGGTCGCGGCCGCCCACGGACGGGGTGTGTTCGTGCTGGCCGCGACGTCGAATCCGGAGGGAGCCGGCGTTCAGCGTGCTGTCCTCGGGGGACCCGACGCGCGCACCACGGTGGCGCAGTCGATCGTCGACCAGGCGGCGGCGGTGAACCGCGCCGCGAAGCCCGATCCCGGGTCGGTGGGCGTTGTTGTCGGCGCCACCCTCGACCCTGCCGACGTGCCCGACCTGAGCGCCCTGGGTGGTCCGGTTCTGGTACCCGGTGTCGGGGCCCAGGGCGGCCGTCCGGAGACGCTGGCCGGGTTGGGAGGTGCCCGGCCCGGACAGCTGCTTCCGGCGGTTTCCCGGGAGATTCTGCGGGCCGGCCCGCGTCCGGAGGCGCTGCGGGAGGCCGCCGACCGACTGCGTGACGCCGTCGCTCATCTGGCCTGACACTCGCCGGCGACACGCGCGACACGCCGTGGCAGGCCGAATCCGGGTGAATTTGATCCCAGCGCACTGGGCCGGGCCAGCCCGGCCAGCCGTCCGGAGATCGGTTCTGCTCCCCAAAAGCCCAGGTAGAGGGCGTTTTTCCCGTTACGTAAAGGCTGGTCAGGCCGGTGCCCCAGCGATGGATCGGGGGTCGCAGATCGGGCCTTCGGCAGGGTATTTCCGCGGCTCGGTGCTGCGCGTTTTCGCCCGCGGGCAGGGGGGCGGGTTAGATTTCGTCTGAAGGCGTGGGTACGGTCGTCGTCGCTGGCTGAAGTACCCGGCCGAGGCAAGTTAATGATGGTTATGAGACGGAGGAACCCGTGGCCCTTCCCCAGTTGACCGACGAGCAGCGCGCTGCCGCCTTGGAGAAGGCTGCCGCCGCGCGTCGGATACGTGCTGAGCTGAAAGATCGGCTCAAGCGCGGTGGCACCAACCTCCAGCAGGTGCTGAAGGATGCCGAGACCGACGAGGTCCTCGGCAAGATGAAGGTTTCCGCGCTGCTGGAAGCCCTGCCCAAGGTTGGCAAGGTCAAGGCGCAGGAGATCATGACCGAGCTGGAGATCGCCCCCACCCGCCGCCTGCGCGGTCTGGGCGACCGGCAGCGCAAGGCGCTGCTGGAGAAGTTCTCCTGAGATTCGATCGGTGAACGCCGGCGAAGGGCCGGACAGCCTGGGCGCTGAGTTCTTCTCTGAGCCCAGACCCCGAGCAACGCGTGGACGCGTGCTCGTGCTGTCCGGCCCTTCGGCCGTCGGCAAGTCCACTGTCGTCCGTCGCCTGCGTGAGCAGGTCCCGGAGTTGCATTTCAGCGTTTCGGCGACGACCCGTGCGCCTCGTCCAGGCGAGGTCGAGGGCCAGGACTATCACTTCGTCACCGCTGAGCAGTTCCAACATCTCATCGACTCCGGTCAGCTGCTGGAGTGGGCTGAGATCCACGGAGGTCTGCACCGGTCGGGGACCCCGGCCTCCCCGGTGCTGGAGGCCGCCGATGCCGGCCTACCGGTCCTCATCGAGGTCGACCTCGCCGGCGCCAGAGCGGTCAAGAAAGCCCTGCCGGAGGTGGTCAGCGTCTTTCTCGCCCCGCCGAACTGGGAAGCGCTGAGGGAGCGACTGGTCGGCCGTGGCACTGAAACCGAAGACGTGATGGCCCGTCGACTGGCCACCGCGGAGGCCGAATTGGCGGCCCAGGACGAGTTCGACGTCGTGGTCGTGAACAGCCAATTGGAGTCGGCGTGCTTGGAATTGGTATCCTTGCTGGTGGGAAACGCGTCTTAACCGGCGCGAGCGGTCGGGGAGAGTCCGACCACGCAAACGGCCCACCGAATCGACATCACTGCCAGGAGAAGTTCTACGTGACGATCACTGCGGATCACTACGATCCCGCCCCCGGTGCGGCCACCGCCTACGACACCCCGCTGGGCATCACCAACCCGCCCATCGACGAACTGCTCGACCGCGTGTCCAGCAAGTACGCCCTGGTGATCTACGCGGCCAAACGGGCCCGCCAGATCAATGACTACTACAACCAGCTCGGCGAGGGCATCCTGGAGTACGTCGGGCCGCTGGTCGAGCCCGGTCTCCAGGAGAAGCCGCTGTCGATCGCACTGCGGGAGATCCACGCCGACCTCCTCGAACACACTGAGGGCGAGTAGCCGCGCGAGGGCGGCTCTGCCATGAGCCCGAAGCGGATCATTGTCGGCGTCGCCGGCGGTATCGCGGCCTACAAGGCCTGCTCGGTGGTACGTCAGCTCAGTGAGGCCGGCCATGACGTCCGGGTCGTTCCGACCGAGGCCGCGTTGCGTTTCGTCGGCGCGGCGACCTTCGAGGCGCTCTCCGGACACCCGGTCCGCACCGGCGTCTTCGACGATGTGCCCGAGGTGCCCCATGTGCGGCTCGGACAGGAAGCCGACCTTGTCGTGGTGGCGCCCGCCACCGCCGATCTGCTCGCTCGCGCCGCCGTCGGCCGCGCTGACGACCTACTGACCGCCACCCTGCTGACTGCCCGGTGCCCGGTGCTCTTCGCACCGGCCATGCACACCGAGATGTGGCTGCACCCGGCCACCGTCGAGAACGTCGCCACCCTGCGCCGCCGCGGTGCGGTGGTGCTCGAGCCCGGGGCGGGTCGGCTCACCGGTGCCGACACCGGGCCCGGACGGCTGCCCGAGCCCGAGGAGATCACGACCTTCGCCGAACTGCTGCTGGCCCGGGGCGATGCCATGCCCTACGACCTGCACGGGCTGAAATTCCTGATCACCGCCGGCGGAACCCGGGAGGCGTTGGATCCGGTCCGGTTCATCGGCAACCGTAGCTCCGGCAAACAGGGCTTCGCGGTGGCCCGCGTCGCCGCTCAGCGCGGCGCCGAGGTCACTCTCATTGCCGGAAACACCGCCGGACTGGCCGACCCGGCCGGTGTCCACGTGCTGAGCGCGACCTCAGCCGCGCAGCTACATGAGGCCGTCACCAAGCATGCGCCGGAGGCCCATGTCCTGGTGATGGCGGCAGCGGTGGCGGATTTCCGGCCCGTTCACACCGCCACCAGCAAGATCAAGAAGACCGCCGTCGGCAGCGAAGGATCCGCCGCGGGCCCCACCGTCGAATTGGTGCGGACCGAGGACATCCTGGCCTCCGCGGTGCGCCAACGCGCCGACGGCGACCTGCCGAATATGCGCGCGATCGTCGGGTTCGCCGCCGAGACCGGCGATGCCAACGGCGACGTGCTGTTCCACGCCCGCGCCAAGCTGCGCCGGAAAGCCTGCGACCTGCTGGTCGTCAACGCCGTCGGCGACGGCCGTGCTTTCGAGGTGGACAGCAACGACGGCTGGCTGCTGGGCTCCGACGGGGCCGAGGTGGCTCTGGAGCACGGTTCGAAGACTCTGATGGCGAGCCGTATTGTGGACGCGATCGCGGCGTTCCTGCGCGGTAGCGGGGACTGACCGCCGGCTCCGACCGGAGCCAGAGAAAACGAAGTACTGAGAAGTATCGATAGGGGATATTGACCGTGAGCGATAACGGGCGGCTGTTCACCAGCGAGTCGGTGACCGAGGGGCATCCGGACAAGATCTGCGACGCCGTCAGCGACTCGGTGCTGGATTCGCTTCTGGCGGCGGACCCGACTTCACGCGTCGCGGTGGAGACCCTGGTCACCACCGGCCAGGTGCATGTCGTCGGGGAGGTGACGACCACGGCCAAGGAAGCCTTCGCCGATATCACCGACACCGTGCGTCAGCGCATCCTGGAGATCGGCTACGACTCCTCGGAGAAGGGTTTCGACGGCGCCTCCTGCGGAGTGAACATCGGCATCGGCCGGCAGTCCCCGGATATCGCCATGGGCGTCGACGAGGCCTATGAGGCACGGGTCGAGAACGAGAAGGACCCACTGGACGCGCAGGGCGCCGGCGATCAGGGCCTGATGTTCGGCTACGCCATCCGCGACACTCCCGAACTCATGCCGCTGCCGATCGCGCTGGCCCACCGGTTGGCCCGTCGGCTCACCGAAGTCCGCAAGGATGGCACGCTGGGTTACCTGCGCCCGGACGGCAAGACCCAGGTCACCATCCAATACGAGGGCACCACACCGATCCGCCTGGACACCGTGGTGCTGTCCACCCAGCACGCCGACGGTATCGACCTGGTCAACGAACTGGCTCCCGACATCCGCAAGAACGTCGTCGACGCCGTGCTCAAGGATCTGGCCCACGAAAGCCTGGATACCTCCGACTTCCGACTGCTGGTCAATCCGACCGGCAAGTTCGTCGTCGGCGGACCGATGGGCGACGCCGGTCTGACCGGCCGAAAGATCATCGTGGACACCTACGGCGGCTGGGCCCGGCACGGCGGCGGCGCCTTCTCCGGCAAGGATCCGTCCAAGGTGGATCGCTCGGCGGCCTACGCCATGCGCTGGGTGGCCAAGAACGTCGTCGCCGCCGGTCTGGCCGAGCGGGTCGAAGTACAGGTGGCCTATGCCATCGGCAAGGCCGCCCCGGTCGGTCTGTTCGTCGAAACCTTCGGAACCGAGACGGTCGACCCGCATCGCATCGAGAAGGCCGTCAGCGGGGTGTTCGACCTGCGACCCGGGGCGATCGTTCGAGACCTCGACCTGTTGCACACGAAGTATGCCCCGACCGCGGCCTACGGGCACTTCGGCCGTCCCGAACTGGACCTGCCCTGGGAGCGCCTCAACAAGGTCGACGACCTCAAGGCTTCGGTCTGACACACAGCACGAAAAAGCGGCTCACGTCCGAGGGGACGTGAGCCGCTTTTTTGTTCGTTCGATTTAGCCGATGAACTGGTTGAAGGCCCACTGGTACTCAGCGGGGATCACCGACACGCCGCACTGGTTCTGCAGAGTGCTCAGCGGGGTCAGGATGGCCTTGAACTCGCCGTACTCCTGGGGATTGCTGCTGGCGTAGGCGTTGATGGTCTGCGCGGCCTGAGTCTGCGACTGGCCGGCGGCGGTCATCAGCACCCTGCTGACCGGCGGATGTGCGCTCATATAGGCCTTGGCCTGCTGCGTGACCGATGCGACAGTGCTGTCCACGCCGGCGGGGCTGCAGTCCGTCTCCGCCGACGCGATGGGCGCCGCCAAGCCGGCCAGTGCGATACCGCCGACGATGCTGCCGATGCAGGCGCGGGAAAAGCGCCGAGTCTGACCGGATGTCATGAGCCTTGGTTCCTCCATGTTGGGACGTTAGCTTTCATTGTGGCTTGTCGTTCCGGCGACGGCAAACGTTACTGCTCCAGCGCCATTCGCAGCGCCGCAAGGCCGCGATCAGTGGCTTCGGTGGCTGCCGGCACCACGCCCGCGTAGCCCAGGTAGCCGTGGACCAGGGTCTGTGCGTTGTGCAGTTCCACCGGGACGCCGGCAGCGGCCAGGAGTTCGGCGTAGCGGGCACCGTCATCACGCAGCGGGTCGTGCCCGGCCACCGCGACATAGGCCGGCGCCAGCCCGGTCAGGTCGGTGGCCCGGCCCGGTGCCAGGTCGGCCGGCGGCTCGGAGGGATCCAGGTGGCCGGAATACCAGTTTGCGAACGCGGCGATGGCCGCATGATCAAGCACCGGCGCGTTGGCGTTCTCGGTGAACGACGGCAGTGAGGTATCCCACATCGTTGACGGGTACCAGAGCAACTGGAAGGCCACTTCGGGGCTGGGCCCGGGGCCGGGGCCGGCTCGGAGGCGGTCGCGGGCCCGCTGAGCGACGACAGCCGCCAGAGTGCCGCCCGCGGAGTCGCCGGCCACCGCCAGTCGGGAGCCGTCCGCACCGAACTGATCGGCGTGCTCGGCGACCCAGCAGGTGGCGGCCCACACATCCTCGACGGCCGCGGGGTAGGGGTGTTCGGGGGCCAAGCGGTAGTCGACCGACACCACGACAGCGCGCGCGCCGGCGGCGTGCTGACGGCAGGTGACATCGTGGGTGTCCAGGTCGCCGAGGGCGAATCCGCCGCCGTGGAAGAACATGACGACCGGATACGGGCCCGGGCCGGCGTCGTCGTCGGGCCAGTACACCCGAACCGGAATCGGCCCGGCCGGACCGTCGATGCGGAGGTCTTCGGTGCGCATTTCCTCGTGCAGTGGCCGGCGGGGCAACTCGCGCAGTCGGCGGCGGGCCTCCTCGACTCCGGCTTCGTCGAGCAACGTGAACGGCACCATTTCCAGTACCTTCTGCAGGATGGCGTCAATCGGTGGTTTCTTCGCGGAATCGACCATCAGCCCACGGTACGCAGCTGCCCCCCGAGCGGTGCGGGCCTGGTGGATCGCGGGTGTGGTGGCCGCGGTGGGCTACGGCATCTTCCTGACGATCACGGCCCTGCGGCTGCCTGCCGGCTCGGACCTGACCGGGCAGTTCGCCGCACAGCCGGTGGTCAAGTCCTCGATGGCTCTGCTGTTGGCGGTCGCGGCGATGTTCCACCCGATCATCCGGGAGCGGCGCTGGTTGGTTCCCGCCCTGGTGATGTCGGCCGCCGGCGATTTCTTTCTGGCCATGCCGTGGTGGAAGCCGGCATTCGTCTGCGGTCTCGGGTCATTCCTGGTGGCCCATCTGTGCTTCATCGGGGCGCTATGGCCCCTCGCGTGGGGCAAGCGCAGCAACGCTTCTCGTCCCCGGCTGCTGCTGATCGGTGTCCTGTTCGCCGGGTTCGCCGGCATGCTGACCCGGTTCTGGCCGAAGCTCGTGGCTCAAGGAATGACTGTCCCGGTGATCATCTACATGTCAGTTCTGGCGGCGATGGTCTGCACCGCACTGCTGGCTCGATTACCCACGGTGTGGACCGCGCTCGGCGCACTGTTGTTCGCGGTTTCCGACGGCATGATCGGTGTTGGGCAGTTCGTCCTGGAGTCACAGGCGTTGGAACTGCCGATCTGGTGGGTATACGCCGCGGCCGTGGTGTTGATCACCGCCGGCTTGTTCTTCGGCCGGGCGTTTCTGCCGACCGACTGAAGGCTTCGCCTGCCAGGCTTCGTGTGCCGGATTTGTGTCGGACCCCCCGGATACCGTCGAGTCAACGACAAACCCAAGGGGGGCAATGACAATGACTGACACCAACAAGACCTTGATCGCCGCGCTGCTGGACCGTTCCGGGTCGATGCAGGGCATCGCCGCGGATATGCGCGGCGGATTCGATTCCTTCATCGCCAAGGAACGCGGCCAGACCGGCACCACTGTCGTGACGCTGGCCCAATTCGATGACCGGTACGACATCGTCTACACCGATCGGCCCGTCGACTCCGTGCCGCCGCTGACCCTCGAGCCGCGGGGGATGACGGCGTTGCTGGACGCGATCGGCCGGTTCGTCACCGGAGTAGGTGCCGGACTGGCCGCGCTGCCCGAGGATGAGCGGCCAGGTGACGTCACCGTGCTGGTGATGACCGACGGACATGAGAACGCCAGTGCGGAGTGGACCGTGGAGTCGGTGCGGGCGTTGATCGCACAGCAGGAAACCGTCTACGGCTGGGACTTCGTCTTTCTGGGCGCCAATATGGACGCGGTCGAGGTGGGTACCAATCTCGGTTTCGCGCCGGGCAAATCGCTCACCTACGATGCCGACAGCGTGGCGGTGGGTGGGGCCTGGGAGGCAGTGGTCGATTACAGCGCCCGCAAGCGGGTCCGCGGCCGCATGCCGGCGGCGTCGATAGTCTTCGAGGACGCCGAGCGCGACGCCGCGCGGAGAAAGCGGCGGTAGACCACGGGCGGACGGGAGCAGGTGAGTACAGCCGGTCGGCGCGCCGCCGAACACGAACCGATCGCCCGGGTGCTGCCCATGCTGTCGGTGCCGCACCTCGATCGGGAGTTCGACTACCTGGTTCCCGCCGAGCAGTCCGATGATGCCCAGCCCGGGGTTCGGGTTCGGGTGCGCTTTCACGGCCGGCTGGTCGACGCCTTCCTGCTGGAACGCCGTTCGGACACCGACCACGTGGGCCAGTTGGGGTGGCTGGACCGGGTCATCTCGGCCGAACCGGTCCTCACCGCGGAGGTACGCCGACTCGTCGGTGCGGTCGCGGCCCGCTACGCAGGCACCCGGCCAGATGTGTTGCGGCTGGCCATCCCGCCGCGGCACGCGGCCGCGGAGAAGGCGGCGCGGGCGGCGACGTTGCTACCCGTCATCAGACCCGTCGATCCCACCGGTTGGGACCGCTACAGCGGGGGAGCGGCGTTCCTGGATGCGCTCAGCGGGGGCCGCGCTGCCCGCGCGGTGTGGCAGGCGCTGCCTGGCGACAGCTGGTGTCAGCGGGTGGCCGAAGCTGCTGCGGCCGCGGTGAGCGGCGGCCACGGCGTTCTGGTCATCGTTCCCGACCAGCGTGATATCGACACTCTCTGGCCGGCGTCGGTCGCCCTGATCGATGAATCCGCCGTGGTCACATTGGCGGCCGGACTCGGGCCGTCGGCGCGGTACCGGCGCTGGCTGTCGGTGCTACGCGGGCAAGCCCGCCTGGTGATCGGCACGCGCAGTGCGGTCTTCGCCCCGGTGGAGCGACTCGGCTTGGTGATCGTGTGGGATGACGGCGACGACAGCCTCGCCGAGCCGCGGGCGCCGTACCCCCATGCCCGCGACGTGGCGATGCTGCGGGCGCATCAGCTTCGGTGCGCGGCGGTGATCGGCGGCTACACGCGCACCGCTGAGGCTCAGGCGCTGGTGGACAGCGGGTGGGCGCATGACCTGGTGGCGCCGCGTCCGGTGGTCCGGGCGTCGGCGCCCCGAGTGATCGCCCTCGAGGAAGGCGGGCACGCCGAGGAGCGTGACCCGGCGGCCCGCACCGCACGGTTGCCGTCGATGGCGCTGCGGGCGGCCCGCTCGGCCCTGGAGCGGGGTACCCCGGTTCTGGTCCAGGTGCCTCGCCGCGGCTATCTGCCGTCGGTGGCCTGTGCCCGATGTCGCACCATTGCGCGCTGTCGGCACTGCATGGGTCCACTGTCGCTGTCCGACCGGGATGCTGACGGCGCGGTGTGCCGGTGGTGCGGACGGATCGACGGCGCACTGCGCTGCCGTCGGTGCGGGGCCGGCGAGATCCGGGCAGTCGTCGTCGGCGCCCGGCGCACCGCCGAGGAATTGGGGCGGGCCTTTCCCGGCACCACCGTCATCACCTCCGCCGGCGACGCGGTGCACACCGACATCGCTGCAGGACCGGCCCTGGTCGTGGCGACCCCGGGCGCCGAACCACACGCCCCGGCCGGCTACGGGGCCGCGCTGCTGCTGGACGGCTGGTCCCTGCTGGGGCGCCAGGACCTCCGCGCCGGCGAGGACACCTTGCGCCGCTGGATGTCCGCGGCGGCGCAGGTGCACTCCCGGGCCGACGGCGGGGTGGTCGCAGTCGTCGCAGAGTCAACCATCGCCACGGTCCAGGCCTTGGTCAAATGGGATCCGGTCGGTCACGCCGAGACGGAGTTCGCGGCCCGCGTCGCGGTGGGACTGCCGCCGGCGGTGCACATGGCCGCCATCGACGGCGCCTCCGACGCGGTGGCCGCCCTCATCGCGGAGGCCGTACTGCCCGAAGACGCCGACCTCCTGGGCCCGGTGGATCTGCCGCCGGGAGTGCGCCGGCCGCCGTCCACCCCGGCCGGTGTGCCGGTCATTCGCATGCTCATCCGGGTCCGCCGGGATGAAGGTCTGGTACTGGCCGGTGCACTGCAGGACGCGACCGCCGTGCACAGCGCCCGCCACGATCACGAAGCCGTGCGAGTGCAGATCGACCCGCTGCACATCGGATGACCAAGCCGCCTAGTTACCCCAGGGCTGTAAGGCGTCAAGCTGCTGCGGTGGCGCGGTGAGCCCAGGCTT
>DAIPYT010000014.1:0-35387 GCA_036782595.1 Mycobacterium sp. | reverse complement strand
CGGGGGAGATGAAGATCGTCGCGGCCTTCTTGAATTCATCGCCGGTGAGGATCTGTGGGGGGATGTAGAAGCCGGCCATGGTTTGCCTATTGGCGTTCTGCTTCATCGACAGCAGGAACGAGGACGCCTGGTCTAGGCCGGTACCGAGTTTCTTGGTCTGGTCGACCAGCAGTTGGACGCCGTCGGAAACCTGGCGGCTCGCGTCGGACAGCATGGTGATGCCTTGTTGAAGCTGATCGAGTTGGGCCTGTAGGTCAGCCGGGCTGGCGATCCCCGCGGCCCGTAGGTTGTCGCCGACCGAGTTCAGCGCACCCTGTACGCCGTTATTCGACGGCACCGACGGCACCGCCGGTCCTGGCGCGCTGGAAGCGGGATTGATGTCGGTGGGTTCGATCTTGTCTTTGCCGGGGCTTTCTGCGCTTGTCGTCGTCGTGGGCGTCGTCGTGGGGGCTTGCGCGGGGGCGGCGGTCGGTGTTGCGGTGGACCCGGATTCCGGCATCGACTCGAGTTGTTGACCGAGATTCCCAAAATTGAGCAGGTCGCCGTCGTTGCGGGCATCCGCCGTCTGCTGCAGGCGGCCACGGGCGGCGACGCAGGCGGGGTCCGCGTCGCATACCGGGCTGGAATTGAGTGCGTTGAGAACCGGGACGATCGCCCCGTCGACGGCTGTCATCGTGTCGTTGATGCGGCCCATGCTGCCGCCCAGTCCATGAATGGTGTTGAGGGGATTGCTGCCCTGCTCGAACCCCGGTAAAGCCGGGCCGGTGCCGTACTGGTTTTGCAGGAAGGCCAGCGAGTTCACCACACCGCTGGTGGCGGCCAGCGTCGGTCCCAGTTGACTTCGCACCGCTTCGAGTGCGGTGGCAACCTGGTCGGCGCCGTAGACCAGCAGGTTGAGGTTGCCGGTGTTGCCGTTGATCAGGCTTGCCGCCTCACCGAGCGGGGCGCCGATCTCACCGGCCTGGAAGGACAGCCGGGCCTGCTGCAGCGACTCGCCGGCGGGGCGGGTGATACCGCGGACGATGTCGATATCGGGCACTTGGCTGACTCGATAGGCCAGCTGCTCCATATCGGCCAGCGCTTCGGGTGTGCGGAGATCCCGTGGCGAGCTGATCAGGATGTACTGCGGCAGGCTGGCGTTCAGCGGGAAATGGCGGGTGATCGCGTCGTAGCCTCTGATGCTCGCGCTGGTGGGCGGTAAGGCCTTGCGGTCGTCGTAGTTGTACGTCGCCAAGCCGGCGGTGGAGGCCAGGATGAGCAGGATCAGAAGGCTAGCCAGCAGATTACGGGTGGGCTGTCGCACGATCCGTATTCCGGAGCGCTTCCAGAACCGGCCGGTGAGGTCCTTGCGTGGCGCCGCCCAACCACGCCGGCCGGCCAGGGTCAGCAGGGCGGGCAGGAAGGTCACCGCGCCCGCACAGCCGACGGCGATCGCCGCCGCCAGCGCCACGCCGACGGTGTAGAAGACGGTGAGCTTGGTGAAGATCATGCCCAGGAAGGTCACCGCCACGGTGGCCGCGGAGGCGGTGATCACCTTGCCCACCGAATTGAGGGACAGCCGCACGGCCTGGTCCGAGGCGGCGCCCAGGCGCAGGTAGTCGTGGTACCTGCTGATCAGGAAGACGGCGTAATCGGTGCCGGCGCCGGCGAGCATAGCGGTCAGCAGCACGACCGTCTGGTTGGAGATGCTTAGGCCGGCGCTTCCCAGGCCCGCGACGACCCCCTGCGCTGTCACCAGCGAAACACCGATGGTGATCAGCGGCAGGATCATCGTCAGGATGTTGCGGTAGACCATCAGCAGGATCGTCAGCAGCGCCAGAACAGTGACGACTTCGATGGTGACCCGGTCGCGGTCGCCGATGTCCTGAATATCGTTGAAGGTGCCGGCCGGCCCGGTGGTGTCGGCAGTGATCCCAGTGCCGGCCACCGTCTGGTTCACTGTCTCGATCCCCCGCTTGGTGGCCGCAACAGCCTTGGGGGTTCCCATCTCGCCGACGATGTTCACCGGTAGCAACCAGGACTTGTTGTTCTTACTGACCAGGATCTCCCGCAGTGGCGGCGTGGTCACGAAGTCCTGTAGCGCCGCCACATCCTCGGTGTCGGCCCGGAGCCTGTCCACCAGGTCCGCGTAGACCGCCTCGTCGGCCGGGGTGAACCCGCTCTCCTTGGTCAGGACGACCAGCAGGATGTTGTCGGAACTGGCTTCCTTGAACGCGGCGGCCATTTCCTTCTGGCTCACCACCGACGGTGCGTTCGCGGGCAGGATGGACGCTGGGGCCTTCTGCGCCAGAACGGCCAACGGGGGAAAGGCGAGCGTCACGGCGGCGGCGAGGGCGATCCAGAACGCGATGACCAACCAAGGCCAGCGCACCACGACACGCCCGATCACGCCGAAGACGCCGCGACCTTCGGCTGCCGGGTCAGTCTCGTCCGGCAGCCCGTGTCGACTCACCCGACCATGGTACTGACCAGCACCGGTGTGACCCGCGATAGACTCTGGTCAGCGGCGTTGATCCGGCTATCACCGGGGAGCCTTCGGAAGAACGGTCGTCAGACGAAAGCCTGGGACTCAATAGAACCGAACGGGCGGGCCCGTCACAGCCTACGAATGAGCGACGCACACGGCCGGTGTGCGTAAGCGGGGTGGTACCGCGGCGCTCGCGCACCCGCGCGTCGTCGTCCCCGTGCCGAACGGCACAGGAGGGCGGCCACGTGACGCAGACCGGCTATCAGAAACCTGGCTATTCCAAGCCCGCCGGCTCACCGGACTTTCCGGCTCTGGAACTACAGGTTCTCGACTACTGGGCGTCCGACGACACCTTCCGGGCCAGCCTCGAGGGACGGGACAGCGCGCCGGAGTACGTCTTCTACGACGGCCCGCCCTTCGCCAACGGTCTGCCGCACTACGGCCACCTGCTGACCGGCTATGTCAAGGACATCGTCCCGCGGTACCGCACCATGCGCGGATACAAGGTCGAACGCCGGTTCGGTTGGGACACCCACGGCCTGCCCGCAGAACTCGAGGTGCAACGACAACTCGGCATCACCGACAAAGCCCAGATCGAGCAGATGGGCATCGAGAAGTTCAACGACGCCTGCCGCGACTCGGTGCTGAAATACACCAACGAATGGCGCGCCTACGTCACCCGCCAAGCCCGCTGGGTGGATTTCGACAACGACTACAAGACGCTGGACCCCTCGTTCATGGAGTCGGTCATCTGGGCGTTCAAGCAACTGTGGGATAAGGGCCTGGCCTACCAGGGTGTTCGGGTGTTGCCGTACTGCTGGAACGACGAGACTCCGTTGTCCAGCCACGAGTTGCGGATGGACGACGACGTCTACCAGAACCGCCAGGACCCGGCGGTCACTGTCGGCTTCCAGGTCACGTCAACGGAATCCGACCACTGCGACCTCGATGGCGCCTATCTACTGGTCTGGACCACCACGCCGTGGACACTGCCGTCCAACCAGGCGGTGGCGGTCAATCCGGAGGTCCAGTACGTCGTCGTCTCCCACGCGGACCGTCGCGTGGTGATGGCCCGCGCGAGGCTGGCCGCCTACGCCCGGGAACTGGGGGAAGACCCGGAGGTGCTCGCCTCCTACACCGGCGAGCAACTGCTCGGCCTGCGGTATCTGCCGCCGTTCCCGTACTTCGCCGACTCGGAGAACGCATTCCAGGTGTTGCGCGGTGACTTCGTCACCACCGAGGACGGCACCGGAATCGTGCACATGGCGCCGGCCTACGGCGAGGACGACAAGGCCACCACCGACACCGTCGGCATCGTGCCGGTCACCCCGGTGGACGCCAAGGGGCGCTTCGACGCATCGGTGCCGGACTACCAGGGGCTGCAGGTTTTCGACGCCAACCCGCAGATCATCCGGGACCTGAAGAACGGGACAGGTGCGGCGGCGATCAACGCGCCGGTGCTGATCCGGCACGAGACCTATGACCACCCGTACCCGCACTGTTGGCGGTGCCGAAACCCGTTGATCTATCGGGCGGTGTCGTCCTGGTTCGTCCACGTCACCGAGATCCGCGACCGGATGGTGGAACTGAACCAGCAGATCACCTGGTATCCCGAGCACGTCAAGGACGGCCAGTTCGGCAAGTGGCTCTCCGGTGCGAGGGACTGGTCGATCTCCCGGAATCGCTACTGGGGCACGCCGATTCCGGTGTGGACCTCCGATGATCCGGCCTATCCGCGAATCGACGTCTACGGCAGCCTCGACGAGTTGGAGCGCGACTTCGGGGTGCGGCCGACCAATCTGCACCGGCCCTATATCGACGAGTTGACCCGGCCCAACCCCGACGATCCGACCGGCACGTCCACCATGCGGCGTATCGAGGACGTCTTCGACGTGTGGTTCGACTCCGGGTCGATGCCCTTCGGGCAGGTGCACTACCCGTTCGAGAACACCGACTGGTTCGAGACGCATTTTCCGGGCGACTTCATCGTCGAGTACATCGGCCAGACCCGCGGCTGGTTCTACACCCTGCATGTGCTGGCCACCGCGCTGTTCGACCGGCCGGCCTTCAAAACCTGCGTGGCACACGGCATCGTGCTCGGTAACGACGGTGCCAAGATGAGCAAGTCGCTGCGTAACTACCCCGACGTCAACGAGGTCTTCGACCGCGACGGCTCAGATGCCATGCGGTGGTTCCTGATGGCCTCGCCGATCCTGCGCGGCGGCAACCTGGTCGTCACCGAGCAGGGCATCCGGGAGGGTGTGCGTCAGGTCCTGTTGCCGCTGTGGAACGCCTACAGCTTCCTGACGCTCTACGCCCCGACGAAGGGCACCTGGCGCGCCGACTCACCCCATGTGCTGGATCGCTACATCCTGGCCAAGCTGGCCGGACTTCGTGACGACCTGACCGCCGCGATGGACGTCTGTGACATCTCGGGTGCCTGCGAGCAGTTGCGCCAGTTCACCGAGGCGCTGACGAACTGGTATGTGCGCCGGTCCCGTTCGCGTTTCTGGGAGGAGGACCGCGACGCCATCGACACCCTGCACACCGTGCTCGAGGTCGGCACCCGGCTCGCCGCACCGCTGCTGCCGATGGCGTGCGAGGTGATCTGGCGCGGGCTCACCGGGGAGCGTTCGGTGCACCTGACCGATTGGCCGGAACCGGGATTGCTGCCCGGTGATCCCGCTCTGGTCGCCGCGATGGACCGGGTGCGCGAGGTGTGCTCGGCGGCATCCTCGCTGCGCAAGGCCAAGAAGCTGCGGGTCCGACTTCCGCTGACGAAACTGACTGTGGCAGTCGATAATCCGCAGCAGCTCGAGCCATTCGCCGGGTTGATCGCCGATGAGCTCAATGTCAAATCCGTCGAGTTGACCGACGATATCGCTGCGCACGGCCGCTTCGAACTGACCGTCAATGCCCGGGCAGCCGGACCGCGGCTGGGCAAGACGGTGCAGGACGCCATCAAGTCGGTCAAGGCCGGTCAGGGTGTGCTCAACGCGGACGGCACGCTGAGTGCCGGTGATGTGGTGCTCGTCGAGGGGGAGTACGAATCCAAACTCGTCGCCGCGGACCCGTCCTGTACCGCGGCCCTGCCGGGCGGGGCCGGGCTGGTGGTGCTCGACGACACCGTGACCGAGGAGTTGGAAGCCGAAGGCTGGGCGAAGGATCGCATCCGTGAACTGCAGGACCTGCGGAAGTCCTCGGGCCTGGACGTCAGCGACCGCATCACCGTGGTGATGGCGGTACCGGTGGGTCGGGCCGACTGGGCCAGCACCCACCGCGAGCTCATCGCGCACGAAATCCTGGCCACCGGCTTCGAGTTCGGCGAACCCGCAGACGGGGTTGAGATCGGCGACGGCGTGCGGGTGGCGATCGCGAAGGCCTGAGGGGTGTCGCGCTGGGTGCTGCACTTCGACATGGACGCGTTCTTCGCATCCGTCGAGCAGCTGACCCGGCCCACCCTGCAGGACCGTCCGGTCCTGGTCGGCGGGCTGGGCGGCCGCGGGGTCGTGGCAGGCGCCAGCTACCAGGCCCGGGCTTTCGGTGCCCGCTCGGCAATGCCGATCCATCAGGCCCGCCGGTTGGTCGGGGCCGGCGCGGTGGTGCTGCCGCCGCGGGGCGCGGTGTACAGCGTGGCCAGCCGGCGGGTGATGGACACCGTACGGTCGCTCATCCCGGTGCTGGAACAGCTGTCGTTCGACGAGGCGTTCGGCGAACCTGCGGAACTGGCCGGAGCCAACGCCGAGGACGTCGAGCGGTACTGCGCTCAGCTTCGGACGCGGGTGCGCGAACAGACCGGACTGGTGGCCTCGGTCGGGGCCGGCTCCGGCAAGCAGATCGCCAAGATCGCCTCGGGTCTGGCCAAACCCGATGGAATCCGGGTGATTCGGCGCGACGAGCAGCAGATCCTGCTGGAGAGTCTGCCGGTGCGCAGGCTGTGGGGGATCGGGCCGGTGGCCGAGGAGAAACTGCATCGGCTCGGTATTGACACGGTCGGGAAGCTGGCCGCCCTGAGCGACTCCGAAGTCGCCAACATTCTCGGTGTCAGCATCGGTCCCGCGCTGCACAGGCTTGCCCGCGGCGAAGACGACCGGCCGGTGACCGAACGCGCCGAAGCCAAGCAGATCAGCGCCGAATCAACCTTCGGCACCGACCTGACCACCCTCGAGCAACTGCACGAGGCCACCGGACCGATCGCCGAACACGCTCACCGCCGACTGACCCGCGACGGCCGCGGCGCGCGCACGGTGACCGTCAAGATGAAGAAGTCCGACATGTCCACGCTGACCCGGTCGGCGACGCTGCCGTATGCCACCGGTGATGCCGCAACACTGGCCGCCGTCGCTCACCGGCTGCTGCTCGACCCCCGCGAGATCGGGCCGATTCGGCTTCTGGGCGTTGGCTTTTCCGGTCTCAGCGACGTGCGCCAGGAGTCGTTGTTCCCCGAACTCGAGCAGTACCTCGAGCAGCACCCGGCCAGTGCGAACGTCGACTCCGTCGACGACGGCCGGGGCCGCCCGGATGCGCCGGTGGCGAGCACCCCGTCAGGATGGCGGGTCGGCGACGACCTCACCCATCCCGGATACGGCCACGGCTGGGTGCAGGGCGCCGGGCACGGCGTCGTGAGCGTCCGGTTCGAGACCCGCAGCAGTGGTCCGGGCCTGATGCGCACCTTCGGCATCGACGACACCGACCTCACCGCGGCCGACCCCGTCGCCAGCCTGGACTGGCCGGACTATCTGGGCCGGCTATCCGAGCCGGGCGACGATCTCCCCGACGGGTAGGCCTGCCGCCAGCGCACCCATCATCAGCACCCGGGCCTGGCTGGCGCGCAGGCGGGGGACCAGGACGGCGCCGGCGGTGGCGAGGTCGTGTCCGGGCCCGTAGGACGCCGAGGTTCCGCCGCCGGGAACCCGGGTGGTCACCGCCACCGCGACACCCTGCCGGCAGGCTCGCGCCACCGCGTCGACCACCCCGGCACCGGCGTTGCCCGACCCCATGGCTTCCAACACCAACCCGCGGGCGCCGGCCGCGATGAAGGCGTCGATGGCCGTACCGTCGGCTCCCGGATAGGCCGCCGCGATGTCGACCCGGGGCACGGACAGCAGCGGCCCGATGTGGGGGCGAAGTCTGGTGGTCCCGGGGGCGTCGGGGCGAAACACCCCGGCAGAGACCGTGCCCACCCGCGTTCCGGCGAACACGGCCCGGTCGGCACACTTGGTCATCCCCAACGGCTCCCACACCGCGCCGGCGAAGCTCACCAGCACACCCAGGCCCCGGGCGGCCGAACTGGCGGCCACGGTGAGGGCGTCACGCAGATTGGCGGGGCCGTCCGAATCGGGGGCGTCGGCGGCGCGGGCCGCCCCGGTCAGCACCACCGGGGCGCGGCCCTCGTAGCCGAGGTCCAGCCACAGCGCCGTCTCCTCCATGGAGTCGGTGCCGTGGGTGATCACGATGCCCTCGGCACCGTCGGCGGCCGCCTGACTGGCGGCCGCACCGATGCGGATCCAGTCCTGTGGGGCCAGTTGGGAACTGTCGACGCTCATCAGGTCGACCACGGTCGCGTCGGCGTCGCCCACCAGTTCGGCACCGCTGCGCGCCGGGCGCAGCACGCCGTCGGCGCCGGCCCCGGTGGCAATGGTGCCGCCGGTGGTGATGACGACGATGCCTGGCATGCCCGTCATCATGCCGGGTGCGGGGTCGCGCTGCGTGACGACGCGGCGCAGCGCAGCGAGCCGATGAGGAGACCGGCCAGATGACAAGGAATGATGGGGGCGTGACCGAGGAGACCGCCGACGCTGCGCAGGCCGCCGCGCCGCCTCGCCGTCGGCTCCGGCTGCTGTTCACGGTGGCCGCCGTGGTGCTGGCAGCCGACGTCATCACCAAGGTGCTCGCCGTGAAATACCTGACCCCGGGCGAGCCGGTGTCGATCATCGGTGACACCGTCACCTGGACGCTGGTCCGTAACTCCGGTGCCGCCTTCTCGATGGCCACCGGCTACACCTGGGTTCTGACGCTGGTGGCGACCGGGGTGGTGGTCGGGATCATCTGGATGGGCCGACGGTTGGTATCGCCGTGGTGGGCCGTCGGGCTCGGCATGATCCTCGGCGGTGCGCTGGGCAATCTCGCCGACCGCTTCTTCCGCTCTCCGGGCCCGCTTCGCGGCCACGTGGTGGACTTTCTGTCGATCGGCTGGTGGCCGGTGTTCAACGTGGCCGACCCCGCCGTGGTCGGCGGGGCGATCCTGCTGGTGGCACTGTCGGTCTTCGGTTATGACTTCGACACCACCGACCGGCGCAAGACCGGGAGCGAGCCGGCCTGATGGCCGAACGATCGATGCCGGTGCCCGAAGGCTTGGCCGGTATGCGGGTGGACGCGGGACTGGCGCGGCTGCTGGGCCTGTCCCGAACCTCGGCGGCCGCGGTCGCCGAGGACGGCGGTGTCCTGATCGACGGCGTGCCTGCCGGTAAGTCCGACCGTCTCGAAGCCGGGGTGTGGTTGACCGTCACACTCCCGGAAGCGCCTGCGCCGGTGGAGAATACGCCGGTCGACATCGAAGGTATGACGATCCTGTATGCCGACGATGACATCGTCGCGGTGGACAAGCCGCCGGGGGTCGCCGCGCACGCGACGGTGGGCTGGCACGGCCCGACGGTGCTGGGTGGATTGGCCGCGGCCGGTTTCCGGGTCAGCACATCCGGCATCCATGAACGCCAGGGCATCGTTCAGCGGTTGGACGTCGGCACCTCCGGTGTGATGGTGGTCGCCCTCTCCGAGCACGCCTACACCGTGCTCAAGCGCGCGTTCAAGCAGCGCACCGTCGACAAGCGCTATCACGCAGTGGTGCAGGGTCATCCCGACCCCTCCAGCGGGACCATCGACGCCCCTATCGGCCGACATCGGGGCCACGACTGGAAATTCGCGGTGACCGAGAACGGCCGGCCCAGCATCACCCATTACGACACCGTCGAGATGTTCCGCTACGCGAGTCTGCTCGATATCCACCTGGAGACCGGCCGCACCCATCAGATCCGGGTGCACTTCGCGGCCCTGCACCATCCCTGCGTCGGCGACCTGACCTACGGTGCCGACCCCGTGCTGGCCAAGCGCCTCGGCCTGGAGCGGCAGTGGCTACACGCCCGTTCGCTGGCCTTCGCGCACCCCGCCGACGGCCGTCGCATCGAGATCACCAGCCCCTATCCGGGGGATCTGCAGCACGCACTCGATGTGCTGCGCACCGATACATGACGGCGCCCGGCACCCCGGCCACCGAACGCAGCGGCTTGCTCTACGGGCTGGGGGCCTACGGGCTGTGGGGAGTGTTCCCGGCCTTCTTTAACCTTCTCGCGCCGGCCGGGGCACCTGAGATCCTGGCCCACCGGGTGGTCTGGACCCTGGGATTGATGCTCGTCATCCTGATCGTCATCGGTCGGTTGGGCGACCTCAAGGCCATCGCCGGCCGGACCTGGCTCCTGCTGATCTGCGCGTCATTCCTGATCTCCGCAAATTGGCTGATCTATATCTGGGCGGTCAACTCCGATCAGGTCGTCGACGCAGCTCTCGGCTACTTCATCACCCCGCTGGTCAGCGTGGTGCTCGGAACGGTCCTGTTCGGCGAACGGCTCAACCGCATCCAGGTGGGAGCGGTGCTGCTCGCCGCGGTCGCAGTGGTGTTGCTGTCGGCGGGTCTGGGCCGGCCGCCCCTGATCGCGATCGGTCTGGCGCTGTCCTTCGGCCTGTACGGCGCGGTCAAGAAGGTGGTGCCCACCGACCCGCGGGTCAGCGTCGGGGTGGAAACCGCCATCGCTGCGCCGTTCGCGATCGCCTACCTGCTTGTGCTGCAGGGCACCGGGGACGCCGATTTCGTCAACCACGGGCCGTTGCACACCACGCTCATGCTTTTGTGCGGACCGGTCACGGCGATCCCGCTGCTGTGTTTCGCCGCGGCCGCCCAGCGGCTGCCGCTGGTAACGCTGGGTTTGCTGCAGTATTTGACGCCATCCATGCAGATGATCTGGGGTGTGCTCGTCGACCACGAAGCGATGCCGCCGACCCGGTGGGTGGGTTTCGCCCTGATCTGGCTAGCCCTGGCAATCTTCAGCACCGACGCGTTGTCTCGCGCATATCGCCGTCGCACAGGTAGTTTGCAGGCATCATGACCGCGCCCAAACGCCTGAACCGCAAGATCCTGATCGCCTTCATGGCGGCGTTGTCCGCCGTGGCGATCATCGTGCCCGTCATGGGTACCTTGCTGGCTCCGAATTTCGCCAACAACAATGCCGACACACCGGTGACGACGACCACCACCAAACCGCCGTTGACCATCAAGCCGTTGCCCGTGCGGCCGGTGATCAGCGCATTCGTCACGACGCCGGATCAGTGTCCGCCGCCCACGCCGGCACCGCCGGACAAGCCGATGCGGATCTGCGATATCAACAAGACGGCCGTCTACGAACTCCAGCCCGAGGCCATGCGGGTTCAGCTGACCAACGTCGACTCGTTCCTCAACCCGCTGACCGGGGTGCAACTGGTTCAGATGTCCATGACCAGCGAGTCGGCCACTGAGTTCGGCAAGTTCACCGCCGGTCAGGTCGGCAAGCAGGTCGCTTTCGTGCGGGGCGGCACGGTGGTCTGGGGGCCCAAGATCGCCGCCCCGATCGACGGCCAGGTGCTTCAGCTTTCCGGTGATCTGACCGCCGAGCAGGCCAAGCAGATCGCCAAGATGCTGCGCGACGACGCCTGAGCAGCCCGACGATCGGGACACGACCGGCCGACACGCCGAAGGCGTCATAGCGCGGCCCTAAACTGACGGGTCTATGGGGATCGACAGCGGGCGGGGCTTCGTGCACCTGCACAACCACACCGAGTACTCGATGCTCGACGGCGCCGCCAAGATCACCCCCATGCTGGCCGAGGCCCAGCGACTGGAGATGCCGGCCATCGGGATGACCGACCACGGCAACATGTACGGCGCGGCTGAGTTCTACAACGCCGCCACCAAGGTGGGTATCAAGCCGATCATCGGCGTCGAGGCTTACGTGGCTCCCGGTTCCCGCCTTGATACCCGCCGCATCCTGTGGGGCGATCCGGGCCAGAAGTCCGATGACGTGTCCGGCAGCGGGTCCTACACGCACCTGACCATGGTCGCGGCGAACGCGACCGGGCTGCGCAACCTGTTCAAACTGACCTCGCTAGCCTCCTTCGAGGGGCAACTCGGCAAGTGGAACCGGATGGATGCCGAGATCATCGCCGAGCACGCCGAGGGCATCATCGCCACCACCGGATGCCCGTCCGGCGAGGTGCAGACCCGGCTGCGGCTCGGTCAGCACGCCGAGGCGCTCGAGTCGGCGGCCAAGTGGCGGGAGATCTTCGGCGCGCAGAACTACTTCCTGGAGCTGATGGACCACGGATTGTCCATCGAGCGGCGGGTCCGCGACGGACTGCTCGAGGTGGGCCGGAAACTCGGCATCCCGCCGTTGGCCACCAACGACTGTCACTACGTCACCCGGGAGGCCGCGCACAGCCACGAGGCGCTGTTGTGCGTGCAGACCGGAAAGACTCTGTCGGACCCGAACCGGTTCAAGTTCGACGGCGACGGCTACTACTTGAAGTCGGCGGCCGAGATGCGCGCGCTATGGGACGGCGAGATCCCTGCGGCCTGCGACTCGACGCTGCTCATCGCCGAACGGGTCGAGTCCTACGCCGATGTCTGGACCCCCCGCGACCGGATGCCGGTGTTCCCGGTGCCCGAGGGACACACCCAGGGCACCTGGCTGCACCATGAGGTCGAGGCCGGTCTGGCCCGCAGATTCCCGGACGGCGTACCGGCCGAGTACACCGAACGTGCCGCCTATGAGATCGGCGTCATCTGCGACAAGGGCTACCCGTCCTACTTCCTGATCGTCTCCGACCTGATCAATTACGCCCGGTCGGTCAATATCCGGGTTGGTCCCGGCCGCGGGTCGGCCGCCGGCTCGCTGGTCGCCTACGCGCTGCGGATCACCGATATCGACCCCATCGAACACGGTCTGCTGTTCGAGCGGTTCCTCAACCCGGAACGTGCCTCGATGCCCGATATCGACATCGACTTCGACGACCGGCGCCGCGGCGAGATGGTGCGCTACGCCGCCGAGAAGTGGGGTAGCGACCGGGTCGCCCAGGTCATCACCTTCGGCACCATCAAGACCAAGGCCGCCCTCAAGGATGCCGCCCGGGTGCATTACGGCCAGCCCGGTTTCGCCATCGCCGACCGGATAACCAAGGCGCTGCCGCCGCCGATCATGGCCAAAGACATCCCGCTGTCGGGGATCACCGATCCGGCCCACGAGCGCTACAAGGAAGCCGCCGAAGTCCGCGGGCTGATCGACACCGACCCCGATGTGCGGACCATCTACCAGACCGCACGCGGACTGGAGGGCCTGGTCCGCAACGCCGGGGTGCACGCCTGCGCGGTGATCATGAGTTCGGAGCCGCTGATCGAGGCGATTCCGCTGTGGCGCCGCCCGCAGGACGGCGCGATCATCACCGGCTGGGACTATCCGTCCTGTGAGGCCATCGGCCTGCTCAAGATGGACTTCCTCGGCCTGCGCAACCTGACCATCATCGGCGACGCGATCGAGAACATCAAAGCCAACCGCGGTGTCGATGTTGTCCTGGAGTCCCTCCCGCTCGACGACCCGGCAACCTACGAATTGCTCTCCCGTGGTGACACTCTCGGCGTCTTCCAGCTCGACGGCGGTCCGATGCGGGATCTGCTGCGACGGATGCAGCCCACCGGATTCGCCGACATCGTCGCGGTGCTGGCGCTTTACCGGCCCGGCCCGATGGGCGTCAACGCCCACAACGACTACGCCGACCGCAAGAACGGCCGCCAGCCGATCAAACCGATCCACCCGGAACTGGCCGAGCCGTTGGAGGACGTCCTCGCCGAGACCTACGGCCTGATCGTCTACCAGGAACAGATCATGCGCATCGCGCAGCGGGTGGCGGGCTACTCCCTTGCCCGAGCAGACATTCTGCGCAAGGCGATGGGTAAGAAGAAGCGCGACGTCCTCGACAAGGAGTACGAGGGCTTCTCCGAGGGAATGAAGGCGAACGGTTTCTCGGCCGCGGCGATCAAGGTGTTGTGGGACACCATCCTTCCGTTCGCCGACTATGCCTTCAACAAGTCGCACGCCGCCGGCTACGGACTGGTGTCGTACTGGACGGCCTACCTGAAAGCCAACTATCCCGGCGAGTACATGGCCGGGCTGCTCACCTCGGTGGGCGACGACAAGGACAAGGCGGCGGTCTACCTCGCCGACTGCCGCAAGCTCGGGATCACCGTGCTTCCCCCGGATGTCAACGAGTCCGAGTTGAACTTCGCCTCGGTGGGCAAAGACATCCGCTTCGGACTCGGCGCCGTGCGCAACGTCGGCGCCAATGTGGTCGGTTCGCTGATCGCCACCCGCACAGCCAGAGGAAAGTACACCGACTTCTCCGACTACCTCAACAAGATCGACATCGGCGCCTGCAACAAGAAGCTCACCGAATCGCTGATCAAGGCCGGCGCCTTCGACTCCGTCGGCCATCCCCGCAAGGGGCTGTTCCTGATTCACAGCGACGCCGTCGAGTCGGTGCAGGGCACCAAGAAGGCCGAGGCGATGGGTCAGTTCGACCTTTTCGGCAGCGGTGAGGGGGACGGCACCGACAGCAGCGATTCGGTGTTCACCATCAAGGTTCCCGACGAGGAGTGGGACGACAAGCACAAGCTCGCCCTGGAGCGCGAGATGCTCGGGCTGTATGTGTCCGGGCACCCACTCAATGGGGTGGCGCACCTGCTCGCCGCCCATGTCGACACCCCGATTCCCGCCATTCTGGACGGTGACGTGCCCAATGACACCCAGGTTCGGATCGGCGGCATCCTGGCCTCGGTGAATCGTCGGGTAAATAAGAGCGGAATGCCCTGGGCCTCAGCGCAATTGGAGGACCTCACCGGTGGCATCGAGGTGATGTTCTTCCCGCAGACCTATTCGCTGTTCGGCGCGGAGATCGCCGATGACGCGGTGGTGATCATCGGCGCCAAGGTACGCATCCAGGATGACCGCACCACGGTGATCGTCAACGACCTCGTGGTGCCTGACTTCTCCAATGCGCAACCGGACCGGCCGCTGGCGGTCAGCCTGCCTACCCGGCAGTGCACGCTGGACAAGGTCACCGCGCTCAAGCAGGTGCTGGCCCGACATCCGGGCACCTCGCAGGTACATCTCCGGCTGATCAGCGGGGACCGGATCACCACGCTGGAGTTGGACCAGTCGTTGCGGGTCACACCGTCCTCGGCGTTGATGGGCGACCTCAAGGCGCTGCTCGGCCCGGGCTGCCTGGGGGGTTAGGCAAGTGGACCCATTCCGCCGGTTCACATGGGTTCTCCTACGACGCGACTATGGATCGCGTTCCGCCGCTAGGCTTGAGCCATGCCACTGACCGGAGAATACGAGCCGAGCACCTCGGACTGGGCCCGCGAGAACGCCGAGTTGTACATGGCCTCCGGTGGCACCGACGGCACCGAACTCAAAGGCAAACCCGTCATCCTGCTGACCACCGTGGGCGCCAAGACCGGAAAGCTGCGCAAGACGCCGCTGATGCGGGTTGAACACAACGGCGAGTATGCCGTCGTCGCCTCTCTCGGTGGGGCGCCGAAGAACCCGGTCTGGTTCTACAACGTCACAAAGCACCCGCAGGTGGAGTTGCAGGACGGCACCCAAACCGGTGACTACGAGGCCCGCGAGGTGTTCGGCGACGAGAAGGCGACCTGGTGGGAGCGCGCCGTCGCAGTGTGGCCCGACTACGCCGACTACCAGCGCAAAACCGATCGTGAGATCCCCGTCTTCGTGCTGACCCCGATTCACTGAATTCCGCGGCGCGGTGGCACCATGTGTTGGGTGTCCGCCGAACCGAGCCACTCTCGTCCGTCGCCGCCGCTGACCGCGGCCGACATCGACGAGGCTGCCCGGCGGATCACCGACGTGGTGGCCTGCACCCCGCTCGAGCACAGCGACCGGCTCTCGGAGATCACCGGCGCCGAGGTCTACCTCAAGCGCGAGGACCTGCAGAGTGTGCGTTCCTACAAACTGCGCGGCGCCTACAACCTGATCATGCAACTGACGCCCGAGGAACTGCGCGAAGGCGTGGTCTGCTCCTCGGCCGGCAATCACGCCCAGGGGTTCGCCGTCGCCTGCCGGCACATGCAGGTCCACGGCCGGGTCTACGTGCCGTCCAAGACTCCCCGGCAGAAGCGCGACCGGATCAGCTATCACGGCGGTGAGTTCATCGAGGTGATCGTCGGCGGGGCGACCTATGACGAGGCGGCCGACGCCGCTGCGGCGGACGTCGCGCGCACCGGCGCCACTCTCGTTCCGCCCTATGACGACCCGCGGACGATGGCCGGGCAGGGCACCATCGCGGTGGAGATCCTCGACCAACTCGGCGCCGAGCCCGACCTTGTGATCGTCGGCGTCGGCGGCGGCGGCTGCATCGCGGGAGTCACCACCTATCTGGCCGACCGGACCTCGGCCACCTCGGTACTGGGCGTCGAACCGGCCGGCGCGGCCTCGATGATGGCGGCACTGGCCGCCGGCGGTCCGGTGACCCTGGAGCACGTCGACCAGTTCGTCGACGGCGCGGCGGTCAAGCGGGCGGGGGCATTGACTTATCAGGCGCTGGCTGCGGCGGGGGACATGGTGTCGGTCACCATGGTCGACGAGGGCGCGGTGTGCACGGCGATGCTCGACCTCTACCAGAACGAGGGAATCATCGCCGAACCGGCGGGGGCGCTGTCGGTGGCCGCGCTGCTGGAGGCTGACGTGGCACCCGGTTCGACGGTGGTGTGCCTGATCTCCGGCGGCAACAACGACGTGTCCCGCTACGGCGAGGTCCTGGAGCGTTCGCTGGTGCACAAAGGGCTCAAGCACTACTTCCTGGTGGACTTCCCGCAGGAGCCCGGAGCGCTGCGCCGGTTCCTCGACGAGGTGCTCGGCCCGGGCGACGACATCACCCTGTTCGAGTACGTCAAGCGCAACAACCGGGAGACCGGTGAGGCGCTGGTCGGCGTTGAACTCGGGTCGGCCGCCGACTACGACGGTCTGCGGGCCCGGATGCACGCGTCGGGCCTGCACGTCGAGGCACTCGAGCCCGGTTCGCCGGCCTACCGGTACCTGACCTAAGGCGTCGCGACCCGCATACCGAGGCTGTCCGCGGCATCGGCGAGTCGCTGGTCGTAAGTGATGAGCGCTCGGAGAGCGGGTGCCGTTCTAGCGGCGGCGAGGTGAATCGCGTCCAGCGTCCGCAGACCGGGTGGCCCGACGGCGGCGGCCTCGTCGAGTAGTCGGTTAGTCAGCGTCACAAAGCTCAGGAGCCCGAGAACGCGGTGCGCTCTGATGATGGCATCGTGGGCCGCCCCGGAACGAGCGATCGCGCGGATGAGTTCGGTTCTGCTCAGCGCTGCACTGAATCGCACGTCATCATCGAACCTCGAGAGGTAACTGCGCAGGGATGAGGACTCAGCTTCGTGAATAACCAGTTTCACCAACGCCGACGAGTCCAGGTAGAGCTGCATTCAGCGTTCCTCGGTGCGCATCCGCCGCAACTCCGCGGAGACGTCGACACCGTAGTCGCCTGGCATTTCATCCAGTAGGTCGCCGTCGGATGACGCTGGAATGACTTCGCCGCGGGCAATCAGGTCGTCCCAACTTGCCGGGCCGTCCTGGCCGGCCGGCACCAGACGTGCCACCAGTCGGCCGCGTACCGAGATCTCGATCGATTCGCCCCCGGCGGCGCGTTCGACGTACCTACTGGCGTGCTGACGTAGTTCGCGAAGACCGATCCGCTCCATGTAGCACACGGTAGCACTTCAGAGCGCGAGGATCCCGGCGTCGTTGGCCCGGAAGATCGGCTCGATCGGTATGCCGATCCGCGCGGCCGCCTTACTCAGCACGACGGCCCAGCGCCGGTCTTCGGCGGACACCGGGTCGTCACCAGGGCGGCTCAGCAGCAGTGCCACCGACGTTCCCGGTTCGAAACCTTGGAGCAGGACCTCCAGTCCGGCCATCACGTCTTCGACCAGCCCGCGGTGCGGGGCGGCGCCGACCGGAACCTGGCTGAGCACCTTCTGCATGCAACGGTCCGCGCCGACGAAGCCGAGCCACAACATCCGCTCGCCAAAGCCCAACGGGCCCATCAGGGCTCGCCAGCGCTGGCCCATGTCGTCTGCACAGTGGATCGGGTCGGTCGCGGTCTCGATCGAGGGAGGGGGTGTCATGGCACCGATGATGGCTCGTGGGCCGCGGCCGGGATTACCTCAATCCACAGGGCCGCTCTCGCGGACGACCGCCACCGAGTGGGCCGGCAGTGTGGTGGCATCATCGCCGACAACCGGGGCGCCCCAGCCCAGCAGCGTCTCTCCGGTGACGTCCACGCTGACCTGCTCGGTTCCGAGATTGCAGGCGATGACGATCCGGCCGCGGCGCATGATGATCCAACGCCGTTCTTCGTCGACCTCGACGCCCAGGTGGGTCAGCCACGGGTCGGCCATATCCGGCTCGTCGTTCCGCAGTCGGATCAGTGCGCGATAGAACTCCAGCAATTCGGTGTGGCCGGGGGCATCCGGCTCGGTCCAGTCCAGCTTGGAGCGCAGGAAGGTTTCCGGGTCCTGCGGATCCGGTACCTCGTCGGCGTCCCAGCCGTGTTCGGCGAACTCCGATTTGCGGCCCTCGGCGGTCGCCCGGGCCAGTTCTTGCTCGGGATGAGAGCTGAAGAACTGAAACGGTCGGGTCGATCCCCACTCCTCGCCCATGAAAAGCATTGCCGTGTAGGGGGATCCAAGTGCGATGGCCGCCTTGACGGCCAGCTGGCCGGCGTCGAGGTTCGCGCCGGGGCGGTCACCGAACGCCCGATTGCCGACCTGGTCGTGGGTGCAGGTGTAGGCCAGTAGTCGAGTGGCCGGGATCAGTGTCGTGTCCAGTGGCCGGCCGTGCCGGCGCCTTCGGAACGTCGAGTAGGTTCCGGCGTGGAAGTAGCCGTTGCGCAGCGTGTCGGCCAGTGTCGACATCGAGCCGAAATCGCAGTAGTAGCCCTGTTGCTCGCCGGACACCGCGCTGTGGATCGCGTGATGGATATCGTCGTCCCACTGTGCGGTCATGCCGTAGCCGCCCTGGTCACGGGGGGTGATCAGGCGGGGGTCGTTGAGATCACTCTCGGCGATCAGCGACAGCGGGCGGCCCAGAACCGTTGAGAGCGCGTCGGTCTCGGCGGCCAGTTCCTCGAGGATGTGAACCGCGGTGTTATCGGCCATGGCATGCACCGCGTCCAGGCGCAGACCGTCGGCGTGGAAGTCGCGCATCCATCGCAGCGCACAATCGATGATGTAGCCGCGTACCTCGTCGGAGCCGGGGCCGGCAAGGTTGACAGCGTCTCCCCAGGTGTTGGCGACCGGCGACAGGTACGGGCCGAAGCGCGGCAGGTAGTTACCGGACGGACCGAAGTGGTTGAACACCGCGTCGATCAGCACACCGAGCCCGCGGGCGTGGCAGGCGTCGACCAGGCGCACCAGTCCGTCCGGACCGCCGTAGGGTTCATGCACCGCGAACCACAGCACCCCGTCGTAACCCCACCCGTGGGTGCCGTTGAACGCGTTGACCGGCATCAGTTCGACGAAGTCCACCCCGAGGTCCACCAGATGGTCCAGCCGGGAGATGGCGGCGTCGAAGGTTCCCTCGGCGGTGAAGGTTCCGGTGTGCAGTTCATAGATCACGCCACCCTCGATGGACCGGCCAGGCCAGCCGCCGTCGGTCCACTGTGCGGTGCCGGCGTCCCACAGTTGGGAGCGCTGATGGACACCCTCGGGCTGACGGGCCGAGCGGGGGTCGGGCAGCACGTCGGGGTCGTCGTCAAGCACGAAGCCGTACCGCGCATCGGGTGCGCAGTCCACTGTCGCGCGCCACCATCCGTCATCCCGGGTCATCGGATGCACGGACCCCTCGATGTCCAGGCGCACCAGTCGCGGAAGCGGCGCCCATACCGCGAACTCAGTCATCGACGCGCTCGAGTAACGCCACCGGCAGCGCGGCGAAAACCTCGCCTGCCAAGGCCGGACCGGAGTACTTGTCGCCGGTCAACCGGTCGGTCCAGGTTCCGGGGGGCAGTTCGATCGTCGTTGTACCCCAACCGGTTTCGGATAGCCGGACGGTCCAGCGGGTAACCGCGACCAGCACGTCCTCGCCGCGCAGGAAGGCCAGCAGATGGTCGGCGGCGGGCCCGTCGGCCAGCGCCGGCCGGTAACCACCGGCCAGGAAGGTCTGCGGCCGCTCCCGGCGCGCGCCCAGCGCTGCGGTCACGACCCGCAGTTTCGGGTGCTCCCCGCGCTGTAGCGCGGATCTCAGAGTGTCGTAATCCACCGGTCGGCGATTGTCGGGGTCGACGAGGCTGTCCTCCCACAGTTCGGTGCCCTGATACACATCCGGAACCCCGGGCACCGTCAACGCCAGCAGCTTCTGGCCGAGTGCGTCGCTGTGCGCGTGCGGGGCCAGTTGAGTCACCAGTTCTGTGAGGCCGGCGGCGGGCGGGCCGTCCAGCGCGGCGTCCAGCCAGGCGTGCACCGCCCGTTCGAACTCTTGATCCGGCCTTATCCAGGAGGTTACAAGGCCCGCCTCGCGAATCGCCTTCTGCGCGTAGCGGTGCAGCCGTTCCCGCAAGTCCGCCTCGACGCCGCCGTGTTCGGGCCACACTCCGAACAGGTTCTGCCACAGAAACAGTCCGGTCTGCAGGTCGGGGCAGGGCAACTCTGCCTGCCACCGCGACACCAGTTCCGACCACAGCCCGGGCACCTGGGACAGCACTCCGATTCGGGCGCGCACATCCTCGCCGCGTTTGGTGTCGTGGGTGGACAGCGCGGTCATGGTGTGTGGCCACAGGTCGGCCCTGACGGCCGCGCTGCGGTGGAACTCGGCTGCGCCCACCCCGAATCGATACGGGTCACCGCCGACCTCGTTGAGTGACACCAGCCTGGTATCGCGGTAGAAGTAGCAGTCCTCGACCGCCTTGGCCGTCATGGCACCGCACAACTGCTGGAGCCGGGCCGCCGGTTCCGGGTGTGTCACTGCGGCGGCGATAATCGCCAGTGGATCAGCCAGTTTCGGCTCGGCGGCGGCCGTGGCAGCCATCGCCGCTCCGAGCACCTGAGCCAGCACCGGATAGTCGCACCGATACACCCCGACATCGGCCAGCAGTGCACACACCGCTGTCGGCAGCAGTGGATGGTTGACGCCGGTGCTGCTTTCGATGACGCGGCACACCCGCGCCAACTCGGCGGCGAGGAGATCGCCGGCAGCGCATATCTTCAACTGGCGCAACGACTCGGGGTCGGGGTAGGTCGGTCCCGCCGACTCGGCGAGCGTGGTGAGGGTCTCCGCCCCGGTCGGGTCGACGAACACCCCGCCCACCTCGCGCAGGATGTCGTAGCCGGTGGTGCCCTCAACCGGCAGCGAAGGGTCGAGCGGTTCGCCGGGGGACAGGACCTTCTCGATGACGATCCACGCCTGCGGGCCGAGCAGATCCCGCAGCCGGCGCAGGTATCCCGCTGGGTCGGTGAGACCGTCGGGATGGTCGACCCTAATCCCGTCGACCAGGCCGTCGGCGAACCAGCGGGCGATTTCGGCGTGGGTGCTGTCGAAGACGGCCGGATCCTCTTGGCGCAGCCCGGCCAGGGATGTGATGGCGAAGAATCTCCGATATCCGCACACCCCGGTGCGCCAGTCCACCAGCCGGTAATGCTGGCGGTCGTGCACCGCGCTCGGCGGAGCCCCGTCGTCGGCGGTGCCCGGTGCCAGCGGCAGTGCCATCCCGTACAACCGCAACACGTCGCCGTCGAGGGTGAGAGTGTCGAGGTCCTCGGCGGCCCCGAGGAGGGGGAGGATGATCCGGCCTTGTGGATCGGCCGACCAGTCGACGTCGAAGAACTCCGCGTAGCTCGACTCCCGGCCGAGCCGCAACACATCCCACCACCAGCGGTTGTTCTCCGGGGGATCGACGCCGACGTGATTGGGCACGATGTCGATCACCAAGCCGAGCCCGCGTGCCCGTGCCGTTCGGGCCAGTGCGGCCAGGCCGTCGGGACCGCCGAGGTCCTCCGACACCGTGGTGGGGTCGGTGACGTCGTAGCCGTGCGCCGAGCCGGGGGCTGCGGTCAGCACGGGGGAAAGGTACAGGTGGCTGACGCCCAGAGCGGCGAGGTAGTCGACCAGATTCTGGGCGTCGGCGAAGGTGAATCCCGGGTCGTCACCGTCGCGTCCGCGGAGTTGCAGGCGGTAGGTGGACAGCACGGGACTAGGCATAGCTGCCTGTTCCCGCTACGACGTCCGTTGGAGCACGATTACCGAGTGGCCCTGGACGGTGAGCGTGTGCCCCGCGGATACCTGTTGTTCGGTGGTGCCCCCGGGGACGAATGTATCGATGACCGCCTGCCACTCCCGGGCGTAAGGGGTGTCGGGAATGACGAAATCCACGGGGTAGGCGTGGGCGTTGAAGCACAGCAGAAAGGAGTCGTCGATGATGCGCTCGCCGCGGGCGTCGGGTTCGCGCAGTGCCTCGCCATTGAGGCCCACCGCCACCGATTTGATCCCGGAATGCCAGTCGTCCGAGGTCATTTCGACACCGTTGCGGGTGAGCCAGTAGATGTCGCGCATGTTGTGGGGGCTCTGCGAGGGCCGGCCGTCGAAGAACCGCCGCCGGCGGAACACCGGGTGCTTTGCGCGCAGGGCGGTGACTTTTCGGGTGAACTCGAGCATGTCGCGGTACTGGTCGGCGTCGTCCCAGTTGATCCAGGTGATCTCGTTGTCCTGGCAGTAGCCGTTGTTGTTGCCACGCTGGGTTCGGCCCACCTCGTCACCGTGGCTGATCATCGGGGTGCCCTGGGAGATCATCAGGGTCGCCATGATGTTGCGCATCTGGCGGTGCCGCAACTCGGTGATCTCCGGGTCATCTGTGGGGCCTTCGACGCCGCAGTTCCACGACCGGTTGTGGTTCTCGCCGTCGCGGTTGTGCTCACCGTTTGCGTCGTTGTGCTTGTGGTTGTAGGAAACCAGGTCGGCGAGGGTGAAGCCGTCGTGGCAGGTAACGAAGTTGATGCTGGCGATCGGCCGCCGCCCGGTGGCCTCGTAGAGATCAGCCGAACCGGTCAGGCGGGAGGCGAACTCGCCCAGCGCCGCGGGTTCGCCACGCCAGTAGTCGCGCACCGTGTCGCGGTACTTGCCGTTCCACTCGGTCCACAGGCCCGGGAAGTTGCCCACCTGGTAGCCACCCTCGCCGACGTCCCAGGGTTCGGCGATGAGCTTGACCTGACTGATCACCGGGTCCTGCTGAATGATGTCGAAGAACGCCGACAGCCGGTCCACGTCGTAGAACTCCCGCGCCAGCGTGGAGGCCAGGTCGAAGCGGAACCCGTCGACGTGCATGTCGAGCACCCAGTACCGCAGCGAGTCCATGATGAGTTGCAGTGTGTGCGGGTGGCGGACGTTGAGGCTGTTGCCGGTGCCGGTGAAGTCTTTGTAGAGGCGCAGGTCGGAGTCCAGCAGTCGGTAGTAGGCCGCGTTGTCGATGCCGCGGAAGTTGACGGTGGGTCCCTGGTGGTCGCTTTCGGCGGTGTGGTTGTAGACCACGTCGAGGATGACCTCGATGCCGGCTTCGTGGAAGGTACGGACCATGTTCTTGAACTCGCCGACCTCACCGCCGGCGCGCTTGTTTGACGCGTACTGGTGATGCGGTGCGAAGAATCCAAAGGTGTTGTAGCCCCAGTAGTTTCGAAGTCCCAGGTCGATCAGCCGCTTGTCGTTCATGAATTGATGCACCGGCATGAGCTCGATCGCGGTGACGTTCAGCGACCTGAGGTGGTCGATCACCACCGGATGGGCGAGGCCGGCGTAGGTGCCGCGCAGCTCCTCGGGAATGCGCGGATGAGTCTGCGTCAACCCTTTGACGTGAGCCTCATAGATGATCGTCTCGTGATACGGGATCCGCGGTGAGCGGTCCGAGCCCCACTGGAAAAACGGATTAATCACCACGCTGGTCATGGTGTGGCCCAGCGAGTCGACCATCGGCGGGGTGCCCCCGGATGCGGGATCCTCGGCGTTGCGGTCGTAGGAGTACAACGCCTGGGTGAAATCGAAGTCGCCGTGGAAAGACTTTCCATACGGATCCAGCAGCAGCTTGCTGGGATCGCAGCGCTGCCCGGCCCACGGGTCCCATGGCCCGTGCACCCGGAAGCCGTAGCGTTGCCCGGGCGAGACTCCGGGCAGATAGGCGTGCCAGACGAATCCGTCCACCTCGGTCAGGGGGATGCGCGTCTCGCGGTCACCCTCGTCGATCAGGCACAGTTCGACGTGCTCGGCGACCTCGGAGAACACCGAGAAGTTGGTGCCGGCGCCGTCATAGGTGGCGCCGAGGGGGTACGCGGTCCCCGGCCAAACCACAATTCCGCGCGCGTCGGTCGGGGCCATTGCCCGACCTTATCGGCCCTTATCGGCCTTTATCGACTTTCTCTGCCCGGTCAGACATTTCCCCCAGGCCTCTCCGAAGGCCATTTTCCCGACACGTCTACTTAGGAAATTGACAGCTTTAAACCCTTGCTATTAGCTTTTGCTTAGCTTCTGTTCGATTACTCAGTCCGGCTCTCAATGAATGGATGTGGATCCGCGATGGAATCTTCGCTCTATATCGGTCGAGTTGGGGGCCTTGCGGTCGCTCTCGGAGTGGGCGCCGCAGTCTGGTCGGGTGTGGCGGTCGCGTCCGCGGACACCGGTTCTCCGGACGCTTCCAGTCCTTCTTCGGCGTCTGCGGCGTCAACCGGTCGCGGCCCGGCAACCAGCCGAGCCGGTCGTCCGGCGACCCGCACCGTGACGCCGGCGGCAGCGTCGACAGGGTCCTCGACAGAGGCGTCGACAGAGGCGTCGAGAAAGGCGCCGACAAAGGCCCCGACAGTCCTGAACGTTTCGCCGAAGTCGAGCGCTGCGCTGAAACCCAGCACTGCTCCGAGGATTCTTGACGATGCACCGCCGACTGTCCGCGGTGAGAGGCCTGTTGCGACCCCGGTTCCCGGCGCTGCGGCGGCTTCGACGGCGACTTCAGCCGCGAGGCTGACGGCGGCGCCTCCTGCCCCAGCCGCTGCGGCGGTGTCGTCGGTGCCGGACCCCAATACTCTTGCGCCGCGGCCCTCGCTGAAGGTTCTCGGGATCACCGCCATCTCAACAACCGCAAGCTTGACGGCCTCGATATTGCAGCAGCTTTCGATCGCCGTCCACCTCGGTCCGTCGAAGTCGACGTTCAACCAGACGCTCGAGCTCGACGGGCGAAACCTGGTTCCCAGTTCCACCGAACTGGTGACCTCGTTCTACGGCCCGTGGACCTACGCGCCGGGCGGGCTGAACATGGTGCAGGGCCGCCAGCGGTATGACGTCGTCGACCCCGCCACCCAACAGACGTTGGGCACCTTCGCTGCCCTGGTGAGCACCGGCAGACCGCTGGGGCTGGGCGATTACGCCGAACTCGTCGTCACCTCCGCCGACGGAAATGTGGGGACCGGCGCCGGCGAGGTTCCCCCGGTCGGCTCGGTGATCGCGAACATGAGGTTCATTGCCGGATTCGGCTGGAACTATTCGGCCATGCCGTCGGTGTCCGGCAACGTGATTTCCTTCGCTTTGACGACTCCGTTCGGGGAGATCCCGGTTCCATTCCTCGCCAAGTTCGACGCCGCGAAAGGCATCGCCGACCGCACCGTGGACAACCGGCCAATCGATCTGGGCAACGGATACAACATCGCCCCCACCGATCCCACCGGCGAAACCTTCACCGGCACAAGCGGATTCCTGCCGATTTTTCAAACCATTCAGGTCCGCCAACAGTTCGACGTCCGCGATTCGTCCGGCACCACGGTGGGGAGCTTCGCGGGCGTCGCCACTCCCACGTGGGACGTGTTCGGTGTCTACACCCAGGCCATCCTGGTCACCGAAAGTTATGGCGACAACATCGGCACCGCTCCCGGGCAGGTCCCGCCCCCGGGCACGGTGTACAACGTCGCCTATGAGGGCACGGACACCGAGTACGCCCTCTACACGTCCATCCCGTCGTTGTCCGGGAACCTGATCTCGATGATCCAGGGCACCGAAGGCACGGTCTCGAATGTCTTGACGTTCCCGGTGAACCGCCTCGACGCATCGACGCCGCCGGCCGTCAAACGGCTGCCGATCGCCGAGGGCTACGGCATCCTGCCCATCTCGGACCTGACGCCCAGCGGGGTCAACGGGTTGCCGCCCCGTGATGTCCAGGTCCAGGGCTATCAGCAGTTCGCCGTCTATGACCCTGAAGGTGTTCGGCGGGGGAGCTTCGATGCGATCGTCACCAACCAATGGGATCTGCTGGGGATCTCCAGCCACGCCATCATGGTGACGAAGGTGACCGAAGGCTCAGCCGGAACCGCCGCCGGTGATGTTCCTCCGGTCGGCTCGGTGTTCAACTACGTCTACTTCGGCGACAGTGGCTTCGGGACCTCGTACTGGTCCCTGCCCTCGCCGTCGGGCGCCAAGATCTCCTACAAGATCCGGACGCCAATCATCGACATCCCCACCTGGTCCACCTACAACGCTTCGGCAGGCCTGGACAGCGTCACGTTCGTTTAAGGTCCGGTGCGGTCACCACCAGCCGGTGGCCTCACCGATCTGCCGGCCCAGTTCAGGGGTCATGGTGCGCATGTAGGTGGCCGACAGGTGATGGGCGTCGTGGTAGACCAGCACGTTGCCCTCGATGGCCCGGCAATAGTCGTCCCGGCACACCGCGTCGCTCAGGTCCAGGGGCTTCAGCATGGGAAACCTGCCGACGAAGTCCAGCGTCTGATTCTTCTCGGAGAGCACCTGTGAGCGTTTGATGCCGCAGGAAACCGCGTCGCCGCCCTCGGCCAGGCAGTCGGCCGGCATGAAGGGCTTGCCGTTGCGCACCAGCCACGGGGTGTCGCGCATCGCCAGAATGGGAATCTGGTGCTCCGACAGGGTCTTCCAGATCCCGAGATAGGTGCCCGGCATGGTGTCGCCGGGTTTGATGTTCCACGGCCGGGTCGAGGTGGTGAACACGAAGTCCGGGTGATCCCGGATGAGTTTGTCCATCACCCGTTCGTTCCACTGGCGGCACTTCGGGTACGGGCGGTTGTCGCCCATCACCAACGGATTCGGTTCGGTGGTCAGCGGGCAACCCATCTTCAGGTAGGTGACGACCTTGAAGTTGTGCTCCTTGCCGAGGATGTCCAGCGCAGTGATCCAGTGCTCGGCGTGCGACCCGCCGGCCAGCGCGATGGTGCGGGTCGCCGACAGGTCCCCGTAGGTGCAGTTGATGATCCCGATGTTGTCGAAGTCGCTGATACACCCGTCGTTGGTGGACTCCGGTACGTCGTCGGCCGCCTCCAGCACGGTGGGGCGGAACGGCAGCTGCGGAACCTTGGCGCCGTCGAGCAGTGCCCGCGCTCCCGGATAGCTGTCCGGCGCCAGGCTGGCCAACTCCTTGCCGTTGGCGCGTTGGTCGGCGACATGGGCGCGCCAGGCGAACGACGTCACCGTCAACGCGACACCGAGCAGCACCACCGCGGTACCGCCCACGATCGTCGGGCGGCGCAGCACGGCGAACCGGGAGGTGCCGGCATCCGGCCCGTGCGTGGCCTTGTAGCGCAACGGTTCCTCGATGAACCGCATGGTCAGGTAAGCCAGCAGCCCGGACACCAGCAGGATGACCAGACCGTCCCAGAACTTGGCGTGCGTGCCGCCGGTGTAGGCAAGCCAGAAGATCAGCAGCGGCCAGTGCCACAGGTACAGCGAATAGGCCATCGACCCGAGGCGCACCAGCGGCCGGGTCGCCAGCAGCCGGTTGGGCAGCGGTAGCTTCCCGGAACCGCGGTTTCCCGCGGCCAGGATCAGCAGCACGGTGGCACCCACCGGCACCAGCGCCCACGGCCCGGGGAACTGTTTGACGCCGTCGATCAGGGCTCCGCAGAACAATATCGTCAGCAAGCCCGCGGCGGCCAGCACGGTGCGCAGCCACATCGGCCAGTTGATGAACGGCAGCAGCGCCCCGATCAGAACGCCGAGCAGCAGTTCCCAGGCCCGCGCGAAACTGTTGTAGTAGGCGGTGACCTGGTCGGCCTGATGGGCGATGAACGCGTACACGAATGACGCCACGGTCAGGGCGCTGATCACCACGATGAAGACCGTCCGCAGTCGCCGGGCGCCCAACGGGCGGCGCAGCAGCGCAGTGATCCCGAGGATCAGCAGCAGGAAGGCGATGTAGAACTGCCCCTGCACCGACATCGACCAGATGTGCTGCAGCGGCGACACCGCCTCACCGGCGCGCAGGTAGTTCGAGGCCGTCGCAGCCAATTCCCAGTTCTGGTAGTAGCCCAGGCTGGCCAGGCTCTGGTCGGCGAAGGTCTCCCAGCGGGTCTGCGGCTGGACAGCGACGGTGAGCACGCCGGCCGCGGCGAGCACCACGATGAGCGCCGGCAGCAGCCGTCGAGCCAGCCGCTTGATGGTCGGCACCGGTGACAGCGAGGACCCGGGGGTCAGCGCACTGCGCAGCAGCGAGCTACCGAAGAAGAATCCGGACAGCGCCAGAAAGACGTCGACGCCACCGGACACCCGTCCGAACCAAACGTGGAAGAGCGCCACCAACGCGATCGCCACACCGCGCAATCCGTCGAGGTCGTGCCGATAGAAGACTGTCCGCCCCGGCGCGGGAGCCGGGGCGGTCGGCACAGAGGTGATCGGACCCGGGTCGGTGGACTCCGCCGACCGGGTCAGGGTGGGGGCGGCCATGATTGGCCTTAATCTATCAATTTGCGGAGGGGTCGCTTTCCGCCGGAGCCGGGCGCACCGCCGGCGGGCGTTACGCTGCTCAGCGTGTCGGCGTTGACTCCGCAGCAGATCAGCGCCATCGACGCCGCGCATATCTGGCACCCGTACAGCACCATCGGCGCCGAGGCGATCCCGGCGGTCGTCGCGACCGGGGCCAAGGGCGCCTGGCTGACGCTGATCCGGGACGGCGTCGAGATCCGTGTCCTGGACGCGATGGCCTCGTGGTGGACCGCCGTCCACGGCCACGGCCACCCGGTGCTGGACGCGGCGATCACCCGGCAGCTGCAGACGATGAACCACGTGATGTTCGGCGGCCTGACCCATGAGCCGGCGGCCCGGCTGGCCCAACTGCTGGTCGAGATCACCCCAGCCGGTCTGGACACGGTGTTCTTCTCCGACTCCGGATCAGTGTCGGTCGAGGTGGCGGCCAAGATGGCCCTGCAGTACTGGCGCAGCGTCGGCCGGTTCGACAAACACCGGCTGATGACGTGGCGCGGCGGCTATCACGGGGACACCTTCACCCCGATGAGCGTCTGCGACCCCGACGGCGGCATGCACACATTGTGGCGGGATGTGCTGGCCGAGCAGGTTTTCGCGCCGCCGGTACCGGCCGAATACGACCCGGGTTACGTCACCGCATTCGAAGAGCAGTTGCGTGAACATGCCGACGAACTCGCCGCCGTGATCGTCGAGCCGATCGTCCAGGGTGCGGGAGGGATGCGGTTTCACGATCCGCGGTACCTGGCTGACCTTAGGGCCATCTGCGACCGCCACGGCGTGCTGTTGATCTTCGACGAGATCGCCACCGGATTCGGCCGCACCGGAGAGTTGTTCGCCGCCGACCACGCCCGCGTCACCCCCGACATCATGTGCGTCGGCAAGGCGCTGACCGGTGGTTACCTCACCTTGGCCGCGACGTTGTGCACCCGGGCCATCGCCGACACCATCAGCGGAGGGGAGGCCGGGGCGCTGATGCACGGCCCGACCTTCATGGCCAACGCACTGGCCTGCACAGTCGCCGCCGCGTCGGTCGAACTGCTGTTGAGCAGCGACTGGCGCGCCCGCGTCGCGGCCATCAACGCCGGCCTGGCCGCCGGCCTGGAACCGGCACGGACGCTGCCGGGCGTCGCCGACGTCCGGGTGTGCGGGGCGATCGGCGTCATCGAGACTCACCGGCCCGTCGACCTGCGCATTGCCACCCCGGCGGCACTCGATCACGGGGTATGGCTGCGGCCCTTCCGCAACCTCATCTACGCCATGCCGCCGTTCATCTGCACCGACGCCGAGGTCGGCCAGATCACCTCGGCCATGCTCGCGGTCGCGCGGGTGACGGGCGCGGGGATCCAGGCGGGGCAATAGGCTGGAACCCACATGACCCCGGAAACCGACATTTCGCCGCTGTCCTGGCTGGACGGCGTGGAACACCAGCGCAGGCAGGCAGGTCTGCGTAGGACGCTGCGCACCCGGCCGTCGGTGGCGACCGAAGTCGACCTTGCCTCCAACGACTATCTCGGGCTGTCCCGGCACCCGGAGGTCATCGAAGGCGGTGTGCGGGCGCTGCGTACCTGGGGCGCCGGATCGACCGGGTCCCGGCTGGTCACCGGAAACACCGAACTGCACGAGGAGTTCGAGCACGCCCTGGCCGACTTCGTCGGCGCACCGGCCGCGCTGGTCTTCTCCTCCGGCTACACCGCCAACCTCGGGGCGCTGGCCAGTCTGTCCGGACCCGGTTCACTGGTGGTGTCCGATGCGTTGTCGCACGCCTCGCTGGTCGACGGCTGCCGGCTGTCCCGGGCCCGGGTGGTGGTGACACCGCACCTGGACGTGGCCGCGGTGGCGGCTGCGCTGGCCGGTCGCGATGAGGAACGCGCGGTGGTGGTGACCGACTCCGTCTTCAGTACCGACGGTGCGCTGGCGCCGTTACGGCAGTTGCACGAGGTGTGCCGGGCCGAGCGGGCGGTGCTGCTGGTCGATGAGGCGCACGGCCTCGGGGTGCGCGGCGCCGGAGGCCGCGGGCTGCTCCATGAGGTCGGTCTGGCGGGCGCGCCGGATGTGGTGATGACGACGACGCTGTCCAAGGGATTGGGCAGCCAGGGCGGAGCGGTGCTCGGCTCGGAGGCGGTCCGCGACCATCTGATCGACGCCGCCCGCCCGTTCATCTTCGATACCGGTTTGGCGCCCGCTGCGGCCGGTGCCGCGCTGGCAGCCCTTCAGATCCTGGCCGCCGAGCCGTGGCGGGCCCAGACGGTCCTCGCGCACGCGCGCACCCTGGCGCAGGCCTGCGGGGTCGGCGGCCAACCGCCGTCGGCGGTGGTCTCGGTCATCCTCGGTGACCCCGAGTCCGCGTTGGCTGCGGCCACCGCCTGCCTGGACGCCGGCGTACGGGTGGGCTGTTTCCGGCCGCCGACGGTGCCGGCCGGCACCTCGCGTCTTCGGCTGACTGCTCGTGCGTCGCTGACCGCCGAGGAACTCGACCTGGCCTGCCGGGTGCTTGGCATTGTCCTGTCCGTCCGATGAGTCTGCTGGTCATCACCGGCACCGGAACCGGAGTCGGCAAGACGATCACCACCGCGGCGCTGGCCGCCGCCGCACGCGGATCAGGCCTGGATGTCGCGGTCTGCAAGCCGGTGCAGACCGGCGCGCCCGACGACGACCTCGCCGAGGTGGCCAGGCTGGCCGGAGTGACCCGGCTGGTGTCGGTGGCCCGGTACCCCGAACCGCTGGCGCCGGTGGCGGCCGCGCAGCGCGCCGGGCTTGTGTTGCCGTCGGCGGATGAGATTCTGGCCGCCGTCCGGGCCGCCGATCAGCCCGGTGGGTTGACTCTGGTGGAGGGCGCCGGCGGTCTGCTGGTCGAACTCGCCGCCGGGGGAGTGACCTTGCGCCACCTCGCCGCGGAATTGAACGCCCCCGTTCTGGTGGTCTGCCAACCGGGCCTGGGCACCCTCAACCACACCGCGCTGACGCTGGAATCCCTGGCCAACAAGGGGCTTCGGTGCGCCGGGCTGGTGATCGGGTCCTGGCCCACCGATCCCGGTGCCGCGGAGATCTACAACCGCGACGCGCTGGCGCTGCTGGCCCCGGTCCGGGCGGTGCTCCCCGATGATGCCGGACGGCTGTCGCCGGAGCGGTTCGCGGCGATGAGCCGGCAGGCCTTTGACCCGCCCTGGGTGGCGGGACTGGCCTGAGATGGCGCACTCCCTCGAAGTACTTCTCGATCCCGCCGCCGAGTCCGCCATCCGCGCCCAATGGCAGGCGCTGGACGACGCCGGCCTGCCCAGCCAGGTGCGGGTGCAATCGCCCACCAACAGGCCGCACGTGACCCTGATTGCCGCACAACGGATCAGTCCGGAGGTCGACGAGGTGATGCGCGGGCTGGCCGATCGCTTCCCGGTCGACTGCGTGGTGGGCGCTCCGCTGGTGTTCGGCGGGTCTGGCCATACTCTGGCTCGGCTCATCGTTCCGTCGGCCCAACTGCTTGCCCTGCACGCCGAGGTCTACCGGCGGTGTCTGCCGTACCTGACCGGAGATCCGTTCGCGCACTGCCGCCCGGGGCACTGGACTGCACACGTGACGCTCGCCCGGCGGCTCACGGCCGACCAGGTCGGGGCGGCGATGCCGGTCGTCAACGTGGTGGGCGCCGACCTGGCCGCCGATGTGGTCGGACTGCGGCGCTGGGACAGCGATCAGCGGCGTGACCATCTGCTGGTCGGCTGAGGCCGGTGCACTAGCCTGTCCAGCGTGACGGATGTGCTGGCCAAGGCCCGCGAACAGGTTCTCGAACGCGGCGAAGGCCTGTCCCGCGATCAGGTTCTCGACGTGCTGCGACTGCCCGACGACCGGCTTGAGGAACTGCTGGCGCTGGCCCACGACGTACGGATGCGCTGGTGCGGCCCGGAGGTGGAGGTCGAGGGCATCATCAGCCTCAAGACCGGCGGCTGTCCGGAGGATTGCCACTTCTGTGCCCAGTCCGGTCTGTTCGCCTCCCCGGTGCGCAGCGCTTGGTTGGACATCCCCAGCCTGGTTGAGGCTGCCAAGCAGACCGCCAAGACCGGCGCCACGGAATTCTGCATCGTGGCCGCTGTCCGTGGACCCGATGAGCGACTGCTGGCCCAGGTGGCCGCCGGTATCGAAGCCATTCGCAACGAGGTCGAGATCCACATCGCCTGCTCGCTGGGCATGCTCGACCAGGACCAGGTGGACCGGCTCGCCGGCATGGGTGTGCACCGCTACAACCACAACCTGGAATCCGCGCGCTCGTTCTTCCCCAATGTGGTGACCACCCACACCTGGGAGGAGCGGTGGGAGACCCTGCAGATGGTGCGCGAGGCCGGGATGGAGGTGTGCTGCGGCGGCATCCTCGGCATGGGGGAGACACTCGAGCAGCGCGCCGAATTCGCCGCCGAACTGGCGGAGCTGGACCCTCACGAGGTGCCGTTGAACTTCCTCAATCCGCGCCCGGGCACCCCGTTCGGCGATCTGGAGGTGATGCCGGCCGCCGAGGCGCTCAAAGCGGTGGCCGCATTCCGGTTGGCGCTGCCGCGCACCATGCTGCGCTTCGCCGGCGGTCGTGAGATCACCCTCGGTGACCTGGGCGCCAGGCAGGGCATTCTCGGCGGCATCAACGCCGTCATCGTCGGCAACTACCTGACGACTCTGGGTCGGCCGGCCGAGTCGGATCTGGAACTGCTCGAGGATCTGCAGATGCCCATCAAGGCTCTCAACGCCAGCCTCTGATGGGTGATCCTCGACCGGCCCCGGTCAGTGCCGGCAACTACAACATCTACACCGGCACACTGCATGGCGAAGTTGTGCCGCTGACCGCTCAACTCGGTCTGGAGCCGCCGCGTTTCTGCGCGGAGTGCGGTCGGCGAATGGTTGTTCAGGTGCGTCCCGACGGCTGGTGGGCCGAGTGTTCCCGCCACGGACGCGTCGACTCCGCAGACCTGGACAGCCGGCGATGATCAGACGCCGGTCGCGTGCCGCGTCTGCGCTGAGTGTGATTGTGGCCCTTGGGCTTTGCGGTGGGGTCCTTGGCGCGCTCTGGGCCTGGATCGCACCGCCCATTCACACCATCGTCGGACTGACCAAATCCGGTGAACGGGTCGACGCCTTCCTCGGCAAGGAAGCCGACAATCAGTTCGTCGCCGTGGCCATCATGGTGGGTCTGCTGACATTCCTGGCCATCGTCTCGGCGGTGGCGGTGTGGCAGTGGCGTGCGCATCGTGGACCGTTGCTGGCCGCCGCGGTATGGATCGGACAGGTGGTCGCCGCGGCATCCGCGGCAGGAGTGGGCGCCGCACTGGCGCATTGGCGTTACGGCACACCGGACCGGAACGTGGATTTGAGTCCGGAGAACCGGGTGGCCTACTTCACCGAGGCACCGCCGGTGTTTCCCGGGCAGCACCCACTGCAGATCGCGGTGGCGCTGCTGCTGCCGGCCGCGGTGGCGGCGATGACGTACGCGTTCCTGGCGGTCGCCAACCCGCGTGACGATCTGGGGGTCTAGAGCGGCCGGAACGGTACCCGGCCGCCGACCATCACCCGCGCGACGATGCCGCCCAGCCGCCACATCCCCGGATAGGTGATCGGGTTGAACAGCGTCGGCCAGGTGGTCCGGACCATGTGGGTGTCCAGGGGTCGCTCGGCGAAGCGGTCGATGAGCCAGCGCAGCGTCATCGGCGCCGACATCGGGTGCAGCAGCATGTGTTCGCTGAACAGGTCTCGGTGGTAGGTGACCTGTGCGCCGCCCTCGCTGTAGAGGTGGGCCAGTTCGTCGATGTCGTCGACGGCGATGATCGAGTCGTGCACGGCCTGCACGATCAGCACAGGGGGAGTCGGCGCGGTACGGCCCAGCCGAATCGCCTCGAAGACCTCTTGGACCTCCGGCATGCCGAGCACCCGTTCCAGCGGCGGGTGCAACAAGTCGTCCATGTCGGCCCGGAACATCCGGACGAGCGCCTCCATGGTGGTCATCCGCTCCAGCCGCTGCAGCGTCGCCCGGCCTTCGTCGGTGGCGTGCTCCTCGACGACCCGACCCAGGCCGGGATAGGTCTTGGCCAGTGCCGAGATCACCAGCGCGGGAAGGCCGGCGTAGCGCGAGCCGTTGAGCCGCTTGAAGGTGTTGCCGAGGTTGCCGACCGGCGAACCCAGCACGGCTCCCACGATATTGAGGTCCGGGGCGTACTCGGCGTGCGCTTCTGCGGCCCAGGCGCTGGCCAGGCCGCCGCCGGAATAGCCCCACAGACCGACCTTGCTGTCGGCGGCGAGTCCGAACCGTTCAAAACTCAGCGTGGCGCGCAGGCCGTCGAGCACCCGGTGACCGGGTTCGTGCGGGCTGCCCCACAGGCCGTCCCGTCCCTCGTGATCGGGGACCGAGACCACCCAGCCCTCGGCAACGGCCGCGGCCATCAACAGGTACTCCAGTTGAGCCAGCGATCCGACCGCCTTGGCACGCCGGCGCAGCGCATAGGACGGGAAGCAGCGCGAGGACACCGCGTCGATCGCGCACTGATAGGACACGACGTGTCGCGGTTGACTGTGGGTGTGTTTGGCCGGCACCAGAACAGTGGTGACGCAGGCCTCCGGCTCGCCGTGCCGGTCGGTCGTGCGATACAGCAGCTGGGTTGCCCGGATCTTCTGTGGGATCAGTCCGAGGAAGCCCAGTTCGACCTCGCGGGAGCGCAGGACGGTTCCCGGGGCGGAGTGGTGAAAGCCGGCGGGCGGATCGTAGAATGGGTCTTTCGACGGCAGTACCGGTCGGGTTCCGCTCTGGAACTGCTCATGCGGTGCCCGGCCGATCCATTCGGGACTGACCGCCCCGTCCGCGCTTGTCATTGCCTTATTCATACCTTAAGAAGGGTCTAAGAATCCAGTCGCCGAGCCTGGGGGCCGAAGCGCGGCGAACTCGTCGGTGACGCGCAACCGGGATTCGGTGAAGCGGTACAGCGCCGCCGGCCGGCCGCCGCTGCGTCCGGGGTGGGCGGTGGTGCCGGTGGGGGGGATGACCC
>DAIPYT010000013.1:0-37767 GCA_036782595.1 Mycobacterium sp. | reverse complement strand
ACCTATACCAATGTCCGGGGCGAAGCTGACCTGATCGAGGCGGTGCAGAACTGTTGGGCATCGCTGTTCGGTCCGCGGGTGGTCTCCTACCGGGCCAGTCGAGGCTTCTCCGCGGATCCGGCGATGGCGGTCGTCGTGCAGCTGATGGTGGCCTCGGAACGTTCCGGTGTCGCCTTCACCGCCGATCCGACCACCGACGCCACCGACCGCGTGGTTGTCGAGGGTGCGTTCGGGCAGGGCGAGGTCGTGGTGTCCGGATCGGTGGAACCCGACACCTACGTCGTCTCCAAGGAAAACGGTGAAATCCTCTCCCGCCGAATGGGTTACAAGTCGTTCAAGATCATCCGCGGAGCCGACGGAAAGGATCAGCGGGTCGAACTCGACGACACCCAGGCGCACGCCCAGGTTCTCAACGACGACGAGGTTCGGCTGATCGCCGAGATCGCCATCCGCAGCGAACGTCATGCGGGCTGCCCGCAGGACACCGAGTGGGCGATCGCCGACGGCAAGACCTACATCGTGCAGACCCGCCCGATCACCACCCTCAACCGGGCCGGCAAGCCCGCCGCCGAGCAGCACCAGGTGCTGCTTCAGGGCCTTCCCGCGGTTCCCGGCGCGGCATCGGGTGTCGTACGGGTGCTCAAGGACGTCAAGGACGGTGCCCGGCTTCAGGACGGCGAGGTGCTGGTGGCTCAGATGACCAACCCGGACTGGCTTCCCACGATGCGTCGGGCCTCGGCCCTGGTCACCGACACCGGTGGAATGACCTGCCACGCCGCGATCGTCGCCCGCGAACTCGGTGTGCCGTGCATCGTCGGTGCCCGCACCGCGACCAAGGATCTCAAGGACGGGACGGTGGTCACCGTCGACGGCACCCACGGCCGGGTACTGGCCGGCCGTGTCGAAGAGCAAAAGACCGGCGGCGCGCACACCGCCCCGGTGAGCGGGGTGGCGGCGGTGTCCGCAGAGGTGACCGCCACGAAGATCTACGTCAACGTCGCGATGCCCGACAAGGCCGAGCAGGCCGCCGCCCTGGACGTCGACGGTGTCGGATTGCTGCGCGCCGAACTGATTCTCGAAGACGCCCTGCACAATCGCCATCCGCGCGACCTGATCGCCCACGGCGAGCAGGAGAGCCTGGTCGACTCGCTAGCGACCGCTGTCGGCCGGGTCGCTGCGGCCTTCTCGCCCCGGCCGGTGGTGTACCGGGCGTCGGACTTCCGCACCAACGAATTCCGCAACCTCGAGGGCGGCGAGGAGTTTGAGCCCGAAGAGCACAACCCGATGATCGGCTACCGCGGCTGCTACCGCTATATCAGCAATCCCGATCTGTTCGATCTGGAACTCCGGGCGCTGGCCCGGGTTCGTGAGCGTAATCCCAACCTGCACTTGATGATTCCGTTCGTGCGCACGAAGTGGGAGCTGGAGCGCTGCCTGGAACTCGTCGATGCCAGCCCGCTGGGCCGTCAGCGCGGACTGCACCGGTGGGTGATGGCCGAGGTGCCCTCGGTGGTGTACTGGCTGCCTGAGTACGTCGGCATGGGCATCGACGGGGTGTCGATCGGCAGCAACGACCTGACCCAGCTGATGCTCGGTGTGGACCGCGACTCCGATCTCTGTGCCGAACTGTACGACGAGTCCGACGCCGCCGTGCTTGACGCCATCGGGCAGATCATCACCACCGCGCGCCGGCTTGGCATCACCGCATCGCTGTGCGGGCAGGCCCCCTCGACCCGACCGGATTTCGCCGAACACCTGGTGCGGATGGGGATCACCTCCATCTCGGTCACCCCGGACGTCGCCGAACGAACCCGCCGTAACGTCGCGGTGGCCGAGCGGCGTCTCCTGCTGGAGTCGGCGCGCGCAATCCCCTGAACCGGGCCGTTGCTGGCCTAGGGTGTGGGCCATGTCCGACTCCGCGATGTCCGACTCAGCGATCTCACGGCGGGCCATGCTCAAGTTCGCGGCCGCGGCCCCGGCCGTGCTGGGATTGGCCGCGACGCCCGGCACGCCGAGCGCCTCAGCCGATTCCCTCGGCCTGCTGTTCGACTACGCCGCTGGAGTGCTCAGCGCCGCCGATATCAAAGCCGCCGGTGGGGTCGGTGCCATTCGCTACGTCTCCGATCGCCGGCCGGGCGCACAGTGGATGATCGGCAAACCCATCCAGCTCGCCGAGGCCCGCGAGCTCTACCAGGCCGGGCTGAAGATCGTCTCCAACTACCAGTTCGGCAAGCAGGACACCGCCGACTGGCTCGGCGGCCAGGCGGCCGGTATCAAACACGCCGAACGGGGCCTGGAGTTGCATGCGGCTGCAGGCGGTCCGGCGACCGCGCCGATCTACGTCTCCATCGACGACAACCCCAGCTACGAGCAATACAAACAGCAGATCGTGCCGTACCTGCGGGCCTGGGAAGAAGTCGCCGGTAAGCAGCGCGTCGGCATCTACGGCAACTCCAAGACCATCGAGTGGGCGCTGCAGGACGGCGTCGGTTCATGGTTCTGGCAGCACGACTGGGGCACTCCGGAGGGTTTCGTTCACCCCGCGGCGCACCTGCACCAGTACGAGATCGACGCCCGGAAGGTGGCCGGCGTCGGCGTAGACCTCAACAACATCCTCAAGCCGCAATTCGGCCAGTGGGTCGAGTGACAATCGCAACCTACTGAATGGTAACAATTAGCCAGCAAACGTCGGCGCGCAATTTGGGTGAACAATTGTCGACCGGAGGACACTGGCGGCAACCGGATTGTTAGATCACGATTTGGTAACGATACCCTTGTGAACTGGGCTGTTGTGGTTACTCAAGCGTAACCGCCCGCACGCAGGACCTTTGTTGCAGACGCACCCCGCGGCCCCGGTTCCAGGTCATATCCGCAGGTCGGTTACTCCCGCGTAGAACTCGTCAGTAACAAATAATCCCGGAGAAACTTCCTCCTTCTCATGACACTCTTAATGCGCGAAAGACTGCACGCGAGGAGATTCAGTGACGATCAACGAGCATGACCGGCTGCCGACGGAGCATCACGCCGACAGGGTGGCCGCACACGCGCTCGTGGATCGGCTCAACGCCGGTGAGCCCTACGCGGTGGCGTTCGGCGGGCAGGGCCACATCTCGTGGCTGGCCGGTCTGGAAGAGATCGTCACCACCGCCGGAATCGAATCGGAGTTGGCCCGTATCGCCGGCGAGGCGGAACTGCTACTGAACCCGGTAGCCGACGAACTCGTCGTGGTGCGGCCCATCGGCTTCGAACCGCTGCGCTGGGTGCGTGAACTGGCCGCCGGGGAACCGGTTCCGGATCCCCACCAGCTGACCTCGGCCGCGGTGTCCCTGCCGGGGGTGCTGCTCACCCAGATCGCCGCGATCCGCGCGCTCATCCGCCAGGGCCTGGACTTCGCGGACGCCCCGCCGGTCGCGATGGCCGGGCACTCGCAAGGTGTGCTGGCCGTCGAGGCGTTGCGCGCCGGTGGCGCCCGTGATGTCGAACTTCTGGCGCTGTCCCAGCTCATCGGGGCTGCGGGGACGCTGGTGGCCCGCCGTCGCGGCATCGTGGCTCTCGGGGACCGCCCACCCATGGTCTCGGTGACCAATGCCGAGCCGGACCATATCGCCGAACTGCTCGAGGGCTTCGGCCGCGAGGTCCGCACGGTGGTGCCCCCGGTGTTGTCCATCCGCAACGGCCGCCGCTCGGTCGTTCTCACCGGCACCCCCGAACAGCTGTCCCGTTTCCAGCTTTACTGCGAGCAGATCTCCGAGAAGCAAGCCGCGGAGCGCAAGAACAAGCTGCGCGGCGGGGCGGTGTTCTCACCGCTGTTCGACCCGGTCGCCGTCGAGGTGGGCTTCCATACCCCCCGTCTGGCCGACGCGGTCGACATCGTCGGCGGCTGGGCGCAGACCATCGGACTGGACGTCGACGCCGCCCGCGCACTGGCCCAGGCCTGCCTGGTCGACCCGGTGGACTGGGTCCAGGCCGTGACCGGCATCGAACTCTCCGGCGCCCGCTGGATCCTGGATCTGGGTCCGGGAGACATCCTGACCCGGGTCACCGCCCCGGTGATCCGCGGCCTGGGCATCGGCATCGTGCCCGCGGCCACCCGCGGCGGCCAGCGCAACCTGTTCACCATCGGGGCCGCCCCCGAGGTCAGCAAGCCGTGGTCGAGTTACGCGCCCTCGGTGGTCAGCCTGCCCGACGGTTCGGTGAAGCTGTCCACCAAGTTCACTCGGCTGACCGGGCGCTCACCGATGCTGCTGGCCGGCATGACCCCGACCACCGTGGACGCCCGGATCGTCGCCGCGGCGGCCAACGCCGGACACTGGGCCGAACTGGCCGGCGGCGGACAGGTCACCGAACCGATCTTCGAGCGGCGGATGGCCGAACTGGTCGATCTGCTCGAGCCCGGCCGGGCCGTTCAGTTCAACGCGCTGTTCCTGGACCCCTACCTGTGGAAGCTCCAGGTGGGCGGAAAACGCTTGGTGCAGAAGGCCCGTCAGTCCGGCGCCCCGATCGACGGCCTGGTCATCAGCGCCGGGATCCCCGAACTCGAAGAAGCCGTCGAACTCATCGACGAACTCAGTCGCGCGGGTATCGCGCACATCTGTTTCAAACCGGGCACCGTCGAACAGATCCGCTCGGTGATCAGGATCGCCGCCGAGGTACCCACCAAACCCGTGATCGCCCACATCGAGGGCGGCCGGGCCGGAGGCCACCATTCCTGGGAGGACCTCGACGACCTTCTACTGGCGACCTACTCCGAACTGCGCTCGCAGTCCAACATCACGGTGTGCGTCGGCGGCGGGATCGGCACCCCGGAGCGTGCGGCGGAGTACCTGACCGGCCGTTGGTCGCTGAGCTACGGCTACCCCCTGATGCCGGTGGACGGAATCCTGGTCGGCACCGCGTCGATGGCCTGCCTGGAGGCCACCACCTCGCCCTCGGTCAAACAACTGCTCGTCGACACCGTCGGCACCGACGTGTGGGTGGGCGCCGGAAAGGCCTTGAACGGCATGGCTTCCGGGCGCAGCCAACTCGGCGCCGACATCCACGAGATCGACAACTCCGCCTCGCGGTGCGGTCGGTTGCTCGACGATGTCGCCGGTGACGCCGAAGCGGTGGCGGCCCGCCGCGACGAGATCATCGCCGCCATGGCCGCGACGGCCAAGCCGTACTTCGGCGATATCGCCGATATGACCTACCTGCAGTGGCTGCGTCGCTACGTCGAACTAGCCATCGGTGCCGGGGACAGCACCGGAGCCGCCCGGCCGGCGACATCCGGCACCGCTGACACCAAGGGGCCGGACTCGCCGTGGCTGGACATCACCTGGCGGGATCGCTTCGCGGCCATGCTGCAGCGCGCCGAGGCCCGTCTCAACGTGGCCGACACCGGCACCATCGACACCCTCTTCGACGACACCGCTCTGCTGGAGAACCCGGATCGCGCCATCGAAGCCCTGCTGGAGCGCTACCCGGACGCCGCCTCGGTGCTGCTGCACCCCGCCGATGCTCCGTTCTTCGTCGGACTCTGCAAGACCCCGGGCAAGCCGGTGAACTTCGTCCCGGTCATCGACTCCGACGTTCGTCGTTGGTGGCGCAGTGATTCGCTGTGGCAGGCCCACGATGCCCGCTACACCGCAGACCAGGTGTGCGTCATCCCGGGCACCGAGGCCGTCGCCGGGATCACCCGGGTCGATGAACCCGTCGGCGAGCTGCTGGACCGTTTCGAGAGCGCCGCGGTCGCCGAGTTGCTGGCGGCCGGTCAGCAGCCGACGGCGGTTGCCTCCCGGCTGCAGGGCCGGCTTGATGTCACCGGGCCGCTGGGCATCGTCCTGGATTCACCGGACGTGCTGTGGGCCGGTCGTACCGCCACCAACCCGGTGCACCGGCTGGCCCCGCCGTCGCAGTGGCAGGTACTCAGTGCTCGTCCGGAGGGCAGGAGCGCAGCGACAGGGGAATGTCGTCCGGAGGGCAGGAGCGCAGCGACAGGGGAATGTCTCAGCGCGACATGTCTTTCCACCGGGGCGCGACTCGAGGTGGTGGGCGCCGACCGGGTGGTGCTGAGCGTCCCGCTGTCGGGCACCTGGATCGACATCGCCTTCACTCTCCCGCCGACTGTGGTCGACGGCGGCGCCCCGATGGTCATCACCTCCGACGCCGCCGCCGCGATGCGTTCGGTGCTGGCCATCGCCGCCGGCGTCGACGGCCCCGATGCGCTGCCGGCATCGGTGGGCAGGAGCGAAGCGCTGGTGGAGTGGGACCCGGAACGGGTTGCCGATCACACCGGCGTCACCGCGACGTTCGGCGCCCCGTTGGCGCCGACGCTGTCGACCGTTCCCGATGCCCTGGTCGGCCGGTGCTGGCCGGCGGTGTTCGCCGCGATCGGCGGCGCCACCACCGATACCGGCTTCCCGGTGGTCGAGGGTCTGCTCAGCCTGGTGCACCTCGACCATGCCGCACGACTGCTCAAGCCGTTGCCGGCCGACAAGACCGAACTGGTCGTCACCGCCATCACCTCCGCGGCGATCGACACCGAGGTCGGCCGGGTAGTGCCGGTCACGGTCAACATCAGTGATGTCAACGGCGCGGTCTTGGCGGTTCTCGAGGAGCGCTTCGCCATCCGTGGCCGCACCGGACCGGCCGAACTGACCGACCCGGTGCGAGCCGGGGGAGCGGTGTCGGAGAACGCCACCGAGACTCCGCGCCGCCGCCGCCGCGACGTGACCATCACGGCGCCGGTGGACATGCGGCCCTTCGCCGTGGTCTCCGGCGACCACAACCCGATCCACACCGATTCCACCGCCGCGCTGCTGGCCGGTCTGGATGCGCCGATCGTGCACGGCATGTGGCTTTCCGCGGCCGCCCAGCACGTGGTCACCGCCACCGACGGCAAGCCCGTCCCGCCCGCGAAGCTGATCGGCTGGACCGCCAGATTCCTGGGCATGGTCTCTCCGGGGGACGATATCGACATCCGGGTCGACCGTGTTGGGATCGATTGGGGCGCAGAGGTTCTGGAGGTGACCGCCAAGGTCGCCGGTGAGCTTGTCATGGCGGCCACCGCCCGCCTCACCGCGCCGAGCACGGCCTACGCCTTCCCCGGGCAGGGGATTCAGCACAAGGGCATGGGCATGGAGGTCCGGGCTCGTTCCAAGGCCGCCCGCGAGGTGTGGGACCGCGCCGACAAGTTCACCCGAGACCACCTCGGTTTCTCGGTGCTGCACGTGGTGCGGGAGAACCCGACCAGCCTGATCGCCGCAGGTGTGCACTACCAGCACCCCGAGGGCGTGCTATACCTCACGCAGTTCACCCAGGTGGCCATGGCCACCGTCGCCGCCGCCCAGGTCGCCGAGATGCGCGAGCGAGGCGCGTTCGTCGAGGGCGCCATCGCCTGCGGTCACTCGGTCGGCGAGTACACCGCACTGGCCTGCGTCACCGGTGTCTATGAACTCGAGGCTCTCCTGGAGGTGGTGTTCCAGCGCGGCAGCAAGATGCATGACATCGTGCCGCGTGACGAGGAAGGCCGGTCCAACTACCGACTGGCCGCGATCCGGCCGTCCCAGATCGAACTCGACGATGCCGATGTCACCGCGTTCGTCGCCGAGATCGCCGCGCAGACCGGCGAATTCCTGCAGATCGTGAACTTCAACCTGCGCGGCTCGCAGTACGCCATAGCCGGCACGGTCCGCGGTCTGGATGCCCTCGAGGAGGAGATCGAGCGGCGCCGGGAGATCACCGGCGGCAAGCGTGCCTACATCCAGGTGCCCGGCATCGACGTGCCGTTCCACTCCGATGTGCTCAAGGTCGGGGTCGACGAATTCCGCCGCTCGCTGGACCGGATCATGCCGCGCGACGCCGACCCGTCGGTGCTGATCGGCCGGTATATCCCCAACCTGGTGCCGCGGCTGTTCACCTTGGATCGCGACTTCGTGCAGGAGATCCGCGATCTGGTTCCCGCCGAACCGCTCGACGAGATCCTCGCCGATTACGACACCTGGATCACCGAGCGGCCCAACGAGCTTGGCCGCCGGGTCGTCATCGAGCTGCTCGCCTGGCAGTTCGCCAGCCCGGTGCGCTGGATCGAGACCCAGGATCTGCTGTTCACCGAAGCCGGTGCCGGCGGACTCGGCATCGAGCGCTTCGTCGAGATCGGGGTGAAGTCCGCCCCGACCGTCGCCGGGCTGGCCACCAACACGCTCAAACTGCCCGAATTCGCCTACAGCACAGTGCAAGTGCTCAACGTCGAACGCGACGCCGATGTGCTGTTCGCCTCGGACGCAGACCCGGATGAGGATCCGGCCGAGGCGGAAGACCTCCCCGTCGAGGCGGCACCGGCGGAGCCGGTTGCCGTCACGCCCGAACCTGCCGCAGTCGCGCCCCCCGCACCGGCTGCTCCTGCCGGCGCGCCCCGACCTGATGACATCCCCTTCGACGCCGCCGACGCCACCCTGGCCCTGATCGCGCTGTCGGCGAAGATGCGGATCGACCAGATCGAGCCGCTGGACTCCATCGAGTCCATCACCGACGGCGCCTCCTCGCGGCGTAACCAACTGCTCGTCGACCTCGGCTCCGAACTTGACCTCGGCGCCATCGACGGGGCCGCCGAAGCCGACTTGACCGCACTGCGCGGCCAGGTCTCCAAGCTGGCCCGCACCTACAAGCCATTCGGTCCGGTGCTCTCCGACGCCGTCAACGACCAGTTGCGGTCCGCGCTCGGGCCGTCCGGTAAGCGGCCCGGCGCCGTCGCGGAGCGGGTGAGCAAGACCTGGGAACTCGGACCCGGCTGGGCCAAGCACGTCACCGTCGAGCTGGCACTCGGTGCGCGCGAGGGCAGCAGTGTGCGTGGTGGCCCGCTCGGCGGACTGACCGACGGGCCGCTGTCCGACGTCGCCGCGGTGGACAAGGCCATCGACGCCGCAGTGGCCGCGGTCGCCGCTCGGCGCGGCATCGCGGTGGCGCTGCCGTCTGCGGGCGCACCGGCAGGCGGGGCTGTGGACTCGGCGGCCCTGACCGAGTTCGCCGAAACCGTCACCGGTCGTGACGGCGTACTGGCCTCTGCCGCCCGAATGGTGCTGGGCCAACTCGGTTTCGACGCCGCTACCAGTACCCCGGCTGCGATCGCCGACACCGAACTGATCGATCTGGTCACCGCCGAACTGGGTGCGGACTGGCCGCGTCTGGTGGCCCCGTCGTTCGACGCCCGCAAGGCGGTGCTGCTCGATGACCGATGGGCCAGTGCCCGTGAGGATCTGGTCACGCTGTGGCTGACCGAGGAAGACGATGTCGAGGCCGACTTGGCGCGGCTGTCCGAACGCTTCGAGGGCGCCGGCCATGTGGTGTCCACCCAGGCGGAGTGGTGGCGCGGCCGCGCACTGGCCGAGGGCCGTCTGGTGCACGCGTCGCTGTACGAGCGGATCGCCACCGGCGCCCGGAATCCGGCCCCGGGCCCCTATGCCGACGAGGTCGCTGTCGTCACCGGTGCGTCGAACGGGTCCATCGCCGCGGCGGTGGCAGCCCGCTTGCTTGCGGGTGGCGCATGCGTCATCGCCACCACGTCGCGTCTCGATGATGACCGGCTGGAGTTCTATAAGTCGCTCTACCGTGAGAACGCCCGATTCGGGGCTTCCCTGTGGGTGGTGCCGGCGAACATGGCCTCCTATTCCGACATCGACGCACTGATCTCCTGGGTGGGCAACGACCAAACCGAAAACCTTGGGCCGCAAGCCATTCACGTCAAGGACGCCCAGACACCGACGCTGCTGTTCCCGTTCGCCGCGCCGCGGGTCGCCGGTGATCTCTCCGAGGCGGGATCGCGTTCGGAGATGGAGATGAAAGTCCTGTTGTGGGCGGTCGAACGTCTCGTCGGCGGACTCTCGGCCATCGGGGCCGAACGCGACATCGACTCCCGGCTGCACGTCGTGCTGCCCGGCTCGCCCAACCGCGGCATGTTCGGCGGTGACGGCGCCTACGGCGAGTCCAAGGCCGCTCTGGACGCGGTCGTCGCCCGGTGGAGCGCCGAAACCTCGTGGGCGCAGCGGGTCACCCTCGCCCACGCGCTGATCGGCTGGACCAAGGGCACCGGGTTGATGGGGCACAACGACGCCATCGTCGATGCCGTCGAAGCAGCCGGGGTGACGACCTACACCACCGCCGAGATGGCCGCCATGCTGCTGGACCTGTGCTCAGCCGAAACAAGGGCCGCCGCCTCTGCCGAGCCGCTGAAGGTTGACCTCACCGGCGGACTCGGGGACATCGAGTTGGACATGGCCGAACTGGCCGCTCGTGCCCGCGAGAAGATGACCGCGCCCGCCGACGACGCCGACGCCGCCGATGCCGGCGGTGACATCGCGGCACTGCCTTCGCCTCCTCGGGTACCCCGGGGTTGCCCACCGCCGGCCTGGCCGGAACTGGATGTTGATCCTGCCGACCTGGTGGTCATCGTCGGTGCTGCCGAGCTGGGTCCGTACGGGTCCTCGCGCACCCGCTTCGAAATGGAAGTGGAGAACGAACTGTCCGCCGCCGGTGTGCTCGAGTTGGCGTGGACCACCGGGCTGCTGGCGTGGGAGAACGACCCCAAGCCGGGCTGGTATGACACCGAGACCGGCGAGTTGGTGCCGGAGGAGGAGATCGCCGAGCGCTACCACGACGCGGTGGTGGCCCGCTGCGGGATACGTGAGTTCGTCGGTGACCACTCGCTGTCGGCCGACCATTCGACGCCGCTTCTGGTCAGCGTCTTCTTGGACCGTGACTTCAGCTTCATGGTGACCTCGGAGACCGAAGCGCGCGCATTCGAGGTGTTCGACCCCGACCACACCGTGGTGCGACCGGTCGGCGACTCCGGCGACTGGGAGGTCATCCGCAAGGCCGGCACCGAGATTCGGGTGCCGCGCAAGACCAAGCTGCCCCGTACCGTCGGTGCTCAGATCCCGACCGGTTTCGACCCGACGGTCTGGGGTATCAGCGCCGATATGGCCGCATCGGTCGACCGGGTGGCGTTGTGGAACCTCGTCGCCACCGTCGACGCCTTCCTGTCGTCGGGGTTCACCCCCGGCGAGCTGATGCGCTGGGTTCACCCCACGATGGTCGCCAGCACGCAGGGCACCGGAATGGGCGGAATGACGTCGATGGAGACGATGTTCCACGGCAACCTGCTGGGCACCCCGAAGCCGAACGACATTCTTCAGGAGGTGCTGCCGAATGTTGTTGCCGCACACGTCATGCAGTCCTACGTCGGCGGTTACGGCGCCATGGTCCACCCGGTGGGCGCCTGCGCCACCGCGGCGGTCTCGGTCGAGGAGGGCGTCGACAAGATCCGCCTCGGCAAGGCCGAACTGGTGGTCGCCGGCGGCTTCGACGACCTGACCCAGGAGGCGGTCATCGGCTTCGGTGACATGGCCGCCACCGCGGACACCGAGATGATGCGGGCGCGCGGGATCAGTGACGCCCGTATCTCGCGGGCCAACGACCGCAGGCGGTTGGGCTTCCTGGAGGCCCAGGGCGGCGGCACCGTGCTGCTGGCTCGCGGTGACCTCGCACTGCGGATGGGCCTGCCGGTGCTGGCCGTGGTGGCTTACGCCCAGAGCTTCGCCGACGGTGTGCACACGTCCATCCCCGCCCCCGGTCTGGGTGCCCTCGGTGCCGGTCGGGGCGGCCGGGAGTCAGCGCTGGCGCGCTCGCTGCGCCAGCTCGGGGTGAGCGCCGACGACATCGCGGTGATCTCCAAGCACGACACCTCGACGCTGGCCAACGACCCCAACGAGACCGAACTGCACGAGCGGCTCGCCGACGCCATGGGTCGCTCGGCGGGCGCGCCGTTGTTCGTCATCTCGCAGAAGAACCTGACCGGCCACGCCAAGGGCGGGGCGGCGGTCTTCCAGATGATGGGCCTGTGCCAGGTGCTGCGCGACGGCGTCATCCCACCCAACCGCAGCCTGGATTGTGTCGACGACGAACTTGCTGGGGCGGGCCATCTGGTCTGGCCCCGGCAGACCCTGCGACTGGGGGACCGTTTCCCGCTCAGGGCCGGCTTGCTGACCAGCCTCGGCTTCGGGCACGTCTCCGGGCTGGTGGCGCTGGTGCATCCGGCGGCGTTCCTGGCCGCGCTACCCGCCGATCAGCGCGAGGACTACCGCACCCGTTCCGCGCAGCGGCTGCTGGCAGGCCGGCGTCGGCTGGCGTCGGCGATGGCCGGCGGCCGCCCGTTGTATGAGAAGCCCACCGAACGGCGGTTCGACCACGACGGACCGGACAAGGCCGCCGAAGCCGCGATGCTGCTCGATCCGGACTCGCGATTGGGCGAGGACGGCAGCTACTCGGCCTGATCGTCACGCGGTCGGATAAGGTCACCGTCCGTGGCGATAGTGGGCGTGGGGATCGACTTGGTGTTCATCCCCGATTTCGCTGAGCAGGTCGATCAGCCGGGCACGGTGTTCGCCGAGACCTTCACCCCGGGGGAGCGTCGGGACGCCGCGGACAAGAGTTCGCTTGCCGCACGCCATTTGGCCGCCCGTTGGGCCGCCAAGGAAGCGGTGATCAAAGCCTGGTCCGGGTCCCGATTCGCCCAGCGCCCGGTGCTTCCCGAAGGGATTCATCGCGATATCGAGGTGATCACCGATATGTGGGGCCGGCCGAAGGTGCGGCTCACCGGGGCGATCGCCGAGCACCTGGCCGAGGTGGTGATCCACGTGTCGCTGACCCACGAGGGCGATACCGCCGCGGCCGTCGCCATCCTCGAAACGCTCTGAGATCCGCTGATGGACGCCCTGGTTCAGCGTGTCCGCGAGGTTCTGCCGGCCGTCCGCCGCGACCTCGAGGACCTGGTGCGCATCCCCTCGGTGTGGTCGGACCCGGCCCGCCGCGACGACGTCCACCGCGGCGCGGAAAAAGTCGCCGACCTGCTGCGCGCCGCTGGCTTCGCGCAGGTTGAAATCGTCAGCGAGGGCGGCGCCCCGGCCGTCATCGCCCACCATCCCGCTCCGGCAGGCGCTCCGACGGTGTTGCTCTACGCCCACCATGACGTCCAGCCTGAAGGCGATGTGGCGCAATGGGACTCGCCGCCGTTCGAGCCCGAGGAACGCAACGGCCGGCTCTACGGCCGCGGTACCGCCGACGACAAGGCCGGGATCGCGATCCACCTGGCCGCGTTTCGCGCCCACTCAGGCCGGCCGCCGGTCGGGGTGACGGTGTTCGTCGAGGGGGAGGAGGAGTGCGGTTCTCCGTCGTTGAGTCGGCTGCTGGCCGCTCACCGGCACAAACTCGCTGCCGACGTCATCGTCATCGCCGATTCGGACAACTGGACCGCCGAGATCCCCGCGCTGACGGTGTCACTCCGCGGTCTGGCCGACTGCGTGGTCGAGGTGGCCACCCTGGACCACGGCCTGCACTCCGGACTGTGGGGTGGGGTGGTGCCCGACGCCCTCACCGTCTTGGTCCGACTGCTCGCCACCCTGCACGACGACGACGGAAACGTCGCGGTGGCCGGTCTGCACGAAGCGACCGCCGCAGCGGTGGACCGTGGCGCCGAATGGGTGCGCGCCGAGTCCGGGATGCTGGCCGGCGTCCGCGAGATCGGTTCGGGCTCCGTGGCCCAACGTCTTTGGGCTAAACCGGCGATCACGGTCATCGGTATCGACACCACGCCGATCGCCAAGGCATCCAACACCCTGATCCCACTGGCCCGCGCCAAAGTGAGCCTGCGGGTGGCGCCGGGTGGTGATGCAGCCGAACATCTGCAGGCTCTGCGTCGGCACCTCGAAGACCACGTGCCGTGGGGCGCCCAGGTCACCGTGACTCCAGGTGACGCTGGGCAGCCGTATGCCATCGACGCCGCCGGTCCGGTCTATGACGCGGCCAGGGCCGCCTTCCGCCAGGCGTGGGGTATTGACGCCATCGACATGGGAATGGGCGGCTCGATTCCGTTCATCGCCGAGTTCGCCGCGGCGTTCCCTGAGGCCACCATCCTGGTCACCGGCGTCGAGGACCCCGGGACCCAAGCGCACAGTGTCAACGAGAGCCTGCACCTCGGCGTACTGGAACGGGCAGCCACCACCGAAGCTCTGCTGCTGGGGAAACTCGGCGCCCGCTAGCTCGCGTCGTCGTTCTCGTGCAGGTAGTAGGTCTCCCCGCCCTTGGGGAATCCGCCTCCGTAGCTGGAGATGTGAACGTGGGTGTAGTGGTTGGCGTCCGGGCTGCCGAGGTCCTCCATCACGTGGGGGGTGCCCTTGGCGGGTCGGTAGGTCTGCTGCCAGATGACGTACTCCAGGCCGAACTCCTCGGCATGAGCGAAGGTGAACTCGGTGACCCGGTCACCGAGCGCCTTGCCCGCCGGAGTGTCCCAATTCGGAATGATGATGTCGATGGCGAGGCCGTTGGGGTGCCATTTCATGCTGTCCGGCCGGACTCCGCCGATTTCCCGGATCTCCGGGAACTTGGCACTGATAGCCCGTTTGGCCAGGAGGGTCTGGACCTGAAGGCCACGTTCGCTCCCGACGCCGGGCGGCAGAGCCCGCGGAACGCTGCGCACGGCGCGCATGAGGCCGGCATTGGGTGGGGCTTCCGGAAGTGCCTCGGTGTGTGCGGACGCGGTCACCAGTTGGGGCTCCCACTGCAGCGACTGAGCAGCGTTTACCGGCGAGGCGATGACCGCGACCGCCACGATCGGCGCGGTCGCGACCATCGTCATGAGGTGGCGAAGAAGACGACCCAACGCAGAACCTCCCGATCATGACCTGCGGGCAACTCCCGCGGCGTTACTTGACCGTGATGTCGGATCTCGTGATGTTGGTGTTACATCTGTTGCCGCTGTGACTCAGCGGCGTGGCGGCCATCTTGGCTATGCGCCGGCGTTGCCGGCCTTCCACTGGCTCCACGGGATGTTCCAGTCGCCCAGACCCTCGACGCCGGACAACACCGAACCGACGGTGCCGCGGACCTCGACCACGTCGCCGCGCTTGGTGTTGTTGTAGAACCACTGCGCGTTCTCCGGACTGACGTTGAGGCATCCGTGGCTCACGTTGTCACTGCCCTGGGAACCCACCGACCAGGGGGCGGAGTGCACATAGACGCCGCTGTAAGACATCTGGGTCGCCCAATCCACCTCGAGGCGGTAGCCGTTGGGCGAGTTCGACGGGACTCCGTAGGTCGAGGAATCCATGATCAGCCGCTGGTGGCGGTCACCGATGGTGTAGACCCCGTTCGGGGTTGGGGTGCTGTTCTTGCCCATCGAGATCGGCATGGTTTTGACGACTTCACCGTTGCGCCGGATGGTGAGCATCTTGTTCGCATCGTCGGCGGTCGCGATCACCTGATCACCGATGGAGAACGTCGAACTCAGGTCCTCCTGGCCCATGAGGCCCTCGCCCAAGTCCACGCCGAATGTCTTGACCTTCACCGTCACCCGGGTTCCCGGCTCCCAGAAGTCCTGCGGCCGCCAGCGGACCTCGCTGTTGCTCAGCCAGTAAAACGCTCCCTCCACCGGTGGGTCGGTGGTGACGGTGATGGCTTTCTGGGCAGCAAGCCGGTCGGGGATGCTCTCATCGAAGCGCACCGCGATCGGTTGGCCCACACCCACCACCGCACCGTCGCCCGGCGAGAGGTAGGGCATGGTCAGGTTGGCTGGCGAGTGCGACTTGAAGCTGAGTGTCTCGGTGGCCGTGCCGCCCAGGCCGAGGGTTTTGGCCGTAATCGTGTACTGCTTGTTGTAGTTCAGTGGGTCGGTGGTCTTCCAGGTCAGACCGTCGGGGGCCAGTTCGCCGGCCACTTTCTCGCCTTCGTCGTCGGCCATCGAGACCGCGCCCAGCACGCCGCCCTGCACCGAGACGGTGACGGGTTGGTCCACCGGAACGCCCACCGCTTCGTTCGGCACCGAAGCGGTGAGTTTCGGAACCAGCAGATCGCTGAACGGGGTGCCCTTCTCGGCCAACACCCTGGGCCCACTGTCGCGCTGTCCGCAGGCGCTGATGCCGAGCAACAGGGCGGGGATCGCCAAGAGCACAATCAGCCACGAACGCAGGCGCGACCGGGGCGCCGGTACGGCGTTGCGCATGAGGGCTCCAACCTGGCATCGGTGCCGCGGGAATCGACCCCGCGTGAACGGGCTTTATTCTAAGGCTGACCCCAGACACCGCGCGACTTCGCAGGTCAGGGCTGCAGGGAGTCGATTTCCCCCTGCGCTGGACGCCTGTTATTGTCGCTGCCACGCGCCGTTAGCTCAGTTGGTAGAGCAGCTGACTCTTAATCAGCGGGTCCGGGGTTCGAAACCCTGACGGCGCACCAGTCGAAAGCCCCTGCATAGCAGGGGTTTTTGCGTTCTGGTGGAAGTGCATGCCGAATCCGCATCACGACCTGGCAACTCGAATTAGGTAGCTGGTCGCCTAGTCCATCCAGCGCTTGACCAAGATTGACATGCGCAAACGCACTCAGCTATCCTTGCATTTGGAAAAGAGCGCATTAGCTGAGAAAATCTCAGGAGAAAGGGTGGACAGCGATGGCGATATCAGGCCCGATCGGCCAGACGCCCGATCGCCGCGACGAGGCAGATACTCCCATGCGGGTGCGCAATTGCAGTCGGGTCGGTATGCGGGCCAATCCGCCGCGCGCCCGGCTCTCCAACCTGCTGCGCCGACCCTGAATCTGCGAGCGATCGACTAGCGGCGGATTGCCTTGATCACAATCACCACTGTCAGCGCTCCGACGCCGACAATGGTCGCCTTGACGGCTGGTTGATTGAGGAAGCGAAGTGCGGTGGACTTCAGGTCGTCGGCCAGGCGCTGGGGGTTGGCCCGCTCAGCCAGGACGTCGACCGTTGACGCCAGGCGATCCCGCGCCTCGGCGATCTCCTGCTTGATGACCTCGGGGTCCCGCTCCGCCACTTTCGTCCTCGCTTCCGTCGCCCTGAAGACGCGCTGCCGATCTACCCTAGAGCAGCGTGGCCGCAGAGAAGGTCAAAGGGGCGTCCACGAGCCGAGGAAGGATTATTCAGGTGAGCGACTCAGTACGACTCGAGGTTGGCGACAAGGCACCGGCGTTCAGTCTGTCCGATGCCGACGGCAAGACCGTCAAACTCTCGGACTTCAAGGGCCGCAAGGTGATCGTGTACTTCTACCCGGCTGCATCCACGCCCGGGTGCACCAAACAGGCATGCGCCTTCCGCGACAGCCTCGCTGAGCTCAACGATGCCGATATTGACGTGGTGGGCATCTCTCCGGACAAGCCGGAAAAGCTGGCGAAGTTCCGCGACGCGGAATCGTTGACCTTCCCCTTGCTGTCCGACCCCGACAAGTTGGTGCTGACCGCCTGGGGCACTTTCGGTGAGAAGAAGATGTACGGCAAGACGGTCCGGGGCGTGATCCGCTCGACGTTCTTGGTCGATGAGTCGGGCAAGATTGCAGTGGCCAACTACAACGTCAAAGCGGCGAACACCGCGAGCGCCATCGGAAAGCTCATCGAGACGCATAGCTAGACGGTTTGCTGGCGGCGGGGACGAAGTCCCTCTCGGTGGTGACCAACGTCCTCAATCGTCGAGGACTTGGTTTCGATACGCCTCTCAGTGTCCTATCATCATCGTTACCTGTCGAAGCGTCAGGTCGCTTCCTGCCAGCACGCGGGATTCGGGGGAATGGGAGAAATCGTGCAAATTTCAGTCCGCTCTTATCTCACGCTAGGCACAGCAACCGTCGTCGGCGCTGGCGCCATCGCCATGACACCGGCCCTGCCGGGCACTGCCGCGCATGCCGCGTACCTGCCGGCACCTGCGGTCGCCGAGGTTAGCCTGACCGGCTTGAGCTTTTCGCTGACCGACATCGTCGGCCTGCTGGGCAACCTCGATCTCGGTGGCCTGCTGCCGGACCTCGGCGGACTGTCGCCGGACCTGGTCAGGGCCGTCCTCGCTGAGTTCATCAAGGAAGCGAAGCCTGTCGTCAAAGCCACCGCCGGTGACGTCTTCCAGTACGTCAGCGGTGCCGTCACCGGTCTGGTCATCGGCCCCGATTCGATCCCGGTGCGGTTCGGTTCGGCTATCGCCGAGATCCCCGCAGTGGTCAAGACGGCGCTCGGTGATCTCAGGGATCGCGATATCGCCGCTGCGCTGATGACCCTGAACGAAGGACTTGTCGCTCCGATCAAGTCCATCAGCGAGGTCCTGTTGGAGACCGCTGACGGAATCCGGACCTATGTCAGCACTCAGGTCGCCACCCTGGCCGAGGCGATCCCGGGGATTCTGATGTCCGCGATCGCCGCAGTGATCGGCGACAACAGCCAGGGGCTGCTTGAAGCCATCAAGGACGCCGTGGCCGGACTGATCGGCGGTCTGCTTCCGGGTGCGGCGACGCCCGCCGGGTCGAAGTTGGCGGTGTTTGCCGAGGGTGACGTTGTCAGCGACACCCCCGCCGTCAGTGACGCCGAGCCCGTCAGTGACACCGAGCCCGTCAGTGACACCGAGTCGGTCAGTGACACCGAGTCGGTCAGTGACATCGACAACGCACCGGCTGCTGCCGCGGTGGCGCCCAAGGTGGGCGCTGCTCGTGCCGCTGCTTCGGTGCGCGCGGCTGCTCCGGCAGCTGCGGCCGAGTCAGCCATCGAAGCGGAGCCCGTCGCTGAGACGCCGGAATCGGCTGCGCCCGAGGCCGTTACGGACGACGCCGCGGCTCCGGTGACCCGTTCCCGCGCGGCCGCACACCGTGCGGCCGTCGCCGATGAGGTCGCCAACGGTCCTGCGGTGACGGCGCGGCCCAAGCCGAGCCAGCGCGCTGACCGGCAGAACACGGAGCGGCCGCGGGCCGCTGCGGCCTCCCGCGCCGGATAGCAGTCAGTCAACGAGTAGGGCCCCTGCTTCGGCAGGGGCCCTACTCGTTATGGCATCTGTAGAAGGTGACAGTCACCGGAGACGGTCAACAGCGCCACCTCCATCTGCAGGATGCGGAACTTGTACCCGTTTCCGCTGACGAAGTATTCGCGCTTGGCGCTGTCATCGAACAGTGCCGACTCCTGGGTGGCTCCCAGTTCGGCAGCCGCCTGCCGGATGATGTCGACGGCGATCGCGAAACCCTCCGTCGTGAAGGGCGGGTCGAATTCGACGGGATCCGCGTCGGGTTTGAGTGCGATGTCACCCGGCAGTTCGTCACATACCGAGCCGCGACGGGAGGTCTTGGCGAAATCGCTTGTGGTGTCGAACTTCCACGGCTTGCCGCCCGGGATGGCCCGGCTGATCTTCTCGGCGATTCTCCCGGCGACGGTGGTCAGCTCGTCGCGGGCTGATTCGAAGGACCCCTTCGCCCGGAGGCTGTCGATGAGTTCGATCGTCCTGCGTTCGTCGTCGTTCATCTGCCTTGCTTTCTGGTTACGCGGGTCGTGCCTTGGCGGCCAGCTCGGGGCGGTTGAGCAGGATTGCGGCCAGGTTGAATCCGGTGATCCGTTCGGTTGCTGCGCGCCCGTACTCCGAATGCCCGTGGGCGGCGGTTTTGGCCCATTCGATGGGCCATCCCTGGCTGTCCGCTCCGAGTTTCACTGTCGTGGCCTGGGTCTCGAGGTGGGTGAACCGGTAGTTGTCACCCACGACGGAGTTGGGGTCGGCTCCCCAACCGTGCAGTGGCGCAAGGCCGCCGATCTGGTTGGCGATGACGTCATCGGGTGCACTCATGACGAACACTTGCTCGTCCCGCAACCCCAGGTCGGCGGCTGCGGCGGCCTGGAATCCCGGGGAGCCGTAGAGGACGGCGTTGTCCACCATCGCTCCGGCGCCGCCCTTGAGGGCGATCCCGGACACCAGCGAACCGTATGAGTGCCCGAACAGCGCGGTGGTGTGGCCCGGTTTGGCTGCCGAGTTCAGATTGCCGAGGAACGACCGCAATGCCGGCGCGCCTGCCTGTGCCAGGTCGTCGTCGAGTATCTCCGGCGACGTCATCGTCAGCGGCGGTTGGTAACCCATGAAGGCGACGGCGGCGACCGAGTCGGTCAGCTTCATCACCCTGGTGATTTCCTGAGCTCCTTTCACCAGTTCCCCGGCGTCGGCGGTCATGGTGGACAGCGACTTACGGGTTGTGCTTCCCACCCCCGGGACGGTGACCGAGATGTGTTCGGCGGCAAACGGATCGCCGACGGAGACTGCCGCCGGGATCATCTGCGAGGGGTCCTCGGGTCTGGCGATGTAGACCAGATGGGAGTCCGGGGTCGTCAGTGATCTCCGGATCCCGGCGATATCGGCCAGTCGGTCAATCCGGATCTGGCCGTCGGGCAGTTGCCGGTAGTCCTGTTCGAGTTCGTCGAGCAGTTTCTTGTTGAACGTTTCGACGCGCGCAAGCGTTGCGTGCGGATCAGGGCCGGCTGCTTTCGCCGCGGGGCCGTCCGATTCGGGGAAAACCCGAACGCCGAGCCCGGCGGTGGCAGCGGTGATCTTCGCGGCGACGCTCCGATCAGCCGAGAGCAGCGCGGCTACCGATGAGCGCAACTTGGCTGCCAGGGATTCGGCCTGTTCCCGCCGGGCCGCCGCAGTCCCCGCGTTGGAGCGGCCGGGGTCGATGACCGAGAAGTCCTCGCCGACGATGAATCCGGCGATCTCGGTGACGCGGACGACCCGTAGCACCGCCTGGCGGGTCTGGTCGATCTCGCTCGCACCGGAGCGCGCGAGAGCCGATGCGCTGTGGAGTTGGTCGGCCAACCCGATGACCGTGATCCGGTCGCGAGCCGTGCTGTACTGCGCGGACTCGGCCGCCTCTCCCACCCAGGGCGTCCCGCCCGGAAAACTGACGCGGGTTGCCAGGGCGGTGAAGGCGTCTTCCCACGCCGTCGCGGTCGCGGTCCAATACCCGGCCGCCTCGGTCAGGTGATCGACATCCCATCGACGGACCGCGGACAACGTCGGAGTCGGCACCTACCGTCCGATCGACAATTCATCGATTGCGAAGGCGGACTCGATGTCGTGCGCGGTGTATGCCGAGGCGGCTGTGGTCAGCTTGGCGGCGCTGGCACGCATCCGGGCGGACAGCATCTCGGCGGCCGATCCGGCATTGGCATGGACGGCGCTCACGGCGGCGACGGTCGCTTGCGGCGAGCCCGCCGGGAGGGCTGGCGTATCGGTGGCAGCGACCTCCGACGACCAGGTTTCGCAGTCCGCTGCCAGGTGTGCAAGCCCCTGGGCTTCGGCCGTCAGCAAACTCATGCGGCGCAGTGTACGTCAGTTGTCGTGATCGCGTTTACGCCTGAAATCGGGTCTGATCAGGCCTGGTCCGGCGTTGAACTTGAGTAATCCCACGACAGTGTTCGAACGGGTGTCAGGCGGATGTAGGCGGCGCCCGGCCTGGGTTCGGTGGGCCATTCGGACTCTGGCACGCCCCGGGCCCGGGCCCCTTCCCGCGCGATCTCGAGGGCTTCGTTGTGTTCGCGCACGATGCGGGCGTGACCTTGGAGCATCACTCCCCGGATGTCTGCCATGGTGGAGCCGTCTTCGAGCAAGACACTCACGTTCGGGTTGTTTTCGACGTTGGCGACTTTGCGCGTCCCATCTCGCACACCCATGATGATGTCGCGGCCAAGGCGGAAATATCCAAGGGGCACGGAGTGCGGGAAGCCGTCGTTGTCGATTGTGGTCAATATCGCCCAGCCTGGGCGGCTATCAAGATATGCCTCAATTTCTTCGGCACTGAGTTTCCGTGGCATGAAAAGAGGCTAGACCGATCAGTACTTCACTCTGATCGGTTCGGGAAGAGCCGGTAGAGCGGCGTTGACGGCAGGCGGGGTGGCTTACTAATCAGGCGAAGCGTGCCAGGCGCTCAACGATGAGGGCGTCGGCTTCGGCCATGATGCGATCGATCAGCTCCGCCACGGTGGGGATGTCGTGGATCAAACCGGCCACCATGCCGCAACTCCAGGCGCCGGCATCCATGGCACCCTCCATCATGATCTTCGGGTAGACACCGGCCACCTCCTCGATGATGTCGGTGAAGCCGAGCTTGTCGCCGAGGGCCTTCTCTTTGTCGAGCAGCCGATCGACTGCCGCATTGCGCAGCACCCTTTCGGTGTTGCGCAGCGGGCGCATCACCAGGCGGGTGTCCAGTTCGGTGGCCGCGACGATGGCGTCCTTGACGTTCTGGTGCACCGGGGCTTCCTTCGTGGCGATGAAGCGGGTGCCCATGTTCATGCCCTCCGCGCCCAAGGCCAAGGCGGCGACCAGGCTGCGTCCGTCGGCCATGCCGCCGGAGGCGACGAAGGGGATCGTCAGCTCGTCGGCCGCGCGGGGCAACAGGATGAAGTTGGGGATGTCGTCCTCGCCCGGGTGACCGCCGCACTCGAAGCCGTCCACGCTGACCGCGTCGCAGCCGATGGCCTGGGCCTTGAGCGAGTGGCGCACGCTGGTGCACTTGTGGATCACCTTCACCCCGGCCTCCTGCAGCACCGGGAGCCACTGCTGCGGGTTGTTCCCAGCGGTCTCAACCACTTTGACGCCGCCGTCAAGGATTGCGTCGATATAGCCCGGGTAGTCGGGGCTGCTGACGGTGGGCAGGAAGGTGAGATTCACCCCGAATGGCTTGTCGGTCAGGTCGCGGCACTTGGCGATCTCCGCGGCCAGCAGTGCGGGCGTCGCCTGGGTGAGCCCGGTGATGATGCCCAACCCGCCGGCGTTGCTGACGGCCGCCGCGAGTTCGGCGAACCCGACGTAGTGCATGCCGCCCTGGATGATGGGGTGCTGGATGCCGAACAGTTCGGTGATGCGGGTCTTCATAGCGCGTCCCTTCCGGGGGTAGTGGGTGTGAGTGAGGGTCGGGGCTGTCAGCGTGGCGGCAGGCCGCGCACGATCGTCAGGAACTCCAGTTGGGTTCCGGCGCGGCGGTATTCGCACAGCGCCTGGTAGTCGGGGTCGGCATACCAGGCGCGGGCTTGGGCCTCAGACGGGAATGTGAAGAGGATCATTCGGCCCGTGCGCGGTGACGTGCCCTCCAGGGTGAGGGCCGCGTCGTCATAGGTGATGAACTCCCCGCCGTATTTCTTGAGCAACGGGAAGAATCCCTTCTCGTACTGACGGTAGACGGCGGCATCGGTGATGTGCAGATTGACGACCGCGTACACGGGGACATCGGACATACCTTGACTCCTTCAATCAGTCGAGTTCGCAGTGACGCCGGAACTCATGCGACGGCCCTGCGGATCAGGCCGAACGTGGTGGTGATGGGACCCAGGTGCTGCGCGTCGGGCAACTGGCGTCGGCTGGACACGCGGATGCCCTCGTTGACCAGCATCAGCATTGCGGCCAGTTCCTCGGCGCGGGCCGCCTCCGCACCGGCCTCCTGCAGGCAATCTTGGAAGATGCGCTGCACCAGACCGAGATGACGGCTGGCGCGCTCAGCGAGTCCGTCATCGACCCCAGCCATCTCGATCACGGTGTTGACCAGCATGCAGCCCCAATGTCTGCTTGCCGAGGCGCCGACACCGCTGCCGGGCACGCCGATGAAGTTGCGCTCGAAGAAGTGTTGCAGGGCATCGACCGGCGGCATCTCGCTGCGGGCGCGCTGCACCAACTCCGCGGTCCGCGCCGCGAACAGGTCGAGGCACTCCAGAAAGAGGGTGCGCTTGTCGGTGAACGCGGCGTAGAAGCTGCTGCGGCCGATGCCCATGGCCGCCAGCAGATCCGGCAGCGAGCTGGCCTGGTAGCCCTTGCGCCAGAACAGCACCAGCGCCTTGTTTACCGCTCTGGATCGATCGAACTCAACGGGGCGTGCCACAGAGATTAATTCTGTACCGATTGGTACAGAACGTCAAGTTGCCGACCATCTCGTCGGCCTCGGCGAGGGCGCGGCCCAGAGCGTCATCCGTGAAACGGATGGTACCGGCGTGGGCGAAAACGAAAAACCGCCTCTGAACTGGTCAGAAGCGGCTTTCCGCATCGGGGTGGCTGACGGGACTCGAACCCGCGACAGCCAGGATCACAACCTGGTGCTCTACCAACTGAACTACAGCCACCATTGCCGCTCGCGCAGCGCATTCGATATTAGCCGCTTTCGGTCTCCGCAGCCGAATCGGTTTCCGCCTCAGCGCTGCGAGCCTCGTCCAGTTCGGCCGCCGCCTCGGCGATCTCGCTGGTCGAAGGCCCGGGCTCAGGCACAAAGGCGGTGGCGCGGTAGTACCTCAACTCCCGGATCGACTCCTGGATGTCGGCCAGGGCCCGGTGTGCCAGACCCTTCCCGGGCTGTCCGAAGTAAATCCGGGGGTACCAGCGCCGGCACAGTTCCTTGATCGAACTGACGTCGATCATCCGGTAGTGCAGGTAGTCGTCCAGCGTGGGCATGTCCCTGGCGATGAAACCCCGGTCGGTGGCGATCGAATTCCCCGCCAGCGGGGCGGTTTTGGCGGTCTTGACGTGGCTGCGGATGTAATCCATCACCATCTGCTCGGCGGAGGCGAGGTCGATGGTCGATGCCCGCACTTCCTCGGTCAAGCCAGAGCTCTTGTGCATCCGGGCCACCACCTCGACCATGTTGTCGAGGGCCTCGTCGTCGGCGTGGATCACCACGTCGATGCCATCCCCAAGAACGTTGAGCTCGGCGTCGGTCACCAGCGCCGCGATCTCGATGAGCCGGTCCGAACGCAGGTCAAGCCCGGTCATCTCGCAGTCGATCCACACCAATTCATCCCGCACAGCGATAAACAGTAGGCGCAGCCGACCAAGTAGTGTCTTACCGGCCGAAAAACCACCTGAGCACACACGAGAGGCCCAGTAATGACTGACCCGACAGCGACTCCCGCTCAGCAGATCGCGGCCGGCTACGCCACCTCAGGGCAAGCGCTCGAACTGGGCTCGGTGATCGTGGGCGGCGCGGTGGATCCGACGGCGCAGGTCCGCATCCCGCTGGCGATGATGAACCGGCACGGTTTGGTCGCCGGGGCCACCGGCACCGGTAAGACCAAGACCCTCCAGGTGATCGCCGAGCAGCTCTCCGCCGCCGGTGTACCGGTGGTGATGGCCGACTTCAAGGGCGACCTGTCCGGGCTGTCCCGCCCGGGGGAGGCGGGCGACAAGATCGCCGAACGTGCCAGGGACACCGGTGACCAGTGGACCGGTAGCCCGTTCCCGGTGGAGTTCCTCTCCCTGGGCACCGGGGGTCTGGGCGTGCCGGTGCGGGCGACGATCTCCGCATTCGGCCCGATCCTGTTGTCAAAGGTGTTGGGGCTCAGCCAGACTCAGGAGTCCAGTCTCGGGCTGATCTTCCACTACGCCGACCAGCAGGGCCTGCCGCTTTTGGATCTGAAGGATCTGCGGTCGGTGATCACCTTCCTGACCAACACCGATGAGGGCAAGGCGCAGCTCAAGTCCCTCGGTGCGGTGTCCAGCCAGACCGCCGGAGTGATCCTGCGAGCCCTGATCAACCTCCAGGCCGACGGTGGTGACACCTTCTTCGGCGAGCCCGAATTGAAGCCCGAAGATCTGCTGCGGCTTGACCCGCAGGGGCGCGGCATCATCAGCCTGTTCGAGGTCGGCGAGCAAGCGGCCCGCCCGGTCATGTTCTCCACCTTCCTGATGTGGGTGCTGGCCGACCTGTTCAACTTCCTGCCCGAGGTCGGCGACGTCGAGAAGCCCAAGTTGGTGTTCTTCTTCGACGAGGCCCATCTGCTGTTCAAGGACGCCTCCAAGGCCTTCTTGGAACAGGTCGAGCAGACCGTGAAACTGATCCGCTCCAAAGGTGTCGGCGTGTTCTTCTGCACCCAGCTGCCCACCGACGTCCCCAATGCGGTGCTCTCCCAGTTGGGCGCTCGCGTTCAGCACGCCTTGCGTGCCTTCACCCCTGATGATCAGCAGGCATTGGCCAAGACGGTCCGCACCTACCCGAAGACCGATGTCTATGACCTCGCAACCGATCTCACCTCTCTCGGCATTGGTGAAGCCATCGTCACGGTGCTCTCCGAGCGCGGTGCGCCGACGCCGGTGGCTTGGACGCGGTTGCGCTCGCCGCGCTCGCTGATGGACACCATCGGCCCGGACTACATCAAGGCCGCGGCCCAGGCCAGCCCCCTGTTCCTCGTTTACGGGCCGACTGTCGACCGGGAGTCGGCTTACGAGATGCTGGCCGCGAGGATGGCCCCGCCGCCGGATGCCGGCAAACCCGACGACGGCGGACTGGCGGATCTGCCCCCGATCCCGACCGGTTTCGATCTGCCGCCGATGCCGGCACCGGTGGAGAAGGCCGAACCCGGCATGATCGAGCAGATGATGGACAACCCGGCCTTCAAGAGCGCCATGCGCTCGGCGGGCACCGTGATCGGCCGCGAGATCACCCGCAGCATCTTCGGGACGGGTCGCCGGAGGCGCTAGGCCGCCGACGTCAGCCGTCCACGCCCCTAGCCTTTTCACAGCTTGCACTCAGGCGGCTGTTAGGTTTTACTGACACCCAGGTTTTACTGACACCTAGGTTTTACTGACATCGCCGAACCTCATTCGACCGAGGGGCATGGCAGCGACAGCAAAGGACGCTAATGACTTCACTCAGCCTTCCCGCCCGGCACACTCTCATCGCGGCGGTAGCCGCGGGGGCGTGCGCAGTCACCATGGCCGGCGCCGGATTGGGTTCGGCGCCTACGGCCAATGCCACCTGCCTGTCGGTGTTCGGCATCGGCAACGGCGGCGGTTGCACCAGCAATTTGTTCAGCGCCGCTTTGGCCATCGGCAACGGCGCCACCGCCACAGCCAGCGGTTTGCTTGGAGGGGCGTTAGCGCTCGGGACGAACGCGACTGCCACCACCGGCGATGCCTTTACCTTTGCGACCGCAGTAGGTGAGGCGTCGGAGGCCACGGCCGCGGGGTTGTTCGGGATAGCAACCCGGCTGGGTGCCAACGGCACCGCGGCGACACTCGGCTCCGGTTCGCTGGCCAACCTCGGGCTCAACATCGCCTTCAACTTGGCGCCCGGGTCGGTCGGTGACGACGTCGTCGCAGGCGGCATCGGCAACGTCGCCGCGAACCTCTTCGGCCGCGCCAGCGCACCGGGCACACAAAGTGTTTCGGCGCTGGGAACCCTTGACATCGCCCTGAACCTCGCCGGTCGGGACAACACCGTCGGCTCCGGTGCGGGATTGTTCAACCGTGCGTTCAATTTCTTCGGCAGCAACAACACCGCCATCGGGCAAGGGGGCGTCTCCAACGCGGCCCGCAACTTCCTCGGTGACGGCAACACAGTGACGGCGGTCGGCGGCAACGCCAATTCCGTCACCAACATCCTCGGCGGCGGTAACGAGGTCACCGTGGCCTCCGGTGCCGGCAACATCGCCACCAGTCTGGGCGGCAACACCAACACGGTCGAAATCATCGGGGGCACCCTGGACGGCGCCCGGAACTGGTTCGGATCGCAGAACTCCGTCACGACGACCGGCGGTCTGGCCAACAGGGGCAGCAGCATCTTTGGGAGCAACAACACGCTGACGTCTGAGGGCGCGCAATACAACAACGCCAGGAACCTCTTCGGCAGCGGCAACACCCTGAATGCGGGGTCGGTGGGCTCCAACGCCAATACGGCGTCGACCTTCGGCAGCTCCGGCAACTCCGTCACCGCAGGTGAACCCGGCAACCGGACCCGCGGGTTCGCCGTGTTCGGAGTTAACAACACCGTGAAGGCGGGTCCCGGTCCGCTCGCGCTGGCAGGTTCGATCTTGCAGAACAGCAAGACCGTCACCAAGGTGAATCCCGGCTTCGCCATCAACAACTTCCGTATCGGCGGCGCAGCGGCGACGCCCAGCGGCAGCGTCCGGCCGTCAGCGAGCACGGCCGGAAAGTCGGCGTCGGCCGTTCGGAGCGGCGCACGCTAACGTGCTGACCGCGGACGTTGGTGAGGAACTGGTCTGACCACTTGACCTGTAGCCAACGGTCGGTCATGCTGACGGCGTGGCATTACAGCCGGTCAATCGACGCTCGGTACCCGAGGAGGTCTTCGAGCAGATTCTCGCCGAAGTGCTCAGCGGTGAGATGCAGCCCGGCGAATCGCTGCCCAGCGAGCGCCGGCTATCCGAAGTGCTCGGTGTCTCTCGCCCGGCGGTCCGGGAGGCGCTGAAACGGGTAGCGGCCGCGGGACTGGTCGAGGTGCGCCAGGGCGATGCCACCACCGTGCGCGACTTCCGCCGGCACGCCGGCCTGGATCTGTTGCCCCGACTGCTGGTGCGGGACAACGAACTCGATCTCGCCGTGGTGCGCAGCATCCTGGAGGCCCGACTGCACAACGGCCCCAAAGTCGCCGAATTGGCGGCGCGGCGCCGCCCACCTGAACTGATCACACGTCTCAACGACACCATCCGGGACCTGGAGGACGACGTCGATCTGGTGCGGCAACAGCACCACGCGCTGACGTTCTGGGATCACGTCGTCGACGGGGCCGACTCGATCGTCTTTCGGTTGATGTTCAACACCCTGCGGGCCGCCTACGAGCCCGCCCTGTCGGCGCTGGCGGTCATGATGTCCGCCGAAGTGGGGCGCAGCCAGTCCTACCGCGCGCTGGCCGCAGCCATTGAGGCCGCCGATCCCGTCGCCGCCGGCGCGGCAGCACGTCAGCTACTCGAACCCGCCACCGGTGCGCTGATCGCAGCGCTGGACGCAATGGAGGAAAAATGACACGCCGCGGTATGACCCTGCTTGACGCCGCGCGCGAATTCTGGCGTCATCCGTCGCCCTGGCTGCTCGCCATCGCGTTTCTCGGTGCCGTCATCGGCCGCGTCATCGTCGGCGATTGGCAGTGGAGCGACGCCGTGTTGCCTTTGGTGGTCCTGGCCGTATTCCCGTTCGTGGAGTGGATGATTCACGTTTTCATCCTGCATTGGCGACCGCGCCGCGTCGCCGGGGTGGTGATCGATCCGTTGCTGGGTCGCAAGCACCGTCAGCACCATGCCGACCCGAAGATCGTCAAACTCATCTTCATTCCGTTGGAGTCGCTGGCCGGCGCGTTCGGTGCGGCGCTGCTGACCGCCTTCGTGATCATTCCCCGCACCGGGCTCGGTCTGACGTTGCTGGTGGTGGTGTTCGGTATCGGCGTGCTCTACGAGTGGAGCCACTACCTTGTGCACACCGACTACAAGCCGAAGACCTGGTTCTACCGGACGATTTACAAGAACCACCGGCTGCACCACTTCAAGAACGAGCACTACTGGTACGCCGTCACCACGCCGGGGGTTGCCGATCGGGTGTTGGGCACCTACCCGGATCCACAGGCGGTGGCCACCTCACCGACGGCGAAGAATCTGCACGGCCCGAAGATCGCCGCGTAAATCTAGTCGCCACCGAGCTTCTTGTAGACCAATCCCACGATCGGGGTCACGATCGCCCTCGGCGCGTAACCGCTGGCGACCGACATCGCCTTGGAGGTGACGCCGGGAACGACCCGCATCTTGTTGCGCTCCAAGGCATCTAGTGAAAGCTGCGCGGTGTGTTCCACGGAGATCCACAGAAAGTCCGGGATCAGTTTGTCCACCAGGGAAGCCTCGTCCGGGTCGGGTATCTCGGTACGCACCGGACCGGGAGCCAGCAGGGTGACGTGCACCCCGGTGTTGCGAAGCTCCCCGCGCAGCGACTCGCTGAATGTGTTGGCGAAGGCCTTGGTGGCGGCGTACGTGGCGTTGTTCGGAATCGGCGAATTGCCGGCAGCCGACCCCGAGATCAGGATGCCGCCTGAGCGGCGGGCCAGCATGCCCGGCAGCACCGCCAGCACCAGATCGTGCACCCCGAGCACGTTCAGCGCAACCTGTGCCTTCTCGCCGTCCGGATCGAGGCTGGCCACCGGGCCGAACGTCGCGGTGCCGGCGTTGGCGCACAGTATCGAGACATCCCGGCCGGCCAGTTCGGCGGCGAGCTCACCGCGTTCGATCGGGTCGGCCAAGTCGACAGCACGCACCTCGACGGTCACGCCGTATTTGTTCTGCAGCCGTGCCGCCAAGGTGTCCAGCACATCGCGGCGGCGGGCAGTGACGATCAGGTGATGCCCGCGTGCGGCGAGTTCGGTGGCCAGTGCCTCACCGATGCCCTGGGAGGCACCGGTGACGACAGCCCGACTGTCCGGAGAGGGGAGGGGGAGTGGCATGCCTTGAATATTAGGGCGGCCCCGCGAATATAGGGTGGCCCGCATGACTGGTCCCCCCGCGACGGTCCCGACGGGGGTGCCGAAGTCGAAAGTCGCGGCATGGGCGTTATGGGACTGCGGATCCACCGGGATGAACGCCATCGTCGCGACCTTCGTCTTCTCCGTCTATCTCACCGGCACCGTCGGCGTCGGACTCGACAGCGACACCTCTCCGGCGAGCTGGCTGGGCCGGACGCTGACCATCTCCGGGATCACTGTCGCCCTGCTGGCGCCGCTGACCGGAGTGTTGGTCCAGGTCCCGCATCGACGGCGGGTGGCACTGACGGTGCTCACCGCTTTGGCGGTGGTCTTCACCGCTTCGATGGTCTTGATCCGTGCCGACCCTCGCTACCTTGCGCCTGGTCTGGTGCTGCTCGCCCTCACCGCAGCCTGCGGTGACCTGGCCAGCGTCCCGTACAACGCGATGCTGCGTCAGTTGACCACCCCGCAGACCGCGGGCCGGATCTCCGGACTCGGGTGGGCCGCCGGCTACACCGGCAGCGTTGTGCTCCTGCTGCTGATCTACGTCGGCTTCATCGCCGGCGACGGTCCCACCCGTGGTCTATTGCACGTGCCGGTCGAGGACGGCTGGTACGTCCGCGCTGCGATGGTGCTGGCGGCCTGCTGGCTGGCCGTGCTGAGCCTGCCCCTGCTGATCAGCGCTCCCTCGTTCGCCGGCGCAACCCCTGACCGCAACGTTCCCGGCGGCGTGCTGGGCGCCTACCGGAGACTGTGGGCCGACCTGCGCGGCGAATGGCACCGGGACCGCAACTTCGTCTACTACCTGGTGGTCAGTGCGGTGTTCCGGGACGGACTGGCCGGAATCTTCGCCTTCGGCGCGGTTCTCGGGGTGAGCGTCTACGGGATCTCCCAGGCCGACGTCCTGATCTTCGGGGTGATCGCCTCGACGGTCGCCGCCTTGGGCGCTGTGCTCGGCGGCAGGCTCGACGACCGGGTCGGCGCCAAGCCGGTGATCGTCGTTTCGCTGACCGCGCTGATCGTGGTGGGCCTGACCCTGATGGCCCTGTCCGGCCCGTTGGCGTTCTGGATCTGCGGCCTGGCGCTGTGTCTGTTCGTCGGTCCCACCCAGTCGGCAGCCCGCACGCTACTGCTACGGATGACCGGCGAAGGCAAGGAGGGTGTGGCCTTCGGGCTCTACACCATGACCGGTCGGGCAGCCGCCCCGTTGGCACCCTGGCTGTTCTTCGTCTTCGTCGACCTTTTCCACGCCGACCGTGCCGGCCTCGCGGGTATCTGCCTGGTGCTGGCGATCGGGCTGGCCGGGATGATTCTGGTGCGCGTCGACGGGCCGGTCAGGACGCAGCAGGCCTAAGCGGCGCCGGTGCAGATCGTCAGCCCGCGGCCGCTGCGCTGGCGGACCATGGCGCCGTTCACCGAGACGCTGCAGGTCACGTCACGGCCGATGTTGACCACGGCGACGCTGGCTGACGTGCGTGCCGGGGCGGCCAAGCTGACCTCTTTGCTCCAGGGCAGGGCAACGTTGAACTCGGTCTGCATGATTCCGCCGGTGTCGACATAGGTGATGTTGATCGCCCGCCCCTGACCGCTGACGCTGTAGACCACCGTGTCGGTTCCGGTCGGTGCCGGGGTGGACGGAGCGCCCGGCACCGTCGGCGCCAGGGTCTCCGTCGGCAGCGGAAGCGGCGCCGGGATCGCGGTGCGGGTCGGGGGGCGGGCGGTGGTTGCAGACGGCGGCACCAGCGTTCTGGACGGCATCGCCGTCTGCGAGGTCGGCGGCGCCACGATCGTGGAGTCCTTCGACGAGTTACTGACGATCACCAATGCCAGTACGAGGCCGGTCACCAGGAGTACCGCCACGATGGCGGCGGCCCACAGCCACTTCGAGGGCTTCTTCGGGGGCTCCGGGGGCAGCGGCGGCGCACCCGGATATCCGTTGCCGGATTGCCAGTACGGCGGAAGTTGCTCAGTCGGTTGGGTCGGCGGGTAGCCCGGGTAAGCCGTCGGGTACTGGGTGGTGGGACCCCAGTAGCCGGAGTACGCCGGATCGGTGTTGGGCGGATAGCCGCCGGACCCCTGGGCGGGGTCCGTCCACCCGGATCCCCGTGGATCGCTCATGCCCACCTCACGCCAAGCAGGTTACCGGCTCCGCCTGCCGGCTGGTCGGCGGTCGCCGCTACTGGTTTCGACCGACACCGCTGCGAGCGTCATCGCCCGCAGTACGGTTCGCGATTCCTCGGACGCGGCCGGTCGCAGGCTGTGCGGGGTGGAGTTGAGCAAGCCGAACGCGGCGTGTGCCATCACCCTGGCCCGGTCTTCGGCCAGATCCGGATTCACCTCCCGCAACACACCGACCCAGGTCTCGACGTAGCGGCGCTGCGCCCGACGGACCTGCCGTTGGGCCGCAGCGGGAAGGTTCGCGAGGTCGCGGTCCTGGATCCGGATCAGGTCAGGCTCGCTCAGTGCGAAGTCGAGGTGAAAGTCGATCAGACCCTCAAGCGCGGCACCGGCGTCCTCGGCTCGGGCCACCACTTCCTGCCCACCGGCGAACAGTCGGGTGCTGATCCCCACCAGCAGTTCGACGAGTAGTGCTTCCTTGCCGGCGAAGTGCCGGTAGATGGCGGGTCCGCTCACACCGGCGGCGGCGCCGATGTCCTCCAAGCGGACGGCAAGGAATCCGCGTTCGGCGATCAGTGCCTCGGCGGCGGTCAGCAGTTGTGATCGCCGGTCGGATTTCTGCCTGCTGCGCTGGGTGATTGTCGTCATGAGTTAATTTCCACTAACATGCTATCAGTTAGTCGTCATTAACCGAAGGCCGCATCCGATGACACACCGCGAGGCGCATCTGCAACTCGTCGCAGAACTGCGCACCAAGCTGGCTGCTGCCGCGCTTGGTGGTCCGGAGCGCGCGCGGGAACGTCATGTCTCGCGCGGCAAGTTGCTCCCGCGCGAGCGGGTCGACGGCCTGCTGGACCCGGGCAGTCCGCTGCTGGAGATCGCTCCACTGGCGGCCGATGGCATGTATGACGACGACTGCCCGGCGGCCGGCATCATCACCGGCATCGGCCGCGTCATGGGCCGCGAATGCATGGTCGTCGCCAATGACGCGACGGTCAAAGGCGGCACGTACTACCCGGTGTCGGTCAAGAAGCACCTTCGAGCCCAGGAGATCGCCGCGCAGAACCGGCTGCCGTGCATCTACCTCGTCGACTCCGGCGGTGCCTTCCTTCCGCGTCAGGACGAAGTGTTCCCGGACCGCGACCACTTCGGCCGTATCTTCTTCAACCAGGCCAACATGAGTGCTGCGGGCATCCCGCAGATCGCCGCGGTGCTCGGATCCTGCACCGCCGGTGGCGCTTACGTGCCCGCCATGAGCGACGAAACCGTGATCGTGCGCAACCAGGGCACCATCTTTCTCGGTGGTCCGCCGCTGGTGAAGGCCGCAACCGGCGAGGTGGTCACCGCAGAGGAACTCGGTGGCGGGGACCTGCACGCCAAGACCTCGGGTGTGGTCGACCACCTCGCCCGCGACGACCGCGACGCCCTGCGGATCGTCCGCGACATCATCGCCACCCTTGGGCCACCGGCGACGCCGCCGTGGGAGGTCGCCGCGCCGGTGGATCCGACTGCCGACCAACAGGAGCTGTACGACGTCGTACCCGTCGACGCCCGGGTGCCCTACGACGTCCACGAGGTCATCACCCGCATCGTCGACGGTGGCGATTTCAGTGAGTTCAAGGCCAATTACGGTGCGACGCTGGTCACCGGTTTCGCCCGGATTCACGGCCATCCGGTGGGCATCGTCGCCAACAACGGTGTGCTGTTCGGTGAATCCGCCGTCAAGGGAGCACATTTCATTCAGTTGTGTGACAAGCGGTCCATTCCGCTGGTGTTCCTGCAGAACATCACCGGCTTCATGGTCGGCCGCGACTACGAGGCCGGCGGAATCGCCAAGCACGGCGCCAAGATGGTCACCGCGGTGGCGTGCGCACGGGTGCCCAAACTGACCGTCGTTATCGGCGGATCCTACGGTGCCGGCAACTACTCGATGTGCGGGCGCGCGTACTCGCCGAGGTTCCTGTGGATGTGGCCCAACGCCCGGATATCTGTCATGGGCGGCGAGCAGGCCGCGGCGGTGCTGGCCACCGTCCGCGGCGAGATGAGCCCCGAAGACGAAGAGGCGTTCAAGGCGCCCATCCGTGCCCAGTACGAGGAGCAGGGCAATCCGTACTACTCCACCGCGCGACTGTGGGACGACGGTGTGATCGACCCCGCCGACACGAGAACTGTTCTCGGTCTTGCCCTTTCGGTCACCGCCAACGCGCCTCTCGAACCCGTTTCCTACGGCGTCTTCCGGATGTGATGATGAGCACCTTCGACACCGTCCTGGTCGCCAACCGCGGCGAAATCGCGGTTCGGGTCATCCGAACACTGAAGAAGATGGGTATCCGGTCGGTCGCGGTCTACAGCGACGCCGACGCCGGGGCCCGTCACGTCGCCGAGGCCGATATCGCAGTCCGTATCGGTCCGTCACCGGCCCGGCAGAGCTACTTGGACATCGACGCCGTCGTCGCCGCGGCACTGAGCACCGGCGCGCAGGCGGTGCACCCCGGTTACGGGTTCCTCTCGGAGAAATCGGCTTTCGCCGCTGCGTTGGAGCAGGCCGGAGTGGTGTTCATCGGGCCACCCGTGAGAGCCATCGCGACGATGGGCGACAAGATCGCCTCGAAAGCATGCGTCTCATCCTTCGATGTTCCGGTCGTGCCCGGTATCGCCGAACCGGGGCTGACCGACGCAGATCTGATAGCCGCGGCCGGCGGAATCGGCTTCCCGGTGCTGGTGAAACCGTCGGCCGGTGGTGGCGGCAAAGGGATGCGGCGGGTGGACGATCCCGCGGATCTGCCGGGAGCGCTGGCGTCGTCGCGCCGGGAGGCTGCGGCCGCATTCGGTGACGACACCCTGTTCCTGGAACGATTCGTCCTGCGCCCCAGGCATATTGAGGTTCAGGTGCTGGCCGATAGCCACGGTACCGTGCTGCACCTGGGTGAGCGTGAATGCAGTCTGCAACGCCGCCACCAGAAGGTCATCGAGGAGGCGCCCTCGCCACTGCTGGACGCCGGCACCCGGGCCCGGATCGGCGCGGCCGCCTGCGACACCGCGCGCAGCGTCGACTACGTCGGCGCCGGCACGGTCGAGTTCATCGTCTCCGCCGACCGGCCCGACGAGTTCTTCTTCATGGAGATGAACACCCGGCTTCAGGTGGAACACCCGGTCACCGAGATGGTCACCGGCTGGGACCTCGTCGAGTGGCAGGTCCGGATCGCGGCGGGGGAGCGGTTGACCGTCGGCCAGGATGACATCACCATGCGTGGGCACGCGATCGAGGCGCGGGTCTACGCCGAGGATCCGGCGGCTGGTTTCCTTCCGACCGGCGGCCCGGTGCTCGGTGTCGTCGAGCCCGGCGGCGGGCGGGAGCGAAGCGACTCGGGGATCGACTCAGGCGGCGGGCGGGAGCGAAGCGACTCGGGGATCGGCTCAAGGGCCGGCGTCAGGGTGGATTCGGGGCTGGCGGCCGGTATGACCATCGGCAGCGACTACGACCCCATGCTGGCGAAGGTCATCGTGCACGCTGACGACCGGGCCTCCGCGGTGCGCGGACTGGACCGGGCCCTGGCGCAGACCGCGGTCCTGGGCGTCGGCACCAACATCGATTTCCTGCGGTTCGTGCTGTCTGATCCGGACGTGGTTGCAGGCCGCCTGGATACCGGTCTGCTCGAGCAACTGGAGTACCCACCCGTCAGGATCGATGACGAGGAGTTCATCACCGCCGCGACCTACCGCTGGCTGAGTCGGTGGCCCCTGGCACCCACCGACCCGTGGAACGTCCCGTCCGGTTGGCGGATCGGCCGTTCCGCGCCGACCACGGTCCGCTTGCGGGCCGGTGAGCGAATCGAGCACGTCCACATCACCGGTGCACCGCACGCCGCTTTAGTCCGGATCGAAGACGGTCCGGAACGGTCACTGGTCGCTGCCCTGCATGGGCCATCGCTTTCGCTGGCCATCGACGGGGTACGCCGCACCTACACCGTGGCCGCCGATGGCCATCAGATCTGGCTTGCCGGGTCGGATCGGACGGTTGCCGTGCACGAAGAACGGGAAGGTCCGGTGCGGCCGGACGAGGAACACAGCGGCGACGCCGAGCTGCTGAGTCCGATGCCCGGATCGGTGGTGGCCGTCGGAGTTGTCGACGGCGCCGCGGTCCGGGCGGGAACTGTCGTGGTGGCCGTGGAGGCGATGAAGATGGAGCATGCGCTGCGCTCGCCGGTCGACGGCGTGGTCGAGCTGCTCGTCGCTGTCGGGGATCAGGTCAAAGTGGGTCAGCCGCTGGCCCGCATTGCTGCGAAGGATGAGGGGTAACCATGGGTGAATTTCTTTCCACTGCAACGCTTCCGGATGAGTATCAGCAACTCGCCAAGACGGTGCGCGACTTCGCCCGCGAGGTCGTCGCGCCCGTCGCTGCGAAGCACGACGCCGAGCACTCGTTCCCCTATGAGGTAGTAGCGGGCATGGCAGACATGGGTCTGTTCGGCCTGCCGTTCCCCGAGGAGTACGGCGGCATGGGCGGTGACTACTTCGCGCTCTGCCTGGCGTTGGAGGAGCTGGCCAAAGTCGACCAGAGTGTCGCCATCACCCTGGAAGGTGGTGTGTCGCTCGGGGCGATGCCGGTCTACCGGTTCGGCACCGAGGCGCAGAAGCAGGAATGGCTGCCGATGCTGACCAGCGGTTCCGCGCTGGGCGCCTTCGGCCTGACCGAGGCCGGCGGCGGTACCGACGCCGGAGCCACCAAGACCACCGCGCGCCTGGATGACGGGCACTGGGTGATCAACGGCTCCAAGCAGTTCATCACCAACTCCGGTACCGACATCACCCGACTGGTCACCGTCACCGCCGTCACCGGCGCGGTGGGCGATCGTCGGGAGATCTCCGCGATCCTGATCCCGGTCCCGACGCCGGGGTTCGTCGCCGAACCGGCCTACGACAAGGTCGGCTGGAACGCTTCCGACACCCATCCGTTGTCGTTCACCGACGTTCGGGTCCCTGAAGAGAACCTACTGGGCGAGCGAGGTCGGGGTTACGCCAATTTCCTGCAGATCCTCGACGAAGGCCGGATCGCGATCGCGGCATTGGCTGTCGGGGCGGCGCAGGGCTGCGTCGACGAGTGCGTGAAGTACGCCGGGGAACGGACGGCGTTCGGCAAGCCGATCGGGCGGTATCAGGCCATCGAATTCAAGATCGCCCGGATGGAGGCCCGGGCGCATGCGGCCCGCACCGCGTACTACGACGCGGCCGCCCTGATGCTCGCGGGCAAGCCGTTCAAGAAGCAGGCCGCGATCGCCAAACTTGTCGCCAGCGAAGCCGCGATGGACAACGCCCGCGACGCCACTCAGATCCACGGCGGCTACGGCTTCATGAACGAGTACCCGGTCGCTCGGCACTACCGGGACTCCAAGATCCTCGAGATCGGGGAGGGCACGACCGAGGTGCAGTTGATGCTGATCGCGCGGGAGATCGGCCTGACGTAGCGCAATCCGTCGGGGGGCCCGTCTAGTATCGAACGCATGTTCGATATGACGGCATGGGATCCGGCCGGCGCGGAATCTGAGCTTGTGGACGGTATCGCTGAACTGGAGCGGTTGAAAGCCGCTGCCGCGGCACGACAGGCCAGGCT